>DAOTUC010000198.1:0-14567 GCA_034437315.1 Anaerolineae bacterium
CCTTCACGCTGGTGGAGACGTGGACCGCGTCACTGGAACTCACGGACGGCATCACCGAGACCGGCGAGGTCACGCTAGAAGGCCGCACGTTGACCTGGCGCGTGATAGATGGCGCATCGGACACCTGGCATGTCATCACCAAGACCTTCACTGTGCTGAGCGGCACGTGGCAGACCGCGCACATCACCGAAAGCCTGTGGGTGGCGGGCGCCGATCCCCAGTTGGATGACCGGGTGCTGAGGTTCGAGCACGGCGCAGAGGGTCCCTGGTTCTCGGTCTATCTGCCGCTGGTGTTGCGCAGCGATTGAGGTGTGACGAGCTGCACCCTCTCCTAAAAAAGCCCCACCTTTATGGTGGGGCTTTTCGCTGCCGGGCGTTGAGAGATCGCTACGCTTCTACAATCTGCTCCGCCCACGCCGCTGCGCGCTCCAGCTCACCTTCCTTCAGCGGGCCTTCCGTCCCCTCGACGTAGAAGCCCTCCGGCGGCATCGCCAATTCGCCGCCTTTCTTCGTGAGCCGTTTACCAATCGGTTCGGCCGCGTAGCCGAAGAGCTTGACGAAGAAGTTGAGGATGGCGGAGTTTACGTCCTCCAACGCGATTCGCGTGTCAAAGGAGGCGACTTTAACGCCGTCGAGTTGTCCCGCTGGGATCTCCTTCAGGAAATCTTTGATGGGCTTGAGCGGTTGAAATTTCTGCGTCGGCGATCCGACAATCAGCGCGTCCATGCCCGTCAACTGCGCCGGCTGCACCTCCGTGACGCGGCGGGCCTCGCAACTCAGCGCCTCGGCCATCTCCTGAGCGACCTTCTCTGTGTTGCCATAAGCGGAATCGTAAATGACTAATGCTTTCATCGTGCTGATGTTTCTTCTCCTCTCTCTAACGGTTGTTAAATCGACCCTTTCCTTGATCAGTCATTCGTTGATGCGGCCCATGGACGCTGACGCAACTTCCCAAATTGCCCGTGTTGGCGAGATTGGATGACCCAGCCGAGTTGGCCCATAGTGCGGTACATCCACGGCGGAATCAGCGGTTTCCGCATCAGCGCCTGGGCTTCGTGGGGGATTGTCTCGCCTTGCGCCAGCGCCTCCGCTGCCTGATCCAGCGCGGCGATGACGTTGCGCGCCACACCCGCCGACTCGGTCAGCGGGCGACCTTTGACGGCCTCGCCGGCGCCCAACGCTAACCCGCCGGCCCACGCAAATCCCGCCGCGCGCGCGAACTGCTCGCAGATCGCCAGGGCCACGTCGTTGTGCGCCGCCTCGGGGAAGCCGCAGTTGATGATGGCCACAAACTGCTGGCGCGCCGGGCGCTCGCGCGCGTCGAGCCGTTGCGCCAGCACCTCCAGGGTCCGCGTCGCCGGGGCGGGCAGGCTGTCCACGTAGAGGGGCGCGCTGAGGATGACGAGATCGGCCTGGGCGACGGCGGCGGTCAGAGCCTCCCGCGTTTCGTCGGTGTGCACATCGCGTTGGACGAAGCGGGTCTCCCCCGTCACGTCGCGCGCGGCCAATCGATCCAGCAGATAATTGCCGAGTGTGAACGAAGCGCTCTTCTTCAGGCGCGGACTTCCGATGAGTAAGACAGCTTTCATGCGCGCACCTCCAGGGCGTCGAACCAGGCGGTTATGGTCGTTTCCAATCCGTTGGCGATCTGCGCGTGCGTCAGCACGTGGGCCTGCCACGCCGGCGCCCACATATTGATGGCGTTGCGCTCCGCCAATTTTTTGAAGATCGCCTCGCTGGTCGCGTCGCGCTCCGGCGTCACGCCGACGACGAGCAGTTTGGCGTAGCGTTTGTAGCGCGGTTTGTGGTGCGTCTCGCCATCGACGTTTGCAAAGAAGGGCAGGATGTTGGGGATCAAGTGATCGACGGCCTTTTTCAGTTCCGATGAGTAGCCGCCGAAAGTGACCGGTGTGAGGTAAATCACCAGCTCGCTTTGCACGACGCTGGCGGCGATGTCGTCGGCGTCGTGTAGCACGCACCGGCCCGGCGTTTGCACCCAGCAGCCGAAGCAGCCGAGACAGGGGCGGATCTCCTTGTCCTTCAGAACAAAGGGAGTGATGCGCCAGTTGCGCGCGGTCAGCGCATTGACCAGCGCCGTGTGCAGGGCTGCCGTTGGGGAGTTGTCTGCGCGCATGCCGTTCAAAATCGTGACGTGTTGTTTTCGATGCTTCATTGTTGGAGTTCTCCTAACCTGGACAAGCTAGAACTAAAGGGCGCAACGACCAGCGCGTCCACGTTGTCTTCACATTGTCTTCACTTTGATGTATGGCGAACCACCGGGTTGTTGTTGTGCCTATTGTATCACACAATGACGTTTAGACGACTTTTATTCCATGCGGGTCTATGATTCTATGATGGGGGAGAATGGAGTAAGATGGTCTATGGTTATTGAGTCACAGCCTCCTTTCCCACGTTTGGAGTGAACAATTGTGTACCGTCGCCATTCGCCATTGCTTGATGAAGGGGCTTGATATGAAGGGGGACTGGGCGCTCACTGTCACACACCTCCCTCCGAGGCTACGTAATGTTACATAGATCGCCTAAATTCTACACGCCTTTTATTAAGAGAAGTTTAAAACGAGGTAAAGATCACTTTAACTTTGCCCTGGCGGGGAAATTGCGCTTGCTCAGGAGAGATCCAGGGATTGGACACGTTGCGCTGCGCAAGGTCAAACGCGACTCCTGGCGATGCATCGCTGGGAACCGCTGCATTTTCTCGCTTGCTCTATTCTCATCCATCAGGTAAAATAAATCCAAGCGGGGTATCTGTGACGCTGCGGTGTGCTATGGCGCGCCGCAGGCCAATCGAGTAGGAGGTGTACGAATGGCTGTTTTGACCAAATCGGCTCCCATTGAGGCGGCGGAAATCAGAAAAACGCCTATCCAGGGAGAATGGACCTACGCCGACTACCTGCGCTTGCCGGATGATGGCTGGCAATATGAAGTGATCCATGGGAGGTTGATTATGAACCCGGCCCCGTCGCCGATCCACCAACAGATTATCATGCGGCTAAGTGCTGCGATTTTTAATTTCTTGGATCAACACCCCGTCGGCGAGGTGTTTCCGGCGCCGGTTGACGTGGTGATCCCCGGCAAGGCGGAACCGGTGCAGCCCGATTTGGTCTTCGTCGCCGCCGAGCGGATGGACATCGTCACCCGGCGGGCCATCGAGGGCGCGCCCGACTTGACCGTCGAGGTGCTCTCGCCCTCCAACTGGTTGGACGACCGGCGGGACAAGTTCGCTCTCTACGCGGCGGTCGGCGTGCGGGAGTATTGGATCGTGGATCCGGATGAGCGCACCGTGGATGTGTTCACGTTGCAGGGGGGCCGTTACGCGCTGTTGGACCGCTTCGGCACCGGGGATACGCTGCGCTCTCAGTTGCTGGCGGACTTTGCGGTCGCTGTGGGGGAGCTTTTCCCGACGACTACGTGAGGATGTCGCCTGATGCCGGGGGCTTGTTCGTAGTAGGCGCTTCAGCGCCCCTAAAAGCGCACCGAAGCCGCTATCTAGCGCGCGCACTACGAACAGATTCACCCCAAGTTATTGAGGATACTACTTGAGGATGTAGTACGTCCCCTTTTTCGCCCCGATTTTCAGCAGGACCCCTTGCTCGACCAGGTCGACCAGATCCAGGCGTAGCGTCTCTGAGCTCACGTCGGGGCAGAGGTCGCGGTATTCACGATTGGTGATGCGCCCGGTTTCCTGCACGTAGGCCAGCGCTTTGGCCTGTCGCTCATTCATCGTGCGGGTCCAGGCCGGCATAGGTTCCCGCTCTAGCCGATTCTTGAGCGTGACGGTGAAGGAGTAGGGGGTGTCGCGGAATTCCGGCGGTTGATGCCCCGCCCGCACCATTTCCTCAATCATCAGATCCACGCCCAGACCCAACTCCTCAATGTAACCCCATTGGTAGAGGCCGGTCACCAGGCGCGGGTTGCGCGAGAAATGCTCCTCGACGATGTTATCGACGGTGATGAAACCGGGTAAGCCGCCGGGGCTGACGACCTCCAACCGATCGGTAAACATCCGCACTTCGATCCGTCGCCCGCCCAACCGGTAATCCCGATGCGCGACGGCGTTGACCAGCGCCTCTCGCACGGCCGAGACCGGGTATTCGGTCCGCTCCTCCCGCTCCAGCCCTTTGACCACCGCGCCGATGCGCATTTCTTCCCCGACGACTCCCCACGTGCGCTGGATGATGCGGGCCAGGTGACCGCTGATCTCCTCGCGGCGACCGTAGCCCGGCTGCCCCGATTCCCCGCGCGGCTCTGTCCCGATGAATTTGACGAACGTCAACCCGCTCTGGGGCAGGAACGCCTGGGGATGGCGGGCGAAGAGCAGCACCCCGGCTATCGTCGGTTGACCGGCGTCGTTCAGCGCGCCCATCTGTTTCAACAGATCGTCAATTTTCCGTTTCCACTCTCGGTGCTGGCGCTCCTGCCATTTCTCCAGAAATTCCGTGACAATCTCATCGTCCAGATCTTCGCGCTGTGCGCCCGGCGCCGTCTCGGCCTCAAACTCGCCGGTCGATTTGGTCGCCGCCAATTGGCGAATCTGGTCGCCGCTGAGTGGGCGATTCTTCGCCCCAGCCCGCACCAATACGCGCCCGTCGGTCAGGCTGTGGAGCTCCGTGCTGCGTGTGACGACGATGGCGAAGGCCAGGTCGTCTTTGGCGGCCGCCTGGTGCCAGCGCGCTTCGACCGGCGGCCGGCATTGGCGCACGGCGGCCCGGAGCGCGGCCTCGACCTCGTCGGCGTACACGTCGCCGGTGATCTTGCCCGCCTCACTCACGCCGATGACGATGGCGCCGCCGTCGGAGTTGGCGAAAGCCACCAACGTCTCCGCCAGCGTATCGATCTCCGGTTCCGGCAGAAACGCCAACGTCTGCCCTGGCCGGCGCTCGTATAGCCTAGGCCGCATTTTCTGTTTCCTTCCTCACAGTATCCTCTATCTCTGGCTCTGGCTCACTATCCGGATTTCGCCGTATCGCCGTTGTCGCTGTTGTTGCCATTGACCACGGCGATAGCCGACGCCTCATCGCCCTTTTTCAGGTCGATCACCTTGGCGCCCATCGTGGCCCGGCCCATCTGGGGGATGTCGGATACGTTCGTGCGCAACACCATGCCATTCGCCGAGATGATGGTGATCTCCTCGTCGGGTTTGACCACGCGGGCGGCTACGATGGGGCCGGTGCGGCCGAGTCGCCGGCTCATACAGCGGATGCCTTTGCCGTAACGCCCTTGCGCCCGAAATTCGCTCAACGGCGTGCGCTTGCCATATCCCTTGGCGGTGATGGTGAGTAGATCCCCCTCTGGATCGACTACGCAGGCCATTGCCACGCGATCGTTTTCCTCCAGCTTGATGGCGTAGACCCCCATCGCGTTGCGGCCGGTGGAGCGCACTTCCTTCTCGCGGAAGCGCAACGCTTGACCTCGCTGGGTGACGACGATCAATTCCTCGTTTCCGTGAGTCAGTTTCACCCATCCCAATTCGTCCCCCCCGTCATCGTCCAGGTTGATGGCGATCAGGCCGCTGGGGCGCACGCTGCTGAACTCGCTCAACTCGGTGCGCTTGACCCGCCCCATCTGCGTGACCATTGTCAGATAGCCCGCTCGATCGAAGTCCGGGATGGAAATCGCCGCCGTGACCAGCTCCTCGGCGTCCAGCGAGATGATGCCAGCCAGGAGCACGCCCTTCGCGGTGCGACCGGCGTCCGGGATCTGGTAAACGCGCTCCTGGTAGACCTTGCCCTGGTTGCTGAAGAAGAGAATTGAGTCCAACGTCCCCGCCGTCAGCGAGTGGAGGATGTCGTCCTTTTCTCGCGTGCTCATCCCGATCACTCCCCGTCCGCCGCGGCCTTGCGAGCGATAGACGTCTACCGGCACACGCTTGATGTAACCGCGTTCCGTGATCGTCACCAGCACTTCTTCTTCGGCGATTAGATCCTCTTCGTCGAGGCTGGCGTCTTCCAGGAGGATGCGCGTGCGGCGGCCGTCGCCATAGGCCTGTTTGACCTCGGCCAAATCGCCCTTGATGAGATAGAGAATTTTTCGCGGTGAGTTTAACAGGTCTTCCAGGTAAGCGATCTGCTGGATCAAGGCCAGGTATTCGTCCTCAATCTTCTGGCGTTCCAGCGCCGCCAAGCGACGCAATTGCATATCCAGGATTGCCTGGGCCTGGGCCTCCGATAGATCGAAGTTGGACATCAGGCGTTCGCGGGCGGTCGTCGCATCGGGCGATTGACGGATGGTCTTAATCACGGCGTCCAGGTGATCCAGCGCGATTTTCAGCCCTTCCAGGATGTGGGCGCGTTGGCGAGCTTTCTCCAGTTCATGCTCGGTGCGCCGGGTCAGGACCTCGCGGCGGTGCTCGATGTAGAGCTGCAACGCCCGCTTGAGCGTGAGCAATTTCGGTTCGCCATCCACCAGCGCCAATAATTGTGCGCCGAAGGTCGATTGGAGCGGCGTGTATTTGAAGAGTTGATTGAGCGTCTTGTGTGGATGCGCCCCGCGCTTTAACTCAATGATGATGCTCATCCCCCGCCGGTCCGACTCGTCCCGTAGGTCGGAGACTGAATCGAGTTTGCCCTCGCGCACCAGGGCGGCGATCCGTTCCAGCAAGGTGGTCTTGTTCACCATATAGGGGATCTCGGTGACGACGATGCGGTGGCGATTGCCGCGCATTTCCTCGATGTGCGTCATCGCTCGCATAATGATGCGCCCCCGCCCGGTGGCATAGGCCTGGACGATGCCCTCGCGTCCGACGATCATACCGCCGGTCGGGAAGTCGGGTCCCTCGACGAACGTCATCAGATCTTCCAGTGGGATGTCGTCCACGGTGTCCCAATGCTCAATCAGATAGGTCAGGGCGTCGCAGACCTCGTTCAAATTGTGGGGGGGGAAGTTGGTCGCCATACCGACGGCGATGCCAGAGGAGCCGTTGATCATCAGGTTGGGCATACGGGAGGGGAGCGCGGATGGTTCTTGCAACGTTCCATCGAAATTGTCGACCCAATCGACGGTGTCCTTCGCTATATCTAGCAGGAGCTCGGCGGCGGGGCGGTTCATGCGGGCCTCGGTATAGCGCATCGCGGCCGGGCTGTCGCCGTCAATCGAGCCGAAGTTCCCCTGTCCATCTACCAGGGGGTAGCGCAGCGAGAAGTCCTGGGCCATACGGGCCATCGCTTCGTAGACCGCGGAATCGCCGTGGGGATGGTATTTGCCCAACACCTCGCCCACGATGCGGGCCGATTTTTTGTAGGGCGAGCCGGGGACGATTCCCATGTCGTGCATCGCGTAGAGGATGCGTCTTTGGACCGGTTTGAGGCCATCGCGCACGTCGGGCAGCGCGCGCGAAACGATGACGCTCATCGCGTAATCCAGGTACGCGCTACGCATCTCGTGGTCGATGTCTACAGATTGTATTGCGCCTATTTCCACAAGAGTGCCTCCACAGACTAGTTTGATGAGGGCGGCTGTTGAGCTCGTGGCTCGGTCGGAACAGACCTCGGAACCAACTACAGCCACTCCCTTGAGCCGTTACACCACGGCATAATATTATACCGCAAAGTGGCTAATAAAGCGAAGAAAAATTTCAACCTTCCCGTACTCGCCTTGTCCTGTGATCAGATTGCCTCTTACAGGTCTGCGTGTTACAATAGTGGGCGTTATGCTAACGATTGCTGACTTTTCCTATCACCAGCTTCAATTTCTCGATGACTAAAGAATCTGTAGAATCTTGCGGATCGGCGCAACAGCCATTATTGAACAATCAGCTCAAGCTCTTTATGCTCGGCATGGTACTGGCGAACGTTGGCGGGAATATGTATGGGCCGTTGTTGCCGCTCTACCTGACGGAGCTCGAAGCGAATGTGGTGCAGGTGGGCGTTTTCTTCACCCTCTCGCGCATTTTCCCGCTCGTGTTACAGATTCTCGGCGGCTGGATTTCCGATTCGCTCGGTCGTTTGCGCAGTATGGCGCTGGGC
Source organism: Anaerolineae bacterium (assembly GCA_034437315.1). Classification (GTDB taxonomy): domain Bacteria; phylum Chloroflexota; class Anaerolineae; order B4-G1; family B4-G1; genus DSAR01. The sequence continues at coordinate 7,983 of DAOTUC010000198.1, forward strand.
AGCCTCGCGGGCTTGCTCTCTTACGGCGGCCTGTTGCTTGCGCCAACCTGGCAGTGGGTGTTGTTGAGCGAGGGGCTAAGCGCGATGACCCGCTCGCTGATTCGGCCCCAGTTTTTCCGCCTTCATCGCCGAGCAATCATCCCTCGACACGCGCGCCCGCGTCTTCGCCATCACGCAGACCATCTTTGGCGTCGTCGCGGTGGTCGGTCCGCCGTTGGGCGGCTGGTTGACCGATCTATACGGATTTAAAATCATGATCGCCTGCGCCAGCGCGATTTATGCGGCGGCGACTCTCATCCGCCTGGGTATGGCGCGCGCGGCGGCGCGGTGCAGCGAGGCGCACCCGAAACAGCTCACGTTCCACAGCTTGCGCGCCAACGTCGGTGTGATCGTGGGCATCATCCTATCCGGGGGGTTGTTTACCTGGATTATGATCTCCGACGGCATCAGCGACATCTCCTCTTCCCTCTCGTTTGACCTCTTGCCGCTCTACATGGAGGAGATCGGCGGGTTAAACGCCCAGCAGATCGGATGGTTGGTTTCCATCTTCGGCGTCTGTAACATGGCGGCGAACATTCCCGCCGGTTGGTTGGCGGATCACAAGGGGGAGCGGACGGCGATTGCTCTGGGACACGCTTTTAATTTTGTCGCTTTGCTCGTCTTTGTGCGCGCTCGCGTCTATGTGGGTTACATACTGGCCTGGGCCTTATTCGGCCTGGGCGTAGGGGTGAGCGGGCCGGCCTACCAATCGTTGACCAGCAAGGCGGTCCCGGAACGATTGCGCGGCATCGCCTTCGGGCTATTGCACAGCAGTCTGGGGATCTTCTCGCTGCCAGCGCCCGCGATCGGCGCGCAACTGTGGCGACGCTTCAACCCACGTCTGCCGTTCCAGTTGACGGCCGGGGCGATGTTGTTCTCGATCATTCCGATCTGGTTCAAATTCAAGACGCCGGATAAGGCTGACGTGTTGGTCGATACGTGAACGCGCCGGGGTCAGGCGCGCCCGCTTATCTCAGCGGAGGATGAACGTCCCACATCCAAAGTGGGTGTGATGACCCACGTGCAGGATTGACGCCAGCTCCAGATAGGGCAGCAACACCTCCGGGATGGGGATGGCGAATCTCTGCTTACCGATCCAGCGGCCGAAACTTCCACTTGGGACCGCTTCAATCTGGTAGTTCTGACTGGTTGATCGCTGCCGCAAGCCGTCGATAGCCTCTTGAACGTGTTTCTGTTCCTCTTCTGGGAGCAAAGCCCACGCATCCTCTGGCGTGGCGTATTTATCGGGCAAGAGATGGGCCACTCGCCTCATCAAAGCCTGGATCAAGTCCTCGACGGTTGGGAGGTGTCTGCGCGGGATTTTCTTTCGATGGTGTCCGTGCTTGGGAGGGGCGTAGGGCTGCGGCCCTAAATCGAAGGGCGTAAGCCAGACCAGGAGTTGGCGGGGGCGCGTGTAATCTTCCTGGGCGCCCAATTCGAGCCCGTCCCGCCATTGCACCGGCGTCGGGTAGTGGTCAAAGTCCAACTCCCCTTCCTGGACGAAGGGCTCCCAGCGCGCGCCGCGCGCCGCGTAGATGGCGTCAATTTGATAGTGTCCCCAGAACGCGACGCTTTTACTCTTCATTCCTTCCGGCGGATGAGTAGCCGTCGCCTCCATAGCCGGCAGGATGCGCTCCAGGAAGAAACCGTGATCGGCCGCCTGTCCCAAAAGCTTGAGTTCCCATAAAATCGGCTCGCCCTGACCGTAGATCTGCTTGACCGGGTAGGGGAAGAAAATCGCCTCGATGGGCCATGGCGCGGGCGGGATGCTGAGCAGCGGGTTTTCTGCCAGCAGGGCGGCGGCTTTCTCATTGTGCATGTAGCGCGCTTCCCACAATTGCCGCGTGCGCTGCCATTCGTGGGCTTCTCGCGTGGGCGACTGGGTTGAGATGGCGCCGCCCAGCGCTTCCGAGAGCTCGTTGACGAAACAGTTGTCCAGCTTGACCAACGTCTGACGGGGCCGCAGGACGACGAGGTAGCGGATGAGGTTGATCGCTTCAGTAATAGTTAACATAATCGCTTAAACGGTAGAGGAGGTCCACCTGCGCCTCTGACCAAGTGCGAACGCGCCAGGCGTTCAACATATCCTTGGCCTCGTCGCTCAACATATGGAGCAACCGGCCCCAGTAGAATTGCGCTTTTGCCATATCATCCGCCTTTAATAACGAGCGTAACATCTTTTGCTCGTCGGGTAACAGGATGGTGCGAAATACAGACGCCATCTCCAGGACGCTGATGAAATCGGCCACGCCAAAGGTCAACACGCCTTCACGGTCATAGTCGTGCAGGTGAAAGACGTAGTGAGGGGCCGCCAGGAAGCGCACACGGAGCTGGTCGGGGGGGAAACGGGATTCGTGGTGCACGATGCGGATCAGGAGTTGATGCATCCCTGGCGATTTTTTGCCGGTGCTGGGGAAGATCTGGAGCAGTCCTTTGAGGTCAGCGCCGTTGTAGAGCATCAATTCTTGCAGCCAGGGCTTGAGTTTGCGACGGCGCAGCGCGACTAAGAAGTGACGGTCGTCGTGGACGTAGGCGGCGAGGGCCAACGCGGATGGATCGGATGCGGCAGTGGAACGCTGATTGTCGCGAAGTTGGCGCGGCAATTGAGTCACGTAGCCCCAGACAAAGGTGGTGTAGAGGGACGTGTGATAGACCGCTCTCGTCCGCTTGCGTATGGCCCGACATGTGGGGCAATAGCGGGCCATTGGCGTGGCTCGCGGGTAGGTCCAACAGCGCTCGCAGGGAGGATGCAGCGCCGTCAAAGGCGCCGCAAGCCCCCCTGCTTCCTCAGTGATCGCCGGATGCGCCTCCAGGTAGGCGAGTGTCGCCAGGAGTTCAGAACCGGTGTGGGCGAGGCGGATCCAATCAAAGGGCGCCAACATCAAGCGCTTTCATCAGAGCGACGTAATGGGAGATGACGTGGTGGTCGATCCACGTTTCGACGTCAATGGGACGCTGCCATTCCTCGTCTGGCACGTCGGCGTATCGCTTTGACCAGTCGATGAGGTAGCTCTCTGGCAGCACCCGCAGTTTCAGGCTGCCGAATCCAAGATACCGATGGTGACCGATTTTGTGGGCCAGCCCGGATTGGAGGTTGACGCTCCACATCAGCCGTTTCAACTCCTCGTCATTCAGGTTCCAGAAGCGGATGGCGAATTTGGCCTTGGCGTTGGGCATGATGGCGCGGAAATAATTGGCCTGGACGGCGTCTGGGGTGAAGTCGTCGAGCCGTTTGACGAGCGAGGGGAGGGGCTTGTGCCGGAACAGACGCCAGGTCTCCGCGATCCGGTACTTGGATGTCTCTTGTCCTTCTTGCACTTCCCATTCGCTCTTCACCGGGTCGAAGCGCCAGCCGGTGTAGGGATACGGCGCTTTGAACCAGGCCAGTTCTGGCGATTCAAACGTGGCGAAGTTGAAAACGACGCGGCCCATCAGCGCCTGATTCGTCCCTTTGCCCACCCAGCCGAAGAGCGCATCGGCCGGATTGAGGCGGCTGAGGTCGCCGCTAGGCTGCTGGGCGTCGCTGGCGATGGTGTAGATGTGGCGGACCATCCCTTTGACGCTCTTGCTGGGCAGCGCGTAGGTTCGATCGTCCGGTCGCATAGCAGCCGCCGGCGGGGACATCGAGAATGCGTCCCAGCCGTTGACCGGCCCTTCATCGAGCCTTGTCGTCCAGGATGGCTCGCCGCTCTCCCGAATGTGGAGCGGCGTCAGTACCTCGGCCTCGACGAACAGCAGGCCGCAATGGCCTCCGAAGGAGCGATGGGAGATGAAGCCCTCCTGGGCGACGGGCGGTTGCTGCACCGATTGTTGGAGCGGCAGGGTGGGCAGCGTGGGCAGCGCCTCCTTCACCGATTGGTCTGTCAGGTCGAGTCGCCACCAGAGGCCATCCTGTTTCAGGTTAAGCTCCTGTTCGGCGAAGAGCGCGTCCGTCACGCCCGCGCGATCGCCCGTGAGCCACGTCAACTCGTGCATCTTGGCCTTCACCCAGCCAAAGCCGCTCGTCTTCTCGCCGCCTATGACGATATCGCCGCGCCGAAAATCATCCAGGAGGTGGAAGAAGAGCGCCATGGCGGATAAGTCCTCGTCAGAGATGTCCTGGAGGTCTAAGCGAATCTGGAAGACCAGGTCTTTCCCATAGGCGAAGAGGTAATCGGATTTGGCGGTCTCAATCGGTTGCCCGGTGGACGGGTTCATTCGCACGCCGTCCATTGAACACCAGGCGGTGTGTGGATCGTGGGGGTCAACCAGGTAGGCGTCTGAGAAGTAGACCAGGCCGATCTGCCCCTGTGCGCCGAAGAGGCGTTGGATCATCATTTCTGTATCTCTTCCCTCGCCCAGATAGGTCTTCAGCACCTGGGAGGCGCGCCGGCGGAAAGCGCCCTTGATGGTGCTGCCTGGAATGTAAATTTCCCACCCACCCTCATTGGTCTGGGAGGGGGTCCAGCTCAACATACGCATAAAGACGGTGTCGTAAGGTTTGCCATATTTGCGGGAAACCTGGCGGTTGAAGGGGCCGCCGCCGCGGAAATCGACGTTGTACGACTGGGCGAGCTCTTGGCGCGCCTGGCTGCGATAGTTCTGCAGGAAGGCGATGAAGTTGCGGTCGTTGGTGATGCTCTTGCGCAGGTTTCTGGTATGGGTCATATGTCGATAGCGCACCCGGCGGTGCTCGTCGCGGAAATCCTGCCAGGCGCGGGTGCTGACCCCCTCCGGGGGCGAGGCGCTGCGCCATTGATCCTCGTCAATTTCGCCTTTCAACAACATTTCTTTGATCCGCAGGTGGGCCTCGCGATTGGCGATTTCTTCGTCGACCCACGTGTCGCTCTGTAGCAGGTCGATCTGTTGGTCGATCTGTTGGTGGAGTCGCGGCAGTACGGCTTGACAAGCCTGGGCCAGGCGTCGCGTCAGCGCGGCCTCGTCGTCCAGAAGCGGTGTGAGCGCTTCCTTCAACTCATTGTCAAAACCGAACCCTTCGACCAATTCCATCCATACGTCGGATGGGATCTCGCGCCGGGTCACGCGCTGGGAATCCATCACTTTAACCAGTCGCCCCGCCATGTTGGCCTTATCCTCCAGCGCCTCCTCGAAGGCGGCCTCGGCGGCCTCTTTGCTGGGGAAAGGCTGATCGCACAGTGGTTCGGCCGCCTTGACCACCTGTTTGGCGATGGGATAACGCCCCTTGCGCAACTTTTTCAGGGCGGAGAGGGAGAGCGTCCAGACTTCCTGTTCCTCGGCCCCCTGTTCCTGGAGCCAGATGGCGATGGTCCGGGGGAGGTAGTCGGCCAACTTTTGTTTCCAGTCCTCTGGCGTGAGGATCGGGCCGCCGATCACGGCTTGCAAGCGTTCGCGCACCTCGGTGGGGAGATCTCGCATCGCAGCGATCAGGAGCCGTCCCTCGATGGCGGCAAAGGATGGTTTCTCGGGTTCGACTTTCCCCCAATTCCATCCCACCAACACGGGATTCGTGGCGTCGAAGGTCAGCGTGATTCGGAGGTGGTTGGCGGCGGGCTGGATTTGTGGGGGGGCATCCGGTTTCAATTCAGCGAGGTCCATCTCCAGGCGGAGGCGTCCCAGGCCCTTGCTCTTGCCCGCGCCGAACCAGAAGCGCTCGGCGCGCAGTTCTTCCATGAGGTAGTATAATCGCGCGGCGTTGTTGCCCTGCCGGAGCGCCTTATCGTTGATTGTCATATTGAAGTCGAAGGTCGCGTGACGGAAGACCGTTTCCATCTTGTAGTTGGCGTTGGCTATCGACGCCCAGCGGTCCTCGTCCAGCATGAGGCCCATCCGCAAATCGAAAAACCGATCTGAGGTGTATGAGGTCTTTTGTAATTTACAGGAGACGTCCTCGATTAGGCTATAGGGCATGCCGTCTCCATACAGGCGTTTCCACAACTCGTTGAGCAAGCCGATGTTCCGACCGTCAGCGGTCCCGCCAATGAAGGCGTCCATCAGAGAGCTCGCCGTGCCCCCGATTTCGCCAGCTAAGGATACACGTCGATCTTCGCCATCGTCGTCTCGGGTGAATAAGGTCTTTCGAGCGTTTCCTCGATAGATAGGGGATTCTGCGATAATTTTTCCTTGAAGTAACATGATTAGCTCCTAACCCGGACTGAGCCGGAATTAAACGGTTTAATTGTGTGCGTTATGCGCGATAGGCAGCGGTTAGCCGGTTCTGGGGCGACAAATCGCCTGCGATGGGCTTTGATCACTGCTGGTTTAAACCGTATCGGGCCTTGGACATCTTGCTATATTTTACCTTAATTCTTGTATTTCTGCAATTGTAAAGGCGATAATCTTTGACTTTTGACTCTGAATGTGCTAATATACAGGCAGGTTTTTATTCAATAGTGTGTTTTCATTTAGGCTGATTTCAGACTTTCAAAGTCTAATGCCATTGTTGAGTGTTTCAAACTTAGGGTTCTCTGGGATTTCGCATGGCGAGACCCTAAAGGTTTTGCTCAAGGCCGCGCAAACAACGTTTTTGCCTTAAACAATGACCTTTTTCCATCAAAACCAGCGCAAAAACCTTTAGGGTCTATGATG
>DAOTUC010000199.1:0-11609 GCA_034437315.1 Anaerolineae bacterium
CATCATAGACCCTAAAGGTTTTTGCGCTGGTTTTGATGGAAAAAGGTCATTGTTTAAGGCAAAAACGTTGTTTGCGCGGCCTTGAGCAAAACCTTTAGGGTCTCGCCATGCGAAATCCCAGAGAACCACTTTATTGAGATGTGTGTCATGTTGTGCATACCGGAGGAACGAAGCGGCGCGCGATCCAGAGGGAGGAATATGAATAAAATCACCAGGCTCATTTTCTCCTACGTAGTGAGCAGAATCATCCTCTTTACACTGCTGATCATTATCTTGTTCTCGTGTGCTTTTATATGGTTCGGGACGGTAAAACCGCTCAATAGGGTGGTGGGGCGCAAGGCGCTGGATGCGTGGATAGAATTCTTTCTGCGCTATCATTATTTGCGTCACGGGCAGAATGATATACCGGCGCAGGTCGAGGGGGCGTGTGACCGGCAAGTGGTCAAAATGAAAAATGATGGTATAATAGCCATTAGTACCGTTCACGCGAGGAGGGATGGCCGAGTGGACGAAGGCGATGGTCTTGAAAACCATTGTGGCTGCAAGGTCACCGAGGGTTCGAATCCCTCTCCCTCCGCCATAACAACTGGATATGTGAGTCCCGGGGAGGTGCCAGAGTGGCTGATTGGGGCCGCCTGCTAAGCGGTTGTGGGGTTTATAGCTCCACCCAGGGTTCGAATCCCTGCCTCCCCGCCTTTTTGCCTGTATCTATCGTGCGAGCGCCTTCGGATTTGCCTGAACCGGGGGCGCTTGTCCTTTAGTAGAATAGAAACTTGACGAACCACGAACGGAACCACGAGCGCGCCCCCTCTTGACATCTTATTCATTTGCGGTATCCTTCCTTCCCTGGGCAAATTGGATTGAATGGGAGCAACGACGATGTTTTTCGACGAGGCAAAGATCTTCGTGCAAGGCGGCGACGGCGGCGACGGATGCGTCGCCTTCCGGCGCGAGAAATACGTGCCCTACGGCGGGCCGTCCGGGGGGGACGGCGGACGGGGGGGGGACGTGACGCTCTACGTCGACCGTCACCTCAACACCCTTTACCGCTTCACCAAGCAGCGTCATTTCCGGGCCAAGGATGGCGCACACGGGCGGGGCAAGCGACAGCACGGCGCTTATGGCGACGACGTGCGCGTACCGGTCCCGCCCGGCGCTGTCGTTTATGATGAGACCGGCGAAATACTGGGCGATTTGACTGAAGAGGGACAGGAACTGGTCGTGGCGAAAGGCGGGCGCGGCGGGCGCGGCAACGCGCGCTTTGCGACGTCGACCAATCAAGCGCCCCGTATCGCCGAGCATGGCGTGGCGGGCGAAAAGCGTTGGTTGCGCCTGGAATTGAAATTGTTAGCCGACGTCGGGTTGGTCGGTGTACCCAACGCTGGCAAATCGACTCTGTTGGCGGCGACGACGGCCGCCCGTCCCAAAATCGCGCCCTATCCGTTCACCACCCTCCAACCGAACCTGGGCGTGGTCGTCCTCGATCCACAGACCGAATTCGTGATGGCCGACATCCCCGGCCTCATCGAAGGCGCCGCCGAGGGCAAGGGGCTGGGGCACGAATTCCTGCGTCACATCGAGCGCACGCGGGTGTTGATCCACCTATTGGATGGTTACGCCACCGATCCATTGGCCGATTTCGAGGCCATTAACCACGAATTGGCCTCCTTCGATCGCCGCTTGGTCGATAAGCCCCAGTTGGTCGCGTTTAACAAGATGGATGATCCGTTGGTGTCCGAGCGTTGGCCGGAGATCAAGGAAGCGATTGAGGCGCGTGGATACCCGGCGATGGCTATCTCCGCCCTGGCGCGCGAAGGGACGCGGGAACTGCTCTACCGCGCCTCTCAGATGCTGGACGAGATCGTGGAAGCGGCGCCGCTCCCCGAAACGCTGCCCGTCTTTCGCCTCTCGGACGACGAGCGGGCCTTCTTCGTCGAATGGGAGGCGGACGAATATGGCGAGGGGCGGTGGCGAGTGCGCGGCGCACGGGTGGAACGTATGGCGGAGACGACCGTGTGGAACCTGGATGAGGCGGTGCGACGCTTCCAACGCACGTTGGAGCGCATGGGCGTCTCGGAGGCGCTGGAGGAGGCCGGCGTGCAGCCGGGAGATACAGTCTGCATCGCCGATAGGGAATTCGTTTGGGAGGTGTGAACGTGTCTTCGTCGCCCCTATCCACGAGCCCCCCTGCCAGAGTCGGCGTTCTGGGCGGCTCCTTCGATCCTCCGCACTACGCGCACCTGGCGTTGGCCGAAAACGCGCGGGCGCAATTGGCGCTCGACCGGGTTCTCTTCGCGCCGGCGGGGCGACAGCCGCTCAAATCCGGGCAGACCCCCGACCACACGACCCATCGGGCGGAGATGACGCGGGCGGCTATCGCGGACAACGCCGCTTTCGCGCTCTCCCACGTCGATTTGGACCGCCACGGCCCCCATTACACCGTCGATACCGTCGCGTTGTTACGGGAGGACTATCCGGGCGCGACGCTCTTTTTTCTGCTGGGCGGCGATAGTTTGGCCCAGCTTCTCTCATGGCGCGATCCCGCCGGCATCCTCGAACAAGTCAGGTTGGCCGTGATGCGACGTCCGGGCTACGAAGTGGATCTAGACGAGTTGACCCAGGCTTTGCCCAATCTACCCGCGCGCCTATCATACTTAGACGCGCCCCACCTGGATATTTCCGCCACCGACCTCCGGCGGCGCGTGCGAGAGGGCCTGCCCATCCGCTACCTCGTCCCGCCCGCCGTTGAAGCCTATATTCAGAGACACCGATTGTACGAGCAAATCAGCGAATCAGCGAATGAGCGAATGAGCGAATCAGCGAATCAGCGATAAGCGATAAGCGACAAGCGACACGCGATAAGCGACACACGATAAGCGACAAGCGATAAGCGATAAGCGACACGCGATAAGCGATAAGCGATAAGCGATAAGCGATAAGCGATAAGCGACACGCGATAAGCGACACGCGACAAGCGATATGAACAAACGACTGTTGTGGCCAATTCTATTGATCTTGATCACGTTGACGGCATGTGTGAGCAGCGAAATGGACGGTGCGACGGGCGAAGAACTGCTCCCCATCTCCACGGCGCAGCCCACGCCGACGCCGTTTCCGGAGGGGATGACGACCGGCGCGCGCATCCGCACGCTGGGAAAAGTGCGCGTCGGTGTGCGCTACGACCTGCCGCCGTTCGGTTACATCACCGACGCAGGAGAGGTCGCCGGGTTTGGGGTCGATATGGGGCGCGAATTCGCCCGGCGCTGGTTGGGAGACGCTGACGCGGTCGAATTCCACCAGGTGCGTTCCGATACCGCCGTCCAGCACGTGGAAGCGAGGGATGTGGACGTCGTCATCACCGCCTTGATTCACACCCAGGAGCGGGAGGAACAGGCCGATTTTAGCTTGCCCTACTTCATAGACGGGCACGCGCTGCTGGTGCGGGCGGCCGATGGCCCGGCGTTAACCGCTGTCGAGGCGCTGCAAGGCCGCTCGGTAGGCGTCGTGGTGTGGACCGACGCCGCCGAGGCGTTGCGGGCGACCACGCCTTTCACGCTTTCCTTCCAGACCTACGACCGTTTCGATGGCGCGGTGGCGGCGTTGGAGCGGGGCGAGATCGACACGGTGGCCGATTTGAGACGCCGGCTTTTCTGGGGAAAACAGATGTTCCCGGGTTCGGTCATCACCGCCCAATACACCCGCGCCTCCGTGGCGCTGGCTTTCCCACAGAACGACCCGTTTTTCGCCGACCTGGTCAACCTGACCTTCCAGGAGATGTTGGCTGATGGGACCTATGCGGACCTGTACGGGCGCTGGTTCCCCTCCGAATATCCCCCCGCCATTGAGCGATGGCCCGGGGAGGAGACGGCGCGCCTGGAAGATGCGCCGTCGTTCGTGGAGACGCCGGACACGATTGAGGCGATCCGGGCGCGCGGGCGTCTGGCTGTCGCCTTCGTGAGCGACCGTTCGCCCTTCTCGTACGTCGATGCGGGCGGGCAGCCGGCGGGTTACGAGGTCAACCTGGCGCAACGCCTGGCCGGGCGCTGGCTGGGCGATAGCGCGGCAATCGAGTTTATCACCACGACGGTCGAGGCGGGCCGCGAGATGGTGCGGACGGGGCAGGCCGACTTGCTCATCGGCGGCGTCGTCCACGACCGGGCGGCCGAGATGCAGGTGGATTTCAGCTTGACGACCTACTGGGCGGGCGAGGGGCTGATGGTGTGGGCCGGGACGCCAATCACCGACGTGCGGGACCTGGACCGTCAACCGGTGGCGGTGCTGGAGGGAAGCCAGGATGTCCTGGAGGCCGCCGCCGAGGATGCCGGCGTGCATCCGATTGTGATGTCGCAACCGACGGTGGAAGCGGCGCTGGGCCTGCTGGAGGGGGGATATGCGCTGGCCATCGTCGGCGATCGGGCCGATATGTTAGGTCTGGCCTACGCGACTGAGGGATTGGGGGTGTTGCCGCTGCGTCTGGCTCACGTACCGCTGGCGCTGGCGCTTCCCCCCGGCGATTCCGCCTTCCGCGACCTGGTCAACCTGACGTTGTTGGCGATGAGGGCGGATGGTGAACTGGACGCCCTTTACGCCACCTGGTTCGACGACGCGCCGCCGGTGCTTGAGTCGTGGCCGGGCATTCCCTATCGACCGTTATGGATAGCGCCTCCCACGGCCCCGGCGGAAGAAGGGGGATAGGCGCGCACGGATTATTGGTTAGACCTCAGCCTTCGCCAGCCCCTCGTCCGCCGAGACGCCCACGCGCTCTCCAGGGAATACAGCAGAAGCGCCGTCCATATCACGGCAAAGCCGAGCAGGCGAGTCCGCGAAAAGGGCTCGTGGTAGGCGAAGACCCCCAACAAAAATTGACACGTCGGTGTGATATACTGCAAAAACCCAACGGTCGAAAGGGGGATTCGCCGCGCCCCGTAGGTGAAAAACAATAGGGGGACTGCCGTGACCACGCCGGCGAAGATCAGCAAGAGGCGCATCGTCGGCCCGGCTTGACCGAAGGCCCCGACGCCCGCCCATTCGAGATAAGCCAGATAGCTCAGCATCGGGATCGACATAAAGGCTGTCTCAAGCGCCAACCCCTCGACCGATTCCAGGGGCGCCGTCTTTCGTAACAACCCGTAGACGCCGAAGGTGCCGGCCAACGTCAATGCTACCGCCGGGAATGCGCCGTAGGAGATGGTGAGGTAGACGACCCCCGCGCCAGCCAGGCCGATCGCCGCCCACTGCCCAGGGCGCAGCCGTTCCCGCAAGAAAATTACGCCCAACAACACGCTCAATAGGGGATTGATGAAATAGCCCAGGCTGGCGTCGAGCACGCGCCCGGCGTTCACCGACCAGATGTACAGGAACCAGTTCAATCCCAGGATGCCGCCGGTCAGCATAAAAAGGCCCATCACTTTCGGCCTGCTTTTCAGCGTCGATAACCAGGCCCACTGCCTTCTACAGGTCAACAGGACGATCAAAAACGCGAATGACCACACCGTGCGATGGCCCAACACCTCTATGGCCGGCGTTTCCTGCACAAGTTTCCAGTATACCGGCAGGCTGCCCCAGACGACGTAAGCCGCGATGGTCGAAACAACGCCCTTTTTGTCCATATTAAAAATCTCCTCAACCTACATCGGTGGATAACCGGTGATCTCGCGGATCGCTTCGTAAAGTGGGCGCAGGCGGTGGTACATCTGCCGGTACACCCGCTGGTAGAGTCCTTCGTAGATATCTCGGATGTCAGGGCGCGGTTCGAATGTGTCCCGCACCCGTACCATCTCCCGCACTGCTGTCTCAAAGTCGGGATGCAGCCCTAGGCCCACCGCCGCGTCGATGGCGGCCCCCAGGCCGGATGTCTCGTAGACGTGGGGGCGGCTGGCGGGCAGGTTGAAGATGTCGGCTGTGATCTGCATCGCCGCGTTTGATTGCGATCCGCCGCCTGAGACGCGCACCTCGGTCGTGTTCACGCCCAGGCGCTTCTGGGTTCGTTCCAATCCCTCGCGCAGGGCGTAGGCTAATCCCTCCAGGATGGCCTGGTAGATGTGGGCGCGGGTGTGCACGTCTCCAAACCCGATGATGGCCCCCTTGGCCTCGGGTCCGGGCGATTTGAGCCCCGGCGACCAATACGGTTGTAAGACCAGCCCCATCGACCCCGGCGGCGCTTCCTCAATTAGATCGTCGAAAAGTTCCTCCGGCGCGCAGCCCAATTCCTCGGCCAGGCGTTCCTCGCGCAACCCGAATTCCTGTTTGAACCATCGCACCATCCAATAGCCCCGGTAGATCTGAACCTCCAGGCTGTAGGCGTCCGGGACGGCGCTGGGGTAGGGGGGGATGAGCGGCACGACCTCGACGTAACGCTGGCTGGTGGTGTTGACGGTGGCGGTCGTCCCATACGAGAGACAGGCCACGTGGGGATCCACGCAGCCAGCTCCCACCACCTCGCAGGCCTTATCGGCGGCTGCGGCGATGAGCGGGAGCCCCGCCGGGATGCCGGTCGCCTCGGCCGCCTGGGCCGTGATCTCTCCTAGCACCCCGGTCGGTGGAACGAGGTCGGGCAACACGTCCCGGTCCATCGGCACCACTTGCCATTTCCAATTCCAGTCCTTGGCCCAGGCGAGTCGTTTGTAATCGAAGGGTATATATCCCACCTGGCAGCCCACCGAATCCGCGAAACGCCCGACCAACTTGTGGGTTAGGTAACCGGAGAGGAAGAGATATTTGTGAGTTTGCTCCCACACCGCCGGCTGGTGCGCGCGAATCCAGTTGACCTCCGCCTCGGCCTGGAGATAAGCCACCGTCTGACGCATCCCGCCCAGGCGAAAGATCAGGCCCCACAACCCGCCGACTGGGTCCAATCCTTCGGTTCGTCGCTGGTCGAGCCATACGATGGCGGGGCGGAGCGGGCGGCCTTTCTCGTCGACGTTGATCATCGTCGCCCGTTGGGTCGTCAGGGTCACGCCCGCAATGGCTTCTTTTGAGACGCCCTCCTCTCGCCACAACCGGTGGCACGCCTCGCAGAGATTTTCCCAGAAATACGTGGGCTGTTGTTCGGCCCAGCCCGGTTTGGGGGAAAAGTAAGGTTCCACTTCGATTCGCACCCGGTGAAGCAGACGCCCACGCAGGTCGAAGAGGAGCGCCCGCACCGATTGCGTCCCATAATCAATCGCCAGGATTTGATCTTGAGCCATAGTTACTCCGGATTTCAATGAGGCAAATGAGGCAAATGAGGCAAATGAGGCAAATGAGGCAAATCAAAAGCCCCAAGGAATCATCCTTAGGGCTTAGCTGAACACCCTCGTTGATTGACAAATCTTTCGATCTCTACTAACTAAGTTGAAATGAGCTGCTAACCATCTCAACCTCCCGCGGGTTGGCTGTCAGAATGGGTCGAAAATAGCTTCGGAACACACAAATCACGTTCGTTGACAGCGAGTTCCAAACCTGCGGCAGGTTGAGAGGTGAAAGTGTCGGGTCGTCAGATGAGATAAGAAACCTTCACGAGCGTCCGGCTAAAACTCGCGCCATAGTTCTTCAACGTTGACCTCGGACGTGCTGACCGCTTGCAATCCCAAAAGTTTCCGGTAGCCACGCTGTAAATTCTCTTGCAGCGACGCCATCTCTTCGGGATAGCGAGCGGCGAAGGCGGACGTCAGCGTGACGATCAGCGCGGCCAACCCGGTGAAGGATGGCAGATGAGTCTTTGTCGGGCCGGGGCAGACGACCAGCATCTCCGCCGCCAGGGCCGCCGCCGTCACCGGAGAGGCGCTGAAAACGAGCGTTTGAGCGCCCGCCTGACGAACAAAGGTGATCACATCCGCCACCGTTAGGTCCATGCCGGTGATTGAGAAGCCGATGACCAGGTCATCAGACTCGACCGCCTTGAGGTTAGACGCAGCGCTCAGGGGGTCTGGCGCGATGGAGACGGCGTTCAGGCCAATCTCGCGCAGTGAATGGGCGCATAGATCGGCCAGATAAGCGCCTGGTCCTTGACCCATCACCCAAATCCGTTTGCTCACCAACAACACCGGCAGTATCTTTTCGACATCCTCGTTTAACTGGGCCTGAGCCAACGACAGGTTGTGGCGTTCGTTCTCCAGGAGGTTGCGGAATAGCTCTAAATCGTCGGGTGTGTTCAAATTCGGGCTGTAAGTGGTCGTCAGCTCCTCTTTAACGACGTCTTGCACTTCTTTGATCAGTTCTCGAAAACCGGAATAACCAATCGTCTGAGCAAAACGGACCACTGTTGCAGCGTCCACCTGCATACTATTTGCCAATTGAGTCGCGGTCATAAAGGCGACGTCCAGCTGCTTCTCCAGGATGAAGTCAGCGATTTTGCGGAAACTGGGAGTCAACTCTTTATAGTGAGCCTTGATTTTCTCTCTAAACATCTTAAAGTCTCCTTCTTGATATACGTGCCGCTACGAAAGCCCCAGTGAACAATCGTGCAAAGTATCCAATTGTTATTGTACACAGATTACAATAAAATTGCAAATAGCCCAAAATAAATCGTATGAATCGTTTTCCCGGTCGGGATGGGAAGGCTCGGCGATCAAGCGTTATGGGCTACGGGTGTGCGTTGGCTCGATTCTTTTTCTCTTGCAATCGGATGACGGCTTTGGTAATCTCGGCTGCGATTGCTGGGACGAACACCAGGGGCGCGATGAGGGTCCACTCCTGCAAACCTAGAGGGACGGTGTCGAATACGTCCTGGAAGAATGGGATGTAGATGACGATGAGCAACAGTACAGTGGAGGCCAATATTGCATATTGCATCACTCGATTGGTGAAAATCCCTAACCGGAATAGAGAGGCGCGCTCTGAACGGGCTGTATAAGCGCGCAACAATTCGGAGGCCGAGAGTGTCACGAAGGCCATGGTCTGGGCCAATATTGGGTTGAGCGGATTCCAGGACAGGCCGACGTAGTACGCGGTCAATACCGCCGCCGTGATGGCGATCGTCTGGACGATGATGCCGTTGACCATAAAGCGGTTGATGATCGGTTCGCGCACGGGGCGGGGCGGCCGTTCCATAATGCCCGGTTCACCCTTTTCCAGCCCTAACGCCAGCGCCGGCGCGCCATCGGTCAGCAGGTTTAGCCATAGAAGCTGGATAGCATTCAGGGGCGTCGGAGATCCGAACAACGTAGCCAGGAAGATGATCATAATCTCGGCCATGTTGCAGGAGATCAGGTAATACACGAACTTCCGGATGTTGGAGTAGATGATGCGCCCCTGCTCCACGGCGGAGACGATGGAAGCGTAATTGTCGTCGGTCAGCACCATGTCGGCCGTCTCCTTGGAGACGTCGGTGCCGGTGATGCCCATCGCCACGCCGATGGACGCTCGTTTGAGCGCCGGCGCGTCGTTGACGCCGTCGCCCGTCATCGCTACCACGTGATCCTGTTTCTTGAGCGCTTCGACGATGCGCACCTTGTGTTGGGGCGATACGCGGGCGAAGACGTCGATGTCGGCGATCCGTTCGGCCAATTCATCGTCCGAGGTCTCATTCAACTCTGCGCCTGACATCACTTGCCCCTCGGGGCGCAATAGACCGATTTCCTGCGCGATAGCGTGCGCTGTGTCGGGATAATCCCCGGTGATCATCATCGTCCGGATGCCCGCTTGCCGCGCTTGCTCGATGGCCGGCCCCACCTCCGGTCGGGCCGGATCGATCATGGCTACCAGGCCGACGAGTGAGAGATTCCGTTCAATCTCCTCGGCGGTCGTCTCCTGGGGCAATTGCTCCAGATAACGGTGGGCCACGGCCAAGACCCGCAGGCCGCCTCGCCCCAGGTCGCGGATCGTATTCTCGATGTGGTGGCGGCGGGCCTTCGTCAATTCGACGTCCTCTCCATCCTCTAGAAGCTGGTCGCAGAGGGGTAACATCACGTCGGGCGCGCCCTTGACGTAGGCGATGTATTCGGCGCCATTGCCATGCCGCCCGTCTCTGTCCAGGCGATGAATGGTGCTCATCCGCTTGCGCTCGCTATCGAAGGGCACCTCGGCCACGCGCGGCCGCTCTTCCTCCAATTCATCCCGCCACAGACCGGCCTTGGCGGCGGCGACCACCATCGCGCCCTCGGTCGGGTCGCCGACCAGGTGATAGTCTTTCTCGCCGTCCTCTTCTTCAAAACGTTCCAACGCGGCGTCGGAGGAAAGCAAACTGCCTCGCAACAGTTCCATCATATCCTCGTTGTCGTGTGGATCGGCCGGATCGCCGTAATGGGTGAATTGTCCCTCCGGCCGGTACCCCTCGCCGCTCACGTCCAGGCGGAGGTTGGCCGCGTAGAGTCGCACGGCCATCATCTCGTTCTGGGTCAGCGTACCGGTCTTATCGGAACAGATCACCGTGGCGCTGCCCAGCGTCTCGACGGCCGGCAGGCGGCGGATCAAAGCGTGGCGTTGTACCATCTCGCGCATACCCAACGCCAGGCAGATGGTGACGACGGCGGCCAATCCCTCCGGCACGGCGGCGATCGCCAGGCTCACGGCTACAATGAACAGTTCGATAATTTGCTCCTGGCTCTGGGCTAGGTAGTCGCCAAAGCCCTGGGTGAATATGAGCGAGAGGTTCGTATTCTGGATCAGGGTCTCGACAAAGACGATGCCGCAGATAGCCAGCGCCCCCCATCCCAACCAGCGCCCCAATTGGTCCAGCCGCCGCTGCAAGGGCGTCTGCTCGTCCTCGTAGGACTGGATCATCTCGGCGATGAGTCCGATCTCGGTCTGCATCCCGGTCTCTACGACGATGCCGGCCCCTCGGCCATAGGTGACCGTCGTGCCCATGAAGGCGCTGTTGTACCGGTCGCCTAGCGATGCGTCTTCTGGCAACGTCACGTCGGCCTTCTTTTCCACCGGCACCGATTCGCCTGTCAGCGACGCCTCGTCAATCTTGAGATTGGCGGTCTCGATCAAGCGTAGATCGGCGGGCACGTAGTTGCCGGCTTCGAGAAAGACGATGTCGCCCGGGATCAACTGCCGGGCCGGAATAGTGACCCGATGCCCATCGCGCAGGACGCGGGCTTCCGGGGCCGCCATCTTCTTCAACGCCGCCAACGCCTCTTCCGCCTTGCTCTCCTGGATCACGCCCAGCACGGCGTTGAGAACCACGATGGCCATGATGGCCGCGGCCTCGATCCGTTCTCCCAATAGTAAGGAGACGATGGAAGCGACGATCAGGATGAGGACGATGAAGTCGTTGAACTGGTATAGCAACAATTGCCAAAATCCAGGGCGCGGGCGTTCGGCCAATTCGTTCGCTCCGTGGCGGGACAAGCGCGCCTGGGCCTCTTCCGCCGGGAGGCCAGCCTGGGCGTTGGTCTCCAGCTTCTCGCTCGTCTCTTCGATGGAGTAACTGTGCCATCTTGTTTTTTCTTCCGTTTTTGTTAAGTGGTCCATTTATTCCTCTCTAAATTCAATAGAAGTCACAAGCGTCTATTATAGCACACGTATTCTTAGTGACAATATGAGCGGCACAGAATATTGAGGTTCTCTGGGATTTCGCATGGCGAGACCCTAAAGGTTTTGCTCAAGGCCGCGCAAACAACGTTTTTGCCTTAAACAATGACCTTTTTCCATCAAAACCAGCGCAAAAACCTTTAGGGTCTATG
>DAOTUC010000200.1:0-21073 GCA_034437315.1 Anaerolineae bacterium
ATCATAGACCCTAAAGGTTTTTGCGCTGGTTTTGATGGAAAAAGGTCATTGTTTAAGGCAAAAACGTTGTTTGCGCGGCCTTGAGCAAAACCTTTAGGGTCTCGCCATGCGAAATCCCAGAGAACCTGACTTTTTAGAACTGAACAACCCTGTTTTTCGTGTCATTCGGCCTTTCGCGCCATTCGTGATCCAAAATCCCCTCACGCCCAGTTGCGCAACCCCGCGAAACGAGTATACTCAATAGAGAAACCAGCCTGACAATTTACCATCTACCAACTCCACAGGAGTACACAACCTATGTGGCAAACCTATTACACACCGACCAACGTTGAGGGCGCGTTACAACTTCTGGACAAATACAACACCAAAACCGATGACGCGCCGGCCCGCATCATCGCCGGCGGCACCGATCTGCTGGTCGAATTACAACGCGGTCAACGACAGGCCCGCGCCCTCATCGACGTGACCCGCATCGGCGGACTCGACCAGATCACGCTTGATGATGACGATGCGGTGATTCACGTGGGGCCAACGGTGACCCACAACCAGGCCCTGGCGTCAGAATTGCTGCTCGAGCGGGGATATCCCCTGGCCCTGGCCTGCTGGCGGGTCGGGACGCCCCAACTGCGCAACCGGGGCACTATCGCCGGCAACCTCATTACCGCCTCACCGGCCAACGATACCATCACCGCCCTGTGGGCGCTGGACGCCCGGTTGACGTTACAAAGCGCGCGGGGAGCGCGCACGCTCTCCTTCCCCGAATTCTACCACGGCGTCCGCCGGACGGCGCTCGCCCCCGACGAGATGGTCATCGACATCGCCTTCCCGGCCCTGCGCCCCAACCATCGCGGATCGTTCGCCAAGCTGGCCCTGCGACGCAGCCACGCCATCGCCGTGGTCAACGCCGCCGTCCTGCTGACCCTCGACGATGACGAACGAACGGTCGCCGAGGCCCGGATCACGATGGGCAGCGTCGCGCCGACCATCGTGCGCGCGCCCGAGGCCGAGGAGAGCCTGCTCGGTGCGCAACTCGACGACGAGCAGATTGACCGGGCCGCCGCGCTGGCTACCCAATCCACCGCCTGCATCGACGACGTCCGCAGCGGCGGCGATTACCGCCGCGAGATGGTGCGCGTCCTGATACGCCGCACCCTCACCGCCCTGCGCGATGGAACCGAACGGGAACATTTCCCGGCGGATCCGCCACCGCCCAAACTGTGGAGCACGTCCAACGGCCATTATCCCCGCGTGGCGGGCAAGACGATCCAACACCAGGCTGACGGGCCGCAACCGATCGAGTGCACGGTCAACGGCGAAAACGTCGTCGTGCAAGGGGCCGGCGGCAAGACGCTCCTGGCGATGTTGCGCGAGGATCTGGGATTGACCGGCGTCAAGGAGGGCTGCGGCGAGGGAGAATGTGGGGCCTGCACCGTGTGGATGGACGGCGTCGCCGTGCTGGCCTGCCTGATCCCCGCGCCGCGCGCCCACGGCGCCCAGATCATCACCGTCGAGGGATTGGCCGCGGGTGAGGAACTACACCCGGTTCAGCAGGCCTTCATCGACGAAGGCGCCGTCCAGTGCGGTTTCTGCACGCCGGGTTTCGTGATGGCGGGCGCTAATCTACTGGAGGAGATCCCCCATCCCACCCGCGAACAGATCGTAGAAGGGCTAACCGGCAATCTCTGCCGCTGCACCGGCTACTACAAGATCGTGCGGGCGATCGATCGGGCGGCTTCGCAGTATGAAAGAACGCGTGCGAAAGAGAAGGTGTATGAATAATGGAAAATGAAGTGGAGACAAGAGAATCTTCTGAGACATATGAAATGACACGATCGTCAGATCCAGAATCTATCTGCTATCTGGTTGAAGAGAACGGCGAGCGAGTGGGCGTTGTTCTGAGTTGGGAGGACTATCAAGCGCTGCGCGCGGTCCAACCCGACGACCCCGAACTTCTGACAGGACTCAGCGATACAGAGGTGGAGATCTTGGCTGACAGTATGCTGGCGCCACGTTTGCAAGAACGTTTAGGCCGCTTGTTGCAACTTAATCGGGAAAATCTTCTCAGCGCTGAGGAAGAGCAGGAGATCGATCGACTGTTGAAGCTCGTTGACCAAATGAACATACTCAAAGCGCGGGCTATGTACACGTTGCGCCGGAGACGAGAAACGATCACTGAATGAAAACTTACATTCCTAGCGCTCTTCGGCGTCAAGTGCACAAAATGGATGAAGGAAATTGCGCCTATTGTCGCACGCCGGAGAGGCTCACCGTCGTGACCTTTGAAATCGACCACATTACGCCGACCAGCACGGGGGGTGCAAGCACCCTGGAAAACCTATGTCTGTCTTGCCCAACCTGTAATCGCTTCAAATCCACGTTTCAGTCAGCACTTGACCCAGAAACGGGCCAGACTGTTTCTCTGTTTCACCCTCGACAACAGGATTGGGTGAAACATTTCACTTGGAGCGAGGATGGCGCACGCATCATTGGATTGACAGCAACAGGACGCGCTACAGTAGAAGCCTTAAAGCTGAATCGTCCACGGATGGCGCGTCTACGACGCTTGTGGCTTCGAATAGGAGAGCACCCTCAGCAAACGAGGGCGGCGCAGGAGGATTGAATGGAGCGCACTGTCCCCACCACCGGCAGCGAAGAGATCGACCTGTATATGCGCACCTACTATTCTCTGCTGCGCACCACTGACGAGGTGCAGATCCGCACCCTCGTCGAGACCCACCAGGGGATGAACTCCTCGCTCCACGTCCACGCCCGCGACGACGAACCCGACGTGGACGCACTGACCTACTGCTCCCTCCGATTGCCCCGCTGCATCTACAAGACCCGACTGGTGGTGATGGGCCAGTCGGAGCGGGTCTTTGAGCGACGCGGCTACGCCAACGTGGAGCAATGGCAAGCGGTCACCGCCCCCGCCCGCCGACGCCGTTCCTTCTTCGATGGACGCGAGACGATGGCGGCCTTCATCGCCAGCGTCTCCGACATCGACGACCTGGCGCCGATGTTAACCGCCTTCCAGATCGAATGGAACAAGCTCCACCGCCGTCTACACAGCAGCCCGTTGATCGAGCGGCTCCGATCCCACGTCGAGAACGGAGAGCCGGTATGGGCGGATTTGCGCGCGGAACTCCCGGCGGTTCTGGCGCTCTCGACGGCGGCCTTCGACCAAATGCACAGGATATGGGGCGACGAATTCGCGCCCTTGCTGCTCGCCATCGGCCAGGCGCCCAAGCGATTCGCCGTCCGCCTGCTGGCGGGCTCGCTGGTCGATTACCGGAAGGCGACCCAGCGCTGGTGGGGCTTCATCAGCGACGCCTCGCCGGTAGATCTGAGCGAGAGGCCCATCTACTTCATCTCCAGCAACGTGCACAGCGTGATCAATATGCTCTCCGGCTTCGCCCTGCGGCGCGAAGGGTTGCTGCTGGACTTTTTGAAAGAGACCGACAGCGATCTATGGAACGAATATAATCGTATCCGCACCGGCGACGTGCCCTCGCGACGGGAGAACCTGCTCTACTACGTGTTGCGGGAATATATGAACGCCCACCGAGAACACGCGATATGGGACGAGCGGGAGGCGGAGGAGGCCCGCTGCGGCGTCAAGCACATCGACAGCCGGCACGTCTTTGACATCGAAGCCCAGGTCATCGAGATGCGCCGTCTGCGCCCCGCCTGGTTCGACCCCCGCCTGCAAATGCCGGGATTGGAGCGCCTGTCTGAAAGCGACGCCGTCATCCTCAACCTGGACTATCCGCTGGGGATGGGCGCTTATCACGTCCTATCCCAAATCGCCAACAGCGTGGGGTCGCTGCGCGGCGTCTACGCCCAGGGCAAGGCAGCCACGCTCAACGGGCGCATCGGGGACGTGATGATCCCCTACGTCGTCCACGATGAGCATTCCCGCAACACCTATCTATTCAGGAACGCCTTCGACGCCGGTCACGTGGCCCCCTACCTGGTCTACGGGACGACGCTGGACAATCAGAAAGCCATCAGCGTGCGGGGCACGTTCCTGCAAAATGATCGCTACATGGACGTCTTCTACCGCGAGGGGTATACCGACATTGAGATGGAGGCGGGGCCGTATCTTTCGGCCATCTACGAGGCCGTACGTCCCCACCGCCACCCGACCAATGAGATCGTCACGCTCTACGCAGACCGGGCGCCGTTCGACATCGGCTTCATCCATTACGCCTCCGATACGCCGCTCGGCAAAGGCCAGAACCTGGGCGCGCAAAACCTATCCTATTACGGGATGGACCCGACCTACGCCGCCGCTATCGCCATCCTGCAACGTATATTGAAACAAGAGACCGAAAGAACATAAGAACCTAACCAACAGGATCCTTGCACAGCGGGCAAGAATTTGGCGATCAATGGCTCCTTTTTGGCTCTGGTTCCGCCAGATTAGGTGAAAGGAACACAGATGACGCACACCATCGGACAACCCAGCACGCGCGTGGACGCTCGCGCCAAAGTCACCGGCGAGGCCCAATATCCGGCCGATCTGATGACCGGGCCTGACGGGACAGACGCGCTCCACGCGAAAATTCTCTTCGCCGGCCGGCCCCACGCCCGCATCCGCCAGATTGACGCCGCCGAGGCGGCGGAAGCGCCCGGCGTCGTCGCCGTCTACACCGCCCAAGACGTCCCGGTCAACGAGTACGGCCTGCAGACGCCCGACCAGCCGGTCCTCTGCGGCCCGGGATCGTCCAAACCGGGCGGCGACGTGGCGCGCTTCGTCGGCGACCAGGTCGCCGTCATCGTCGCCGAGACGGAAGAGGCCGCCGCCCGCGCCCGCGACCTGATTCGTGTCGAATACGAAGACCTGCCCGTCGTCGCCGATCCCTTCGAGGCTCTCCGGCCCGACGCGCCCCAACTTCACCTCAACCGGCAGCCCAGCGAGATTCACCCGGAACTGTGCACCGAGGGCAACTTGATCTGCCATCACCAGATACGCAAGGGGAATCCAGAGGCCGCCTGGGCCGAGGCGGACGTGATCGTCGAAAGCGAATATCACACCCCGGCCCAGGAACACGCCTATCTCCAACCGGAGGCCGGCCTGGCCTACATCGACGACGAGGACCGGGTCACCGTAGTCGTCGCCGGTCAATGGACGTGGGAGGATCAACGCCAGATCGCCCACGCGCTGGACATCCCGCCAGAGCAGGTGCGCGTGATCTACCCCGCCATCGGCGGCGCCTTCGGCGGGCGGGAGGATATGTCGGTGCAAATTGTGCTGGCCCTGGCAGCCTGGAAACTCCGCCGTCCGGTCAAGATGGTGTGGAGCCGGGAGGCGTCGATCCTGGGTCACTGTAAGCGCCACCCGATGTGGTTCCGCTGCAAGCTGGGCGCTACCCGCGAGGGCGAATTGCTCGCCGCCGAGGTCAAAGTGGTCGCCGACGGCGGCGCATACTGCTACACGACGAACAAAGTCCTGGGCAACACCACCATCACCTGCACCGGCCCTTACGAGATCCCCCACGTCCGGGTCGACGTGGACGGCGTCTACACCAACAACGTCCCCTCCGGTGCCTTCCGGGGTTTCGGCGCGCCGCAGGGCATCTTCGTGGCTGAAATGCAGATGAACAAACTGGCCGAGGCCCTGGGCATAGACCCGGTCGAATTGCGCCTCAAAAACCTGCTGCGCGATGAGTCGCTCACCTCAGTCGGCACGCCGTTACCCGGCGGCGTCAGCCTGGTCGAGGTGACCGAGCAATGCGCCCGCGCCGCCGGCTGGGTAAAAGAGCTGGCGGGGTGGCGAAAGCCTGAAGCAGACGACGAAAACGAGGAGAGAAAGACCGGCATTGGCTTCGCCGTGGCCTTCAAAAATATCGGTTTCTCCTTCGGTTACCAGGAAACCTGCTGGGCCAAGGTCGAGTTGCGGGGCAAGGAGGAGATCGAGGAGGCGCTGGTCTACATCGGCAGCGCCGAGGTCGGGCAGGGCGCGCACACCGTCATCCACCAGATGTCCGCCGAGGCCCTACATCTGCCCCAGGACATCGTGCGCCTGATCCCCTCCGACACCGCCACCAGCCCCGGCAGCGCCGGTTCCGTCTCCGCCTCGCGGATGACCTTTATGGCCGGGAACGCGGTGCGGGGCGCCGCCGAACGAGCGCTGCAACGCTGGCGCGGGGAGGAGCGCCCGGCTATCGCCGAGTACACCTATCTGGCCCCCAAGACCACGCCCTTCGACCCGGAGACCGGTCATGGGACGCCCAATTTCGCCTACGGTTACGTGGCCCAGGCGGTGGAGGTAGCGGTTGATGCCGCAACCGGTCAACTGGCGATCAAGCGCGTCATCTGCGCCGACGACGTGGGCCAGGCGATCAATCCCCAACTGATCGAGGGGCAAATCGAGGGGGGCGTGGTACAGGCCATGGGTTGGGCCACGTGCGAGAACTTCATCACCGCCGAGGGGCGCGTCCTGACCCCCCACCTGAGCACTTACCTGATCCCCACCATATCCGACGTCCCGGAAACGGTGCAATCGATCATCGTCGAGCGTCCCGATCCCCGGGGGCCGTGGGGCGCGCGCGGCATGGGCGAGATGCCCTTCATCCCTCTGGCCCCGGCCCTGGTCGCCGCCGTCCACGACGCTGTCGGCGTCTGGTACGATGAGTTTCCGCTGACGCCAGAGCGGGTGGTTAGGGGATTGGGTGATTGGGTAATCGGGAAGGAGTAAAACCATGTTCCACGCATCCGACCGTGTTCTAGTCGCTATTATGAACAAGCGGCGGGATTTCAAAATCGCCCGTGACGAGGGATGGTATCGCATCCCTCAGAAACACGCGCCGCCGTCCACCACCGAAGCCGCCGTCGTCGCCTTCTACTTCACGCGGGTATTTAGGGATGACAAATGGACCGTCCGCTGGTACGCGCCCGTGCGCGGCCACGAACTGGCCCGCCGGCGCGACTTGTTCCCGCAGCAACCCGATCACCCGCGCGCCGACGAGGCCTATTACAAGATGCAACTCGGCCCCTTGATGGAATTGGAACAACCGATTCCCAGCCTGCGCTGGCGGCGGATCGTCTTCATCGAAACGTCGTGGGACCGGCTCAACGCCGCCGAGGAGATCAACGATCTGTACGCCTCCGGCGCGGACGGGCTTTTCGTCACCCTCAAGGATGAAGGGCTGTACCCGGAGCGGGAATTCCTGATCCGAGAGGATGGCGTCAAATACACGGTCGACCTGGCGATCCCCTGCCACCGGGGCGCCGTCGCCATCACCACGAGCGACCGCCCCGCCCCACCCTACGCCTTACGCGATCCAAGCCCCAAGGCAGTCCGCCACGCGGTCGAACGGCTGGGCGGCCCGCTGCCCACGCGGGTCAAGGCGCGTTGAAGCACCCTAGCAAACGTCTATCCAGATCACAACTTAAGGATCGCCCGCTGCCAGGCCTGGCCGTGATTTGTCCATCCCGGTAAACCACCTGACCGCGACGGATGGTCATCTTCGGCCATCCTGTCACCGTCCAGCCTTCGTAAACTGAAAAGCCAGCGCGGGAAAAGGTCTCATCGCCTCGCACACGCCGGGTCTCGTCCGGATTCCAGAGCACGAGGTCGGCATCGGCTCCGACGGCGATTGCGCCTTTCTGCGGGTAGATCCCAAACAGTCGAGCGGCATTGGTCGACGTGACTGCCACAAAGCGCTCCAACGATAACCGGCCCTTTCGCACCCCCTCCGAGTAGAGCAGCGGAAGCATAAACTGCAAGTTATTCACACCTGGACGCAATTTAGCCACGTTCAATGTGCGATCCATCTTCTGCTCGCGGGTCCAAGGGGCGTGGTCTGTGGCGATGACGTCGATGTCACCCGCGCCCAATCCCTCCCACAGCGCGCCCACGTCTCGTTCATCGCGTAGAGGGGGCTGCCCGACGAACAGCGGGCCCTGTGGATCGAGGTAACACGCTCTCGTGAAGTGCAGGTACAACGGGCGCGTCTCAACGTATACGGGCAATCCCTTGGCCCGCGCCGCTTGACAGATCTGCAAAGCCTGTTCCGAGGAGAGATGAAGCACGTAGACGGGCGCACCGCTCGCCTCACACATAGCGAGCGCGCGCCTGGTCGCCGTCGCCTCGGCGACGACGGGTCGACTCTCGGCGTAGTATCGCAGCGCTCCCCGCCCCTCGGACAGCAAAGCGCGCGTCGCATCCTGGATGATAGCGTGATCCTCAGCGTGGATCAGGGTCAATAGGCCCGCCTCGCCGGCAGCCCGGAGCGCCGCGAAATAGTCCCCGGCGTGCTCATCGAACGCCGGAATGCACATAAAGACCTTCACCGTCGCGCATCCTGCGGCGGCAAGGGCCGAGAATGCTTTCTGGGCAGTCTCAACGGGGGGGAGCAACACAGGATGGATCATCACGTCGGCAATCGCCTGCTGTTCCACCAGGCATCTCTCACGGCGCAACGTATCGAGCAACGTCTCCCCAGGGAGCGGCAACGACATATTGCCCAGCGTGGTCACGCCGCCAGCCAACGCCGCTCTAGAACCACTGCTCAGATCGTCGACCCAGCGATCAGAGGAAGGCGTAGCTGGCGGCGTGGTCAAATGGACGTGGGGGTCAACCCCGCCCGGCAGAACCAGCAATCCCCGCGCGTCTATCTCATCCCCGTCGCCGTTTTGGCGCGGCAAACGCTCTCCGATCTCCGCGATTTGCTCGCCGCACACGCGAATATCCGCTTGATGAAGACCGTCAAGCGTCGCGATTGAGCCGCCGCGAATGATAAAGCCGCCGTGCGTGTCGCCGTGCGTGTCTCCCAAGTGCATTCGGAAGGGAGCGAGCCTTTCCCTACTTTGTCTTCATGTCCAACACCTGCTTCATCCGTGGATCGAGGGCGTCGCGCAAGCCATCGCCCAGGAAGTTGAAGCCCATCACAGTGAACATGATCGCCAGGCCGGG
The DNA here is from genome assembly GCA_034437315.1 of Anaerolineae bacterium. Lineage (GTDB taxonomy): Bacteria > Chloroflexota > Anaerolineae > B4-G1 > B4-G1 > DSAR01. The sequence goes on from DAOTUC010000200.1 coordinate 8,921, forward strand.
GAAGACGCCCAACCAGGGCGCATCCTGGATGTATCCACGGCTCTCGCTTAACATACGGCCCCAACTCGGGTCGGGAGGCTGTGTGCCCAGGCCGAGGAAGCTGAGGGCGGCCTCGGCCAGAATGGCGAAAGCCAGGCTAAGCGTAGTCTCGACAACTACGGGCGCGATAACGTTTGGCAGGATGTGGCGGAACAAGATCCGCCAGTCCGGGCAGCCGATGGACCTGGCGGCGTCGACATATACCTCCTCGCGCACGGTAAGCACGCTGCCGCGTGTGATGCGGGCGAAGATTGGCGTGTACACGATACCGATGGCGATCATCGCGTTGCTGATCCCGGGTCCCAGCGCTGCCATAATCGCAATGGCCAGCAGAATGGCGGGGAAGGCAAAGAGGATGTCCATCAAGCGCATAATCACCTCATCGAGCCAGCGCCCGTAATACCCGCTGACAGCACCGAGCAAGGTGCCGACGACCGTGGAGATGCTCACAGCGATGAGGCCCACCTTGAGCGAGACGGATGCGCCGGACAGAACCCGACTCAAGACGTCCCGCCCGAAATCATCGGCCCCGAACGGGTGTTCCAGGCTGGGCGGGGCCAATCGGTTCTGCATACTGATCGCGATAGGATCGTGGGGGGTTAACTTGGGCCCAAGCAGCGCGATCACGATCATAATGAGAATGATAGCAGCGCCGATAGAAGCCAGTCGGTTCCGCAAAAAAAGTCGCAACGTCATCCCCAGGAAGGTTTCCTGCGGTTTAAGGTCCAAAGAGGTGGAATCGAATTGGGACATGATGACCTCCTCCTACTGGCTGCCTATCCTAAACGCCAATACGGGGGTCGAGATAGGCGTATAGCAAATCTACCATCACATTAATTCCTGTAAAGAAGAGCGCGACGAGCAACACGGCGCCCTGGACCATCGGATAATCGCGCCGCACGACGGCGTCCAGGGCCAGACGCCCCAGGCCCGGCCAGGCGAATATCACCTCGACGATGATGACCCCGCCCAAAAGAGACGCCATTTGCATGCCAATGATGGTCACAATGGGAATCGCGGCGTTTTTCAGAACATGTCGGATGATGACGTCTCGCTCAAGCAGACCCTTGGCTCGGGCAGTGCGTACGTGGTCCTGATGCAAAACCTCCAACACAGCGGAGCGCACAAAGCGCGTCAGGATAGAAGCGGTGATTAGCCCAACGGTCAGCGATGGCAATATAAGATGTCGAAGCCAACCAGTCAAACTCTCTATTGGGCTGGTATATCCGGACGGCGGGAGCCAACCCAGGAGCAGGGCGAAAAGGAGTATCAAGACGATCCCCAACCAGAAATCGGGGATCGAGACACCGACCTGGCTGAAGAACATCGCCGCATAGTCCAACGGCCGGCCGACGTTGAGGGCGGATAACGTACCGGCCGGCAAAGCGATCGCCAGGGCGATGATTAGAGCGGCCATAGCCAGCGATAGCGTGGCCGGGAATCGCTGCGCCACGGCCTGGGCCACGCTTTGACCTGTGATGAAGCTCTTCCCCAGATCACCATGGAGAGCGCTCCATAACCAGTCCGCGTACTGCACCAGCAGTGGGCGATCGAAGCCCATCTGCTGGCGGATCCTCTCGATTTTAGCCTGATCGGCTTGCAAACCCAGCATGACGCGCACCGGATCGCCTGGAACGAGGTGTATGATCAAGAAGACGACGAAGGAAACGCCAAGCATCACTAACAGTGTCGTGAATAGACGTCTAAGCAGAAAGTTGACCATCGCAACCTCCGGAAGGATGACTCAAGATATAAATCAGGTCGCTCGAAACCAGCCCTGAAACGGGCTCTGTTTCGAGCGACCTACAAAGTTTGACCTGTAATCTCTAGCGCTTGAGCCAAGTGTTCTCGAAACGAATGGCGGCGCTAGGCAGGGCTGTGTAACCGTGCACGTAAGGTTGCCAGGCATTGACGACGGCGGGGTTATAGAGATAGACGTAGGGGGCATCGTCGATGATCTGCTGCTGCACCTGGTTGTAGATCTCCTTGCGAGCCTCCACATCGGTCTCTACCCGCCCGGCATCCAGTAACTCGTCTACCTCTGGATTGCTGTAGCCGGTGAAGTTGAAGACCTCGCCGCTATGATGCTGGGCATAGAAGAAGTCATCAGGGTCGATGTTGCCGAGCCAGCCGCAAATATACATATCGTAATTGCCAGCGCCCTGTTCCTCGAGCCAGGTGCCCCATTCAAGCGTGCGTATCTGGGCGTCAATGCCGATCTGGCTGAGTTGCGCCTGCAACACCTGAGCGGCGCGCACCGTTTCCTCGTAGAAGCTGGTGGGCAGCAATTCGGTCTCAAACCCATCGGGATAACCCGCCTCCGCCAGCAACTGGCGCGCTTTCTCCAGATCCTGCCCGTAGGGCTGATAATCATAGTACCAGAAACTATCGGCCGGGATAGGGCCCTGGTTAGGAGTCGCGGTGTCCCACTTGGCGGCGGCTGTCACGTCAGCGCGGTCGATGGCGTAGGCTATCGCCTGACGCACGCGCACGTCGTTGAAGGGCTCGCGGGTCACGTTCACGCCGATGTACCAGTAATCGCCGCCGCTGACCTTGTCCACGACCACCTTGCCGGAGGTCGCCAACTCGGTCACACGCTGTGGGGGCAAGCCGTCCACCCAATCGACCTCTCCTGTTTGCAAGTTGGTCAAGCGCACCGTCTCATCGGGGATGATCTTGTAAACCACGCCATCGAGATAGGGTTTACCCTCATCCCAATAATCGGGGTTGGCCTCCAACGTGACGTGATCGCCGGGCATATATTCGACGAACTTGAAGGGACCGGTGCCGACGGGATGGGTGTCTACCGTGCCATCCTCGACGATCTCCCTGGGGATAATGGCCATTCCACCATAGCCGCCGATCCGTCCCAGCAAATTGGGAGAAGGCTCAATCAGGTTGATCACGACGGTCAAATCGTCTATGGCCTCGACGCTCTCCACCGAACTGAAGCGCCAGGCGACCCCGGAACCGGTCTCTTCATCCATAATCCGCTCGTAGCTGTAGACGACATCCTCAGCCGTCAACGGGCGAGCGTTGTGGAACTTGACCCCCTCACGCAGGTAAAAGGTCCAGGTGAGGTTATCATCGGAGATGTCCCAATCTTCGGCCAACGAAGGAACCATATTCAGGTTTTCGTCAACGGTGACGAGTTGATCGTAGACGTTTTCGAGGACCTCGAAACTGGAGTACGCGGACGTGGTATGGGAATCGAAACCTTGTGGGTCAGCGCTGAGACCGGCGATCAAGACGCCACCGCGCTGAATACCGGAGGGGTCCGGCGTCGGCGTGACTTCCTTGACGACTTCCGTAGTCACCGCTACCTCTTCTCGCTCGGTGACGACGACCGTCTCCTGGACAACCTCCCGAACGACCTCGGGCGTCGGCTGGGCACAGGAAGCAAGGATGAGGGCTATCAATGCCAGGGCAGTTAAGACTAGAGTTATTTTCTTCATTTCGCTCTCCTTTTCTTATGATATGGCCTACCAGTGAAATACTTGATGCAACAACACAAACGAGCCAACGGGTAAGAGCATTATATCACACTGGCATCAACAGCGCATCAAAAGCGTATAAAAAGGAGATGCGGACCGCATTAGCGATATCTTATCTTCAAGCGCGCGTCTGGCGATAGGTTTCGAAACTGTCCTGTGTGCGCTCCAACTCATAGCGTTCGCCAACGTCTCGCAAGAGCGCGAGGCTCTTTCCGAAATACACATCGGCCGCGTCTAATCCACTCTCCGGCCAGGCAGCTGCGATTTCGCCCAGGAGTCGGTAAGCGGCGCCCAGGTCCTCCTTACTGCCCAGAGACTCGGCCAATTGGCGCGCTCTTTCTGCCGAGCGAAGGGCATGCGCCCACTGACCTTCGCCCAGATAGACGCTACTCAACGTCCGGTAAGCTTTGGTCGTGATCCAGTCGGCATGACATGCGTCGCTACGGTCGATAGCACGCTGTAAAGTGAAGAGGGCGCGTTCCAGATCGCCACTGCGGAGGTAAACGCCGCCTATATTGGCCAGAACGCCCGCCGCCCCCTCAATGGAGCCTGTCGCTTGGTGCAGGTCTAGCGCTTCGTGGAACGACGCCACGGCTTCGTCGAAGCGGCCCATCGTACGCAGCGCAAAGCCGATGTTGTTATAACATTTGGCCACACTCACCCGGTCATCAATGGATTGACTGGCTGCCAAGGATTCTCGATAGAGTTCAATCGCCCGTTGATAATCGCCGTTTCGGTAGGCGGCAATGCCCAGGTTTCGCAACCCCTCCGCCTGGAGAGCGACCCCGCCCACACATGTGGCCAGTTCCAAGGATCGCCCCGCACGCTCAGCCAAAGCATCGTAGTCGCCCCGCAGGTAGGCCAGGTAGCTGAACAAGCCATAAGCGGCCGCTTGCTCATCCAGTCGCTCCCGCTCAATCGCCCGCGCCAGGGCCAATTGGAATCGCTGCTCTGCCTCATCGTATTGGCCGCGTCGCTGATGAATGAGCCCCTGCTGACGATAGACGAGGCCTAGAACGTCAAGCGGCAGCGACGATAAAGTATATCGTTGATCAAATGGGACGACTTGCGGGAAAAAGCTTGCGTCCAACGTCGCAAGCGGGGTCTCATCGAAGCCCTGGATACGCTCATACCACGTCAGCGCGTCGTCATCCGCGTACAACTCGACCGCCTGTTTCGCCGCCCGCAAGGCGTAACAGCAAGCCATCTCCGCCTCACCAGCCGCCTCGAAGTGCTGGGCCAGCGCGCCCAGGTGAGGGGATAGATCCTCGGCTTGTAGCGTCTCTAACTCCTCCGCAACGCGGCGATGCAAGCGCTGGCGTCGCGCCTGGGTGATGCGATTGTTCAGGATAGCGCGTATTTTATCGTGCGAAAAATCATAACCGTCACCCTGCTCCACGATGAGCCCGGCGTCTACCCCAGCCTCCAGAGTGGATAAGGCAACCTCAAAGGAACATCCCATCACAGCTTGCAACGTGATGGTATCGAAACTGCGGCCGATCACGGCGGCGATGGTGAGAGTGTGGCGCGTTTGCTCATCCAAGCGATCCAATTGGGCATTGATGACATCCTTGACCGTCAAGGGGATCGGCCACTCGCCAGAAATATCCTCCTTCACCTCCTGCAGACTGCGCATAATCTCGACAACGAACAAGGGATTTCCCTCCGTCTCCCGAAAGAGACGCTTCAGAAAGGCGTCCGAATCGGCGGCGTGAAAACCGGCGTGACGAGCAATCGCGGCGACCTCTGGAAAGGAGAGACGATAGAGGGTCATACGATGACACATACCGGCGCGAGTCAGCACCCCTCGCGTTCGCTCCCAGGCAGGATCGGTCTCCCGGTCTCGTTGAGCGCCTATGAGCATCAAAGGGAAGCGGTCACTGTGGCGCAGCAGGTACTCCAACAAAGCGATGCTGGCGTGATCAATCCACTGCAAATCGTCGAGAAAAAGGCAAATCGGCCATTGTCGACCGAGCGCTCTGAACCATTGACGCATAGCCTCCGCCAGGCGACCACGCGCCAAGTTTGGATCAAAGGGCGCGCTCAACGGCAGATCGGGATACATCGCACGCAATTCAGGGAGCAGATGGCTCAATTCCGCCAACCAGAGGTCCGGCAAATCGAGGTGATCCCAATCAATGTAACGTAGCGAAGCACGCAGCATATCGGTCCAGGGACGATATGGGATACTGCGCTCAGCTTCGAAACAGCGGCTGACTAACACGTGGACGTCGCGAAGCGGGCCCAGCCACTCATTTACCAGGCGAGTCTTGCCGACGCCGGCCTCACCTTCGATGAGCACCAACCGACCGGCTGCCTCTCGACTGACCGCCTGCAGGTGTTCGTCGAGCATGGACATCTCCCGTCGCCGGCCAACGAAGGCGACCGGTCCACGCCCCCGCTTCGCAGCAGGAAAAGCGCGAGCAGCCTCAAGCTGAGGCCGCTTTCCTAGTAGCGCTTGCTCGCGCAAGGCCTGGGTGCGCGCGTCCGGCGCCGCTCCCACCTCCTCCATCAAGATAGCCTGACATTGCTCATACTGCTGAAGCGCCGAGGCCCGATTCCCCATCTGCAGATGAAGCCGCATAATCTGACGATGCCCAACTTCATATAGAGGATCGATCGCCAACGCCTGCAACGCGGCGTCCAGAGCGAAACGCCATTGTTCCGCCTCCTCATACGTTCGACTGAGCGCCAAATAGCCCTGCCGGTGGCTGCGATCAAGTTGCTCCCGTGTGCGCGTGAGCCAACGATCGAATTCCGGGGCGTCCTTCACGAGAATCCCATCCAGAAACGGCCCGCGCCACAAACCAAGCGCGTCTTTCAGCGAATCGATGGCAACGTCTTGCCCCTGCACTGACGAGCGAAAGTGTTCAAAGTCAACCCATACCTGATCAGTATCCAACGCGATTTGATGATGGGCGGCTAGCACCAGCGGGGAAGCAAGCGACAGCTCTCTCCGGATAACGTAGAGGGCGTTGCGCAAGCTATTATGCGCGCGCTGATCGTCCGCCTCGCCCCACAGGAGTGTAGCTAACACTTCCCGGCTATGCGCTCGATTCGTGGCGGCCAAATAGGCCAACAACGCGGTCACTTTTTGATAGGGCATGCGGATCTGCGCCTCACCAACGACGATGCGCGGCGTTCCCAGAAGGTACAGTTCCACTACTGGCGCTGTTATTGACATTTTTCTGATAACTTTTTGATACCTATCTGGTATACTGAGTACAGCCGAGTTGGATTCCATTTGACAACCATCTGATTGCAATCGAACCTGGCCTGGACAGAGTCTAAAGCCAACAAGAGGACAAAGAACCGATGCACGAAAGAGAAAAAGACGAAATCCGGCATAAAATTGACGTCACGTTCAGAGCACACGTCAAAAAAGATTGGGCGGCGGTGCGCTCTCATCAGAGCAAAGGCTGGTGCGGGTTTACTATTGACGCACAATCAATCCTCCAGGGCAGCGCAGCCTACACAAGTGAAACACAAGCTATGTTGCAAAACATAGAACTCATCGACTACGAAATGCTAGAGATTGAGTATATCTTCTATGGCCCGATCTGCGTAACCCCCTACGTGGTCCGTTTACGCGCGGCGCGACGCCCAGACGAGACCCTGGAGATCAAGGTGCGCGCACTCGACGTTTACGTGCAAGAGGATGATGAATGGCGACAGGCGGCGAGCACCATATCCTTACCAGGTTGCTGTGAAGACAATTAAGCACGCTTAGTATCTTCTCAATAAGTTGGGGAAAAAGGGCGGAATGGCAATAGCGCGAGTTCGCGGGTAGGGGTTGTCACTGCATAGCAGTGGTGGATTCCGGCACATGTACCGAGGTGTCCTGTGTATCTGACAATGGTGCTTGCGCCGTGTGGATCAACTCGGCTATTATATCCGGTAACTCGTCATCCGTCAAACCCAGTTCTTCGATCAAGTCTGCGTATTCTTTAACAAGTGAATTACTCAATCCGGTAGTGAAAGTGGTCTCCTCGACGGTCATATCCCGACGTTTCAGGCTGATGTAGACTCGCATTAAGTCTACCAGATACCGCTCGGTGCATTCGAGGCTGTGGTTGGTTTCCCAAGCTACCTGAGGGGCTTGCTTGGCTTCCAGGTAAGCTTTCCTTGCAATCACTCCCTTGTGAGTGACCGAGGGGCCCAAATCGTGGACAGTGCCGCGGCGGGGCAAAATGCACCGGTGTTGCTGCTCGTAAGCTCGGACAGCCTTGCTGATGGTGCTAGGGCTGACGCAGAGCAATAGTGCTACGTCAGTCTCCGCCAGGACACCGCTCTGGGCATCTGCCTCTAGCAGTATGCGAGCAACGACATCCTGTCGTAGCTGTGGGAGGGATGTTCCTTGAGTCAGCTTTTGGATATCGGAGCGGGTCACCAACGTCAACACCACGGGGATCGTGCGCGTTTCGGCCATGCTGTGGCGATCATGCGGCAAATCAGCCTTGTCCACTGCATACCAGATCACTTGTCCAGGCTTGAGCCGATCCATAGAGACCAGATGATTATCCATCAGTCTCACGATCTCTTCCACGAACAAGGAACGCACTTTAGGACCACCCAGGTGTGGGAACTCTTCGGCCAACCAGTGAGCTAACGCATTGGGAAAAGTCTTAGCTTGCATAGGCTGGTACATCCTTCGGGCGCGTGGCTCGGTTTTCATCTCGGAGACCCTTTTTTTTCGGCATCAACGGATCGTACCGGAGCGCGAAACAAGGCGATCACTTCCGCCAGCCGTTCTCTGTGGGCCTCAGTGTTGTATTCTGTGTACAGCGCTTGGTACTCTCGCACCAGGCCGGGCGAGATCTGCCGCAGGAAACTGATCTCAAAGACCGTTTGTCTTGCCACTGTCATACTCGCCACGGCCACAAAATCGGTGATGTAGCGCTGAATGGCTTGTGGACTGTGGTTGATCCGGCGCTGGATCTGAGTGTAGGTGTAGCGCTCCAAGAACAGGCGCACGGCGACTATTTTATGGGTTTCACCTCGACCGATGTCGAGTTGTTGTCCACGGAGAGGAAGCTCTTTGCCCTCGGACCGCAGGTAAGCTACATCTTCCTCTAGGGTGCGAACGCCACAATTAAGAATCCGGTATGCTACGTCTTCAATGGTCAGATAGGTCTCTTGGGCCACAGCTTCCCAGGCCATGCGCGTCAATTGCACCCGCCGGACGCACGCTACACCCTGACGCCCGGCTTCCTGGCGCAGTTTTTGGTCCCCTGGAGCGTGTACGGTGACCACGATGGGGATGAACTGGCATTCCTTCAACGGTTTGCCCGGCGGCTCATCGGCGCTGATGGCCAGAATGACCATCTGACCGGGTTTGAGTGTATCTGGAGTGCGCAATTGCGCCATATAAGTGTCTTTCACTGTTTCTAAGACGGCGCGACTCTCGAAGGGAGAGTAGTTGAACTCGCGCTGAAGTTTTGTCAACAGGGCTTGATCTTGCGTCTTGATTGCCAGGCGGTTTGCTCGTTCAGTTTCAGGTTGTCGAATCATACGAATTTGCCTCCTTTGGTAGGTTGATCCGGGCGATTTTCCCGATTATATCACCCTACCTGCGAATTCGCACTACTAGCATTCCACCCTACTTTTACTGGCGTTTGATCACCCGGTCGGCAGCGTGCCGTGCCAATCTCTGCACCACGTCCCGGGCGCTCTTTGGGAATTTTCCTTCGGCCCTTGGGTCTTTCACGTATCGCCTACCTCCGGCTTGGACTTCTGGGAAAGCGCTTTCCATTGCTCCACCAGACCTTGCATCCGCTCTCTCAACGCTTCTGGCGATTCTTCCTCATCCGGCTCATCATAGTAAGTGACGGCGGATCGTATCATCACTTGACGATCTTCCTTGAGTGTCTCGATGATCTCATCTGCTGCCTCAGTCGCTAAATAGCCATACTCCTCCAGGAACTTGACGTACTTCTTGAACGAGGCAAGATATTCTTTGACTCGTCGCTCCGAGGTGACCCAACACTTGCGCGGCAGCCAATCCGTGATGAAATCATACACCTTCCAGGCTGTGAGTTGATCACCGGCGCGCAAATTCTCGGTGATATCGACGTAGTAGTTGAGGTAAACATCCGTGAATCCCTGAATGTTACGGATGTGTTTATGGAGCGTCTCGTCAGACACTCGCCCACGCCAAACATGTACGAAGTGTCCCAGGATGCGGTCATTGCGCGCTTGGATTTGTTTTAGCCGAGCATCATAAGCTCGCTCTTCATCCTTGGAATGTAGTTGCTCGCTCTCCATCCCTTTATTCTGACTATCGCTAATTATCCACCTACCAAAACTTCTTCAACATTCTCATGCAAGCAGCAATCTTATTCACACTTCTACCACGTGCACCCACGGCAGATTGCTCCCTACAGCCTGAAGCAGCTTGCGGTCGGCGGTCCAGAACTCGCCGCCCAGCCAGTCCGCCAGCGCCAGGTAGTGTGCGTCGTAGGCCGCCGGCAGCGCGAACCGCTCGGCCAGGGCCAGCGCCCGGCGGTGCAGTGAGTCGTCACCATAGAGGCGCACGGGCAGAGCGAAGGCCGCTCCCAGCGCCAGCCGCACCGCCTCCGGGCTCATCATCCCGGCGCGTTGATAGCGGTAGAGGGCGTTGCTAACCTCGTAGTAAAGCAACGTGGGAGCCGCGATCAGCCGATGCGCGGCGTCCCACTGATCCCACAGGTCACGAACCGCCTCGTCCGCGGGGTCGGCAACCAGGCGGATCACCAGATTAGCATCAACGCAGAGCGACGAGTTGCTCATCGCGCTCCTCTCGCATCTCGCACAGCACGTCCTCGGGCGGCGTCAACTCGCGCTCGCCCAGATCGGCCTGCACCTGCTCCCGCGCCTGGCGCACCAGATCGCGCCAATCCTCGCGTTCCTCCTGGGCTGTCAATAGTTGTTGGTACTTGTCCACAGATAGCACGACCACGTGGGGTTTCCCGCTATGCTCCACGATGACTAATTCTTGTTGTTCTACCACGCGCCGCATCAACTCGCCGAAATGAATGCGGGCCTCGGTGGCGCTCATCGTGCGCTGCATATCTCACCTCCTCGGTAATTTAATCAATCGATTACTTAATGGTATTGTAGCCCGCTGGGGAGGGAAGTCAAGTGGAAATCACTGACCCACTGAAAGGCTGAAGCCGCTGAAGCCGCTGAAGCCCCTCTCAGTGCCCTCATTCTTTCAGTGGCCTCAGTGATTCAAACGCCTCCAACACCATCCGCTTCGTCCGACACTCCCCGTACGCCGCCTCGTCCTTGCGCCTGACGATGGCGAAGGTGTCCAGCACGTAGGCCAGCTCGTCGCGAGTGAGACCGTAGAGGTGGGCGCACGGTTCAGCGTTCCCAACCTGCTATGCGGTCTCCAACTGGATCACCAGCTCCCGTCCATCTTCCAGGTAGATGCGGTTATCCTGCGCCTGGATCAGGCTTCCCGGCATAGGAGCGAGTTTCAGATGCCCCTCTATGATACGCGCGCGCAATTCGACTGGCTTTTCCTGCTGCTGAAAATCAGCCCTACTGAAATGTGGATTCCTCGCGGCGTTTAATGACGTTGCTCAGTTGTGAGGCGAGCCAGGAATTCGGCGGCGGAGAGGATACGGACGCCCTCGTACTCGTCGAGGTCGAGGAGATGGTGATCGCCAGACACAATCACCGCGGCGCCCGCCGCCAGAGCGCATTCGATGAACTTGTCATCGTCAGGATCGTCTTCCACGGCGCGCAGGTCTCCCGTGATCTCCACGGCCTCAGACACGCGACGCAGGTCATACAGGACGCCCCGAATGCGATTCTCCGAAAAGTCGAACGTTTCGCGCAGCTTCCGAGATAATTCCGCGATCATGTCCGAACAGTGTACGTGCTGGACGACCTGGGAGCGCGCCAGCAGCAGGCATTGGTATGGCTTGCCACGCCACAACAGGCCCGATATCCAGATGTTAGTATCGAACACGACCCGTTCTGGCATCGCTAGACCCCGCGCTCGGTTTCGTGGAGCAGGTCGTCGATCAGCCGCTCACGCTCGCTTTCGCTCAGGCTGTCCCAATCCAGGCCGCGTTCGGCGCACAGGGTCCGTATGCGCCGATTCCCATAATCGACCAAATCCTCAAATTCTTCGAGCCGTGGAATGAGGGTTCTCAAGATAGTCCGCTTGGCCTCCGGTGAGACCTGCTGCACCCAATCGACCAGTTGAGATTCGCGTATTTTAAGTGTGACTATTCCCATCTCGACCTCCCTTTAGCGCTCTTTTTCATCACCTGTCATTATTATACACCATTTGGCGAAAGCGTACCCCCGGATCGATGTCCTCACGCCTCACGATGGAAACACTGACTCACCGAAAATCCTGAAGCCCCTCTCAGTGCCGTCATTCTGTCAGCGGCCTCAGCGTTTCAAACGCCTCCAACACCATCCGCTTCGTCCGGTACTCCCCATACGCCGCCTCGTCCTTGCGCTTGACGATGGGGAAGGTGTCCAGCACGTAGGCCAGCTCGTCGCGGGTGAGGCCGTAGAGATGCGCGTAGAGCGCGTCCAGCTCCGCCCGCAGCACCGCGCGGCGCTCTGACCGAAGGGAATCCCACACGAAGGGCGCGGGCGCGTCGCCGATGGCCCAAGA
>DAOTUC010000201.1:0-4309 GCA_034437315.1 Anaerolineae bacterium
TATTTGCACGGGCTTATTGTTATCTAGCAGTATTACACAACTAAATTAGCAGAAAAGATTTTATTATTGCTACAATTTCATTATCTATCAAAATTTAATGCTTAAAATAAAAACCGCAAAAGTATAGGATCCATGGGATTATCTTCCACTAACAGAATCGGACGGTTCAATCTATCGCCTTTATTCATCTTTACCTCTCTCTGTCATCTCGGTATCTCCAGGTAGAATGTCGCTCCCTCGCCTGGCTCGCTCTCCGCCCACGCGCGTCCCCCGATGCGCGCCATGGCCTTGTGCACGATGGCCAACCCGACACCGGTGCCGGGATAGTCCTCTTCCCGATGCAGGCGCTCGAATATCTTGAAGATCCGATCGTGATATTTCATATCGAAACCGATGCCGTTATCGCACACCCATAGTATACACGATTTATCCGTTTCGCGCCCGCCGATCTCGATCTGCGCTTCGGACGTCTCGCGGGTGAACTTCAGTGCGTTTTCGAGCAGGTTGCGCAGCGCCTGGGTGAAACCCTCTGCGTCGGCCACGACGTGTGCACAGGGCACGTTCACCGTCACGCGGACGCCGCGCTCCTCGATCTCCTCAGCCCGCTCGGCGATCAGCGATTCGATCAGTGCCTGGGGATCGATGCGCCCCAGAGTTAGCGAGCGGCGCTCCAGGCGTGAGTAGGTCAGCAGGTCCTCAATTAACTGGTGCATCCGGGCGGTGGCGCGGCGGATGGTGCGCAGGAACCTTCGGCCCTCTTCGTCCAGTTGCTCCGAGTGACCCTCCAACAGCAAGCGACTGTAGCCGTCGATGCCGCGCAGTGGGGCCTTGAGATCGTGGGAGACGGAATAGGTGAAAGTCTCCAGTTCGCGGTTCTTGGCCGCTAACTCGGCCGTGCGCTCGGCCACGCGTTGCTCCAACTCTTCGGCGTGGCGTTGTATCTGTTTATGCAGGATAGCATTCTGTAGGCCCGAAGTGATCTGAGCGACCATAGCCTCCAGAAAGGTATCCTGCGCGCCAAAGTCACGCGCCTCGGCCGAGGCCAGGCCCAGCACGCCGATGATCTCGTCGCCGCTCTGCATAGGCAAAGCCGCAAAGGATCGCAGACCGGCCTCCTTACACGCCTCCCAGGTACAGCGAGGGTCCGCGTGAATGTCCGTGGCGTACAGCGTGCTCCTTTCGCTGATGGCTAATCCACACAGGCATTCTCCCACTCGGTGTACGGGCGTCTCCTGGTGCGCGTGTGGCGTTCCCTTCGGGCTGGCGCCTCGCAAGATCAACTCGTCACCCTCGCGCAGGAAGAGCAAGACCAGGTCGGGATGAACAGGCTCGGTGATCTCCTCAAGCGCGGCCTGCACCACTTGCTCCAGCGAGAGGGTGGCGCCAACCCGGCGGCCCAAGGCGTTGAGCGCGGTCAGTTCCCTCACGCGCTGTTGGATCTCCTGTTCTGCCCGCTTGCGGTTGCTAATATCCGTGTGTGTGCCCACAAAGCGCAGAGGGACTCCATCTTTATCCCGCTCTACAATCACTCCCCGCCCCATGATCCACAACCAGTCGCCGTCCTTTTTCCTGAACCTGAACTCCACCACAAAGCGATCAATTTCACCTTCCAGATGCTTCTGAGCCTGGCCCATAACATACTCGACGTCATCTGGATGAACGCGCTTTTGAAATTCATCCAGACTGGGGGGAAATTCGTCTGCCTCATAACCGGCCATCTCATAGTATCGTGGATCAAAGTAGGCCTCATCCGTCGTCAGATCCCAATCCCACATGCCATCGTTGGCAGCCAGCATAGTCTTCGATAATCGATCTTCGCTCTCCCGCAGCGCTTCCGCCGCCCGCTTGCGCTCGGTGATGTCCGCCGCGATGCTCAGCACCAGGCGCCGGCCATCGGGAAGCCTGCCCAACGGGGCGGAGTGAAAGTGCCACGTCCTCTCCTCTCCGCTGCTGGTCGTTATGACGTACTCCCCCTCGTCTACCCGTCGGTCCAGACTGTACAATTGGTCGATACCTGATTCCACGAGGGCCTTTCTTTCCCCATAGGCTTTCTCTGTCCAGTCAGCGATAGTGGAGATATCATCCTGGGAGTAACCGCTTATCTCGACCCACGCCTCATTGATGGTTATTACCTCGCCATCCTCGGCGTGCAAAATCGTTGGGAAGGGCGATTCGAGGACAGCGCGTCGGAAGCGCGCTTCGCTCTCCTGCAACGCCTCCTCTGCCCGTACCCGCTCACTGATGTCAACGGATACGCTGATCGCGGCGATCACGTCCCCCCGATCGTCAGAGATGGGATGCGTCGTAAAGAGGGCCGGGAACCGCTCGCCCGACTTGCGGAGCAGCGTGGATTCCCCCGTGAACCCGGTCTTCTCCTCACGCATGACTTCGAACGCCTCGGGAAAGCAAGCCACGTCCTCGGGCGTGTGGAGCATGGCCACCGGTTTACCGATCACCTCTTCGCGGCTGTAGCCAAAGATATGCTCCGCGCCGGGGCTAAACTCCAGAATATGGGCTTCTGTTCCGGCCAGATCTATCATGATGAAAGAGACGTTCTCCGCCGCTTCAAAGATGTCTCTGAGGCGCACCTCACTCTGTTGCAACCGCCGCCTGCTCTTGCGAACGCGGTCAGTCGCCACGATCGCCACGCCCAACAAGCCGGAGGCCAGCAGAGACAATCCAATGTTGAGCGCAAAATATAACACGTTCTCTCGAGGCAATCGGGCAAATGTGCTTTCGCGCCGGGGTTCCACAGATACGCGCCACAGCCGCCCCAGAATAGTAACATCCTTCGTCGCCCCCGGCGTTTCCTCGCGCTGCGTCGATTGGGTCTCTGGTGTTTCTGTGCTATATATCTCGGTTCCCTCCAGTTCGATTCGGATCCAGAATTCCTCTGGCGCCGAAGCAGTCACGGCTCTCCGAATGATCTCATCAAGGTGGAACGTCCCGGCGATCATCCCGCCAGAGGAGGCCGTGTCATCCTTTTCCCCCGCTATGGGAAACCAGATCACTGTTCCGGGTCGTCCGTTCGTCAACGTCATTGGAGGAGAGGCCATCGGTGCACCGGTGTCGCGGACCTGCCGGTGTAAGGCCTCACGTCCGGGCAACGTCGTGAGGTCCAACCCGAGCAGTTCCGGTCGCTTGCTCAGGGGGGCAGAGATGCGGATGATGCTCTCCTCGTCCACGTAATTGATGACGTGGTAGGCCGGCTCATGCTCAACGATCCTGGTGGCGTCTGTTATGAAACGTTCCGCTCTTTCTGACTTGGGGTAATTTCTCCACAGAGTGGCCAGAAGCGACAAGTCGTTGCTCCTTTCGTGCAGCAGGTTTTCGATACGCAAGGTCACCTGCTCGGCGGTGTTGAGACTCTGGTTATGGATAAGGTCATTGCTTAGGTCGCTCGTGCGTCGCCAGATCAAGATATTCCCTGCCAGCAAGAGGACAAAAAGCAGCACCGGAGATAGCCACATGACAAGCTGTATACCTAATCCGGACGAGCCAGAACCAGAAGGGAATACCGATGGCAAGTTCTTGCCCAATGGACGGGAACTTGGCTCTGATTTGATTCTTTTGTTGTTTTTCAAGGGTAACATCTCAGCCTCCCGGCAACTCATACGTTCACTGGCATTTCAACCACTTAACTCGGCCGAAAGCATCAAGCAACTTCGCAATCAGCATCGGCAATCAGCAAATCTAACCCATAAACGATTGGCTTAGATCGACCGTTGATCTCCCACCCTACTGGACCAAATCGCTCCTGGATTGATGGAGCGCCAGCATCCTGTTGACATCTAGGCCGTCAAGATGACGCGATCATACTGTCTGTTCCATACCTCGCCCCAGTCCATTGAGAAGATGCGATAGGAGCATTTTTACGCTTATTGTGTCCGTCTATTTACATCCTGAAGAATGCTATAGAATCCCTTACCCTTTCGTCAAACTATACATTTTTATTACCTGACTGTCAAACACCACACCCATCAACGATAACCGGGATACTGTGTTGAGGCATTGATCGGCTGGATCGATAGGGCAGAGTCCTTATCGTCAGCACAATCACCGAACTCTCGAAAGAAACGTTCCAACAAGGTTGTCGTGCAGATCAATCACTTGTGGAGAAAAATGTTATTAGTCGGGTTAAAATGTACCGGGCCTTTGCATCCAAAAGGATCCAGGTGTAGTTGCGTATTCCGATGAAATCGTCCACGTGTTCCGATCATGCCGTCCACTGCCAGAGCGAAGCGACGCCAGCATTGATATTATACCCTCAAGTGGTCGACATGGGCAAGGGAGAATCAATCCTGCGGCG
>DAOTUC010000202.1:0-9403 GCA_034437315.1 Anaerolineae bacterium
GCGGCATCGTCAAGGCCTGGTTGGACTTCATCCTCAGCGCCGAGGGTCAGGCCCTGGTCGAGGATGAGGGGTACATCCCCGTCCAGTGACCGGTCTATCCTGATAGCGCAGTCCTTTACGGCGCGCCTACAGCGCGCGTCGAAATGACGAGCGTAAAGTGTAAGTAGCTAGAGCGTGCGATAAAGAACTGTAAGCCGTGGGGGCGGGAGCGATCCTGCCCCCACTTTGGTATTATCGGGTCTGCGGGCAAGTAATGATGCTTTCACGTCATCAGTGTGCACTTAATTCGACCTTGACCAGGAGTTAACCAGTCGTTAAAATAGGCTTAATATCTTTGGCATACACTAAAACAGATTCACGATGATGACGATGAGGAGTATCAAACAATGACTGTTATACCGGATGAAACCCAGATCCCTTTACCCACCTTATCGCCTGAAGTTATGGGCGAGCCTCCACTCGCTTCGGCGTTTCCAGAGCACGTCGATGCCGACATTCCCCAGGACTGGTTGGGACGTTTGGCCTATGCGCTCTCTCAGATCGGCAGCCCGCCGGTGCTCGCGTCTATCTCGATGACGTTGGCTGCCTGGTCGTTTGCGCCCTTTCCGGGGACTCAAGCCTGGATTTGGGCCGGGGGATACGTCTTGCTGGCTGTCCTGTGCCCGTTGATGTACCTGATCTATTTGCTGCGGAGGGGATTGGTGAGCGATCTGGACGTTCAGTTACGCGAGCAGCGCATCAGACCGATGCTTTTTACGGTCGCTTGTGGGGGGCTGGCGTGGTCGGCCTTGCAAATCGTGCGGGCGCCCTGGCAGATGTCCGTGTTAGCCGTGGGGTTGTGGGTGCAAACGGCGGCCCTTTTCGTCATCACCCTGCGCTGGAAGATCAGCGTCCACTGCGCCGCCGCGACCGCCGCCGCCGCGGTCGTGTGGATGTTGAAGGATACGTCCTGGCCGTTGCTGGTGGGCGTGCCTCTCATCGCGTGGTCACGCCTGCGCTTGAAGCGGCATACGTTTATGCAGACCGTCTTTGGCACACTGCTGGGGTTCGTCGTGTTCCTGCCCGTGTTTTTGGTGATTAGGGCCTAACCAATAGAATGCTTGCACAGCGAGCAAGCATTTGGCGGTCAAAGATTCCTTTTTGGTTCTGGCCTGTCCAGGTTAGGTAGCTTTTAAGAAACTGGGTTTTTCATTATGAGAGCTGTATTGGACATCCTAGAACCTCTAAAAGGTCAGATGCTCATTTGATTTGGGTGTGTTTCAAATGGTTTGTAGTGCGTGCTTCAGCGCGCTTTTACGGTGATAAGTCGCCTACTACGAGCTTGATCTCAAACGACATGAAACACGCCCATTTGATTTGACTGATAAAAGAATCTGGTTTCTGGGCTGCGGGATACTATTCAGGGGATTTTATGGACCGTCGCTTTCTACCGAGGTTATATCGACAAACACAGGTACGCTCGCTCACACTCAAATTGCTGCTGCCTTTGCTTGGGCTGATGTTCGTTTCCTTACTGGGGAGCGCTATAGCTTTCCTGATCGGCACGACGGCGACGCGCAATCAGCTTTTACGACAGCAGATGGACGGGGAGGCCCATCAGGTCGTTTCGGCGTTGAACGCCCGGCTGGAGGATGTGAAGACGGCTGCCGATCTGTTGGCCCACGATCCCAACGTTTATGGAATGGTATCCTTTGATGATGAAAATATCCTGAAGGAACTTAACGCGCGGACTGTTCTGGTGCGCAATCGCTTCAATCTGGATTTGATCCAGGTTTACAATGACGAGGGCATCGCCCGGGCCAATCTGATGTTATCCAGTCTTTACCGAGAGAGTTTGATGCTCGACCGCATGGTTGTGGATGGGCTGCTGGTGCAAGTGGTAGGCCAGCGTGTGCTTTTGCTGGATCGGGTGGATATGCCCGGTGGGGTGGGCGTCGTGATCGTGGGTATTGACCTGGAGACGGAGCTTCAGCGCTTGGTTTCTCAGCATCGGCTTCCTTCTGATCTGGGGGTGATGTTCGACGGCGTGTGGGTGGGAACCCGGGAGGAGCTTCCTTTCGATAGCTCAGGTCGATTGCGCGACGACGAATATAGCCGTCAATTGACGTTGATGTTGGGGGAATCCCCGATCCAGTTGCTCCTGGTGCGTCCAACGACGGAGATCGCGTGGATCGCCCGGACGGGATTGTGGGTGACCGTGGCGAGTTCAATGCTGACGACCCTGCTCCTGACCGCGTTGAGCGTCGTAATCACTCGCTCGATTGTGCAGCCCATACGACGGCTTTCGATGGCGGCTGAATTGGTGGGGCAGGGGGACATGAGCCGACGTGTGGACATCTCTCGCCTGGTGAGCTTCCTGGGCATTGGCAGCGATGACGAGATTGCGCTCCTGGCTGAGGCCTTTAACGATATGGTCGCGGAGTTGGACGATCTGTACAAGAACCTGGAAGGAAAGGTCGATGCTCGGACGCTGGAATTGACGACGGCGGCCCGGATTGCCGATGCAGTTTCCTCGAGTTTGTCGGTCGATGACATCCTGAGCCAGTCCATTGGCTTAATCCAGGATATGCTGGGATTCTTCCATGTCGGTATCTTCCTGTTCGAACAGGGTAGCGATATGATCGTTTTGCATCAGATGAGGTGCCAGAAGCGGGAGTTTCTCAAGCCGGGGGAATTCCGGGTGCCTTTGGGATCTAACTCGCCGGTAGGAGTTGCAGCGGCTACGGGAGAACCTTACGTCGTTCAGGATGTGAACGCCGAGCAAACGTATCTTGACTTTCCGCTACTCCTCAACGTGTTCTCAGAAGCAGCTATCCCTCTATTGGTCGAGGGTACGCTGATTGGCGTCCTGGATGTGCAAAGCGAGCAGTTGAATGCATTTACCCCCAGTCTGATGGAATTGCTGATGGCTGTAGCCGATCAGATCGCGATTGGGGTACATAACGCCCAGCTATATACCCAGCAGCGTCAAACGGCTGAACACTTGACCGAAGTCGATCAGTTGAAAACCCAGTTCCTGGCGGTGATGAGCCACGAACTTCGAACACCGCTAAACTCGATCATCGGATTTTCCAAGATTCTGCTTAATGGCCTCGATGGACCGCTGACTGATCGGCAGGTGCAGGATATCCGGGTGATCCACGAAGCTGGACGGCATCTGTTGTCGTTAATTGAGGATATTCTGGATATATCCAGTATCAACGCCGGCAAAGTGATGTTGGATATCGCCGCCGTGAATCTGGAAGAACTTATCCAGGGCGTTTTGGACGCGGTGACGATCCTGGCCAAGGATAAGCCCATTGTCTTCCGGCAGGTGGTTGACTCTTCGTTGCCGACGATATACGTCGATCAGCGGCGCGTGCGCCAGGTTTTGATTAATCTACTCTCCAACGCTATCAAATTTACCGATGAGGGTGAGATTGTCGTCCGAGCGCGTTCGGTGATTGGGTTGAACGTCAAGGCTGAGCGGGTCGAGTGCGTGGAAGTGAGTGTCAGCGACACGGGGGTCGGGATTCCCGGCGATAAACTTTCGGATATTTTTGGATCCTTCACCCAGGCCGACAATTCGGGGAACCGTCGTTTCAATGGCGCCGGGCTTGGGTTGTCGATAGCCAAGCAATTGATCGAGTTGCACGGTGGACGAATCTGGGTGAAGACCAAGGTTGAGCAAGGGACGACGTTCACGTTTACCTTGCCTTTAAATCGCCCATCGAATGAGCAAATTCTTGCTCTTGAGCAGGTGAAAATAGGAGGGGTTTCCTTATGCAGCGTCAATTGATCGTATTCATCGTAATCTGTGTTGCGGTTTTGCTACTCTCGTCCTGTGGGCCCACAGGGACTCAACCTGTATCTGTTTCGGATTCGACGTATCGTGGGCATATCACGTTTGCCGGCAGTACCACGGTGCAGCCTCTGGCCCACAAACTGGGGGAGGTCTTCCAGAAAGCACATCCCGATGTGGAATTGGATATCGCCGCTGGGGGTAGCGTGGTTGGTATCCAGGCCATTCACGATGGGACCGTCGATATTGGTATGGCATCCAGAGCGCTCAGGCCCGATGAACAGGAGGGGATTGAGCAGCACCAGGTCGCCGCGGACGTGATCGCTGTCGTGGTGCACACCTCCAATCCGGTCGAGAGCTTGACCATGAATCAATTGCGCAGTATCTACATGGGCGAGATCGTCAACTGGCGGGCGGTAGGCGGGCCCGATCTGCCCATTGTCGTCGTCGCCCGCGAGAAGACTTCCGGCACCCGGGGGGCGTTTGACGAGATCGTCCTGGATGGAGAAGATCCAGCCGCGCCCAGTTTGCAGAAAGCCATAGCAGCGAGTGACGTGGCAGCTATGGTTTCGGATGGGCCTGATATGATTGGTTACGTAGGTTTTGGACATCTGTCGGAGGGACTCAAATTGATCGCTATCGAGGGAGTGTTTCCCTCCGAGGATACGGCGCGTTCGGGAGCTTACGAGCTGTTGCGTCCGCTCCTTTTTATCACGGGCCCTCTGACGCAGCCGCTGGCGCGGGATTTCGTTGCCTTTGCCTTGAGTGATGCAGGACAGCAAGTCGTCGCGTCAGAGGGGTGGGTGCAGGCCCATTAGCGCGTTCCCGAGATCCGGAGGTATCGAAATGGTTTCCAAGTCTATACCGATTAAGACAGTTGAGGTTAGCCGGGGCCCTATGCCCAGATCTGGCATCCAGACCTATCCTTTTCAGATTGAGAATGGCGGAACGCGGGTGAAGTTTCTGTTGATGGCGCATCTCATGATGGGAGCGCTTGATCTTCAAATCCTTGATCAAAGAGGAATGCCTTTGTCGGCGTCTTACAGCGTGAGTGAACATATGTACCGTTCGGTGGACATATATTTGGGCGATTGTGGGTTGTTGAATCGGTTATACCAGTTGCAGATCAATGAGCGAAATGTTGTCGGTCGTTATCGAGTTGTAGTTGCATGCCGGTCGGTGAGCCCCGTTTATCGCACGCTTCGTCACATCGGCGCCTTGCTGGCGTATTGACCCGTCGTCGGCGCAATTATTTTTAAGAAGGAGAAAGCTATCGTGGAAGACAAGCCCCTCATATTGGTCACGAATGACGATGGAATCTCGTCGGTTGGGTTGTGGTCCGCCGTCGAAGCCCTCCTGCCTCTGGGAGAGGTGCTGGTCGTCGCGCCGGACCGGCAGTGGTCGGGCGGTGGGCGTTCGATGCCGTCGGACGTCACGGGACGCCTACAACACCTCCCCAGAGAGGTCGGCGGCGTGCGCGTGGACGCTTACGCGGTGGACGCCAGCCCGGCTTTGGCGGTGGTGCATGGGGTGGTCGAATTGGCCCCCCGCCGTCCCGCTCTCGTCGTTTCCGGCGTCAACTTTGGCGCTAATCTGGGTTCTGAGGTGACGATTTCCGGCACGGTGGGAGCGGCCCTGGAGGGTGGGGCGTTCGGCATTCCCGCGTTAGCCGTCTCGCAGGAGATGGACGCGGCTTTTCACCTGACGGGCGACGAGACTGTCGATTACGCCGCTGCGGCGGCCTTTACCCGACAGTTCGCCGCGCTCTTGTTAGACTGCGTGTTTCCGCAGGACGTGTATGTATGGAGCGTCAATATCCCGGCCCAGGCTTCGCCCCAGACCTCTTGGCGGCTCACTCGCCTCGCCCGTGGTCGATACTTTATCCCTACGCCGCCGGATCGTTCCAACGGTAATGGACGCCCGGGATACCGGATGCTGGAGGACTTGAGACACGTGGACCCGGCGTCTGACATCTGGGCGGTGTTAGTAGACCGGGTCGTCTCAGCCACCCCGCTTTCTTTGGACTTGACCTCGCGGGTGAATTTCGACCTCCTCGCGCCCTGGATGGGGGCTGAACAGGCGGCCCGGATTTCGACGCCTGATCCGTTGTGCGATATCTCGATCTCGGCCAACGGCGATGGCGTCGCAGCGCTGGACGTTTTCGCGACTTGTCAAATCGCCACCTGAGACTTTGATCTCTAAACCCTACCTCACCCCTGTTTGTTGAGAAGATACGTCAAAGATTCCTTTTTGGTTCTGGCTTGTCCAGGTTAGGAGATTATTATGAATGAGAAGGCGCATAAGACCAAGGTGTTATTTCTTTGCACCGGCAACACAGCTCGCAGCCAGATGGCGGAGGCGTTTCTCCGGGCGTATGGGGGAGATCGTTTCGAGCCGTATAGCGCCGGGCTGGAGCCGGACGTGATCAATCCGTTCGTGTATCGGGTGATGGAAGAGGCGGGGTTCGATCTGGCGGGGCAATCTTCCAAGAGCGTGATGGATTATATGGGAAAGATGCATTTCGGCTACCTGATCACGGTCTGTTCAGATGCAGAGGCGCGTTGCCCCAGCGTCTTCCCCGGCGTGGGGCAGCGCTTGCACTGGCCCTTTGAAGACCCGGCGGCGTTCGAGGGGTCGGAAGCGGAGACGCTGGCGAAATTTCGGCAGGTACGGGATCTGATCGCGGAACGCATCAAGGCGTGGTTGGTCGATGGGGAGTAAGTCGTAGCTACGGATACAGCCAAGGCGGTCCGTTCACAAACCCGGCCTTGGCTGGGGGTGGGTGACCACTCATATCCGACGCTACAGCGTTACCGCCCGCTTCCCTATTCCCCATCCAGGGCGCAGCGCACGGCCTGCGCCAGGGTCGCCGCGTCGAAGGGCTTGCGGATGACGTCCAGGAAACCGAGCGCTTGCAGGGTCTCTACGCTCTCTTTGGCCGTGTAACCGGTCATCGCCAGCGCTTTTAGACGTGGGGCGCGATCGCGCAGTCTCTGCATCAGGATTTTGCCGCCCATTTCCGGCATCACCAGGTCTGTGATGAGAAGCGCGATAGGGCCTTCCGTCTGGTGGAGCGCCAGCGCTTCCCGCCCGTTCTCCGCCGTGAGCACCCGGTAACCCAGATCGGTCAGGATGTGTTGCTCTGCTTCCCGCAAGCGCGCGTTGTCCTCTACCAGCAAGAGCGTCTCCCCCCGGCCCGGTGGCGCGGTTTCTGTCGTCCCTGGGGCATTCTGCTCCATCGCCGCGCCCACCGCTGGCAGGTAAATGTGGAAAGCGGCGCCCTGTCCTTCTTCCGTTTTCACGTCGATGTAGCCAGCGTGGAGTTGGACGATGCCATATACCTGCGCCAGCCCCAGACCGGTTCCTTCCCCTTCCTCTTTGGTGGTGAAAAACGGTTCGAACAGGTGGGCGTATACTTCCTCGCTCATCCCGACGCCGGTGTCCGTGACGCTCAGGTGGATCCAGGCTGGTGGCGCGAGGGTTTCCACCATTTCTGGCAAGGGCGGCGCGGCGCCCGGCTCGACCGGGATCCGCGCCAATCCGATGTGCAAGTCGCCGCCGTCCGGCATTGCGTCGCGGGCGTTGAGCGCCAGATTTGTCAACGCTTGTTGCAAACGCCCGGCGTCTCCTTCGACGATACAGACGCCCGACGGCGCATCGAACGTGATGTGGATGTTTTCCGGGAGCGTGCGTTGCAAGACAGCGACGACATCCCCGACAAAGGCGACCAGGTCGAGGGGGCGGCGGTCAATCTCTGTGTGGCGGCTAAAATCGAGGATTTGTTGCACCAGGTCGGTGGCCTTGCGCGCTTCGCCGATGATGATCGCCAGATGCTGCCCCACCGCCGGGGAGAGACCGGGCTTGCGCTGCCCCAATTGGGCGTAGAGGATGATGGTGGTGAGTAGATTGCGGAAATCGTGGGCGATGCCGGCCGCCAGTTGCCCGATGGCGGCCAGCCGGTCTTGCCGTTGCATGCGTTCCTCAATCTCCTTGCGCCCGGTGATGTCGCGCGAGATTCCCATAACGCCCACCATCTCGCCGCGCGCGTCCCTCAGACAAGAGGCGGAAAGGTGAGAAGGGAATACCCGCCCATCTTTACGCTTGTTGAAAACTTCTCGTATACATTGTCCCTGCTGGGTCGTCGTTTGATGGATCACAAGGCTATCCTGGGGGTCGGCGTAGAGCAGATCGACGTGTTGGCCCAGGACTTCTTCGAGGGTATATCCGAAGGCTTCTTGTGCGGCGCGGTTGAACTCGACGATGCGCTGCTCCATATCCACCGTAATGATGATGTCCAGCGAGCTCTCAATGATGCTCTGGGCGTATTCCTGTGAGCTTTTCAGGGCCTCCTCGGCCTGTTTGCGATCTGTGATATTGCGGGCAATGCCCCAGAGATACTGAATCTCCCCAGCGGTTCCTTTGACGGCGTAGGCCTGTAACTCGACGGGAATGATTGAGCCGTCTTTGTGAATGTACTCTTTCTCGTACACACCCGAATAGCCCTGGGCCAGTAACCGATTCTCCCATATTTCATTCAGTTCCCAATCATGCCATCGCTCAGGCGTGATTTCGTAAAAATCTTCCAGATTTTGCAATTCGTCGAGTGAGCGGCCTAACATGGCACAATAGGCCTGGTTGGCGTCAATGATCTGTCCATTCCGATTGACGATGACGAAACCGTCGCGGCTGCCCTCGAATATCTCCCGGTATCGCGCCTCGCTCGCTCGCAGTGCTTTTTCGGCCTGTTGGCGCTCGTTGATCTCTTTAACGAGTTTTTCTGAATAGGTGCGGGATTGCTCCAGTGTACGTTGAAATTGGGCGGTGAAAAATTGCAATAACAAGGTGAGTACGATAAAATAGCCCCCTACGACTATTAGCCCGTAACCCACATCCAACAGATCGACAGCCGCTTGCTGGCGGTCGATGTAGAGACAATTGAGCAGTAAGGCGCCCCCAATGCTAAATAGTAACGTGACCCAATGTGCGCTGTGGTTCAACAAAAGCACGGTCAACACGATAGCCATTGAGTACGTGATGATATTGGTAGCCCCTAACCCATATTGATATGTATCCCTCCAGGCCCACACCAGAATCATAGCGGGCGGCAAGTAACGGCCCCAGCGCCACTTCCCGCACTCGCTCAGCTGCCAACCGCCGGCAGAACAGATTCCCAGCACGAACGTCGCTAAAGGGATATCGGGTGTCAGCGCGCCCATCCACCACCCGATGAGAGAGAAGGGTAAAAGGAGGAGCATAAAAGCGCTCATCATCACCAGGATCACGCGGGTCATATATTCCTGGCGCGTTTCACTTTGGGACGATGCGCGCGGGGTGGTTAATTGATGCCATAAATCTGGTAAACGGGTCATAATATAACCTTATTCTACTCGCCTTCGTTTTCAGTCTCAACCGCCTCGATTATGGACTCTTCTCGCCGGCCGGCGATTGGATTATACCCCATCACACCAGCGAGAACAACTGCCTTTGAAATACACTCAGGGTCTTCAGGATTTCGCATGGCCCATCATAGACCCTAAAGGTTTTTGCGCTGGTTTTGATGGAAAAAGGTCATTGTTTAAGGCAAAAACGTTGTTTGCGCGGCCTTGAGCAAAACCTTTAGGG
>DAOTUC010000203.1:0-31740 GCA_034437315.1 Anaerolineae bacterium
CAGATGGACGTAATCGGGAAAGTGCTTGAGCAAGCGGGGCAGTTCCTCAAACCAATCCGCCCGATGGTAGCGCGAGTTGAAAAAGACGCCGTCCGCCGCCGCCATTGACAACCAATTCATCATCCCGTAGGTCAGGTCCCGCTTCTCGCCCGGCGGGCAGGGATAGGTCAACTGGTTCTCGTGGCAGTAGAGCGCGACCGGGACGCCAGCGAGAAAGTCGCGGGTCAGGCCGAGGAAGGCGGGCAGGTTGAGCATATCGGAGGCCACGATCAAGTCGGGGCGCAAATCAAGCGTGCGCGCTTCCGTCGCCATAGTCAGCGCGCCCCCTTGCATGCGCCACTTCCAAAAACGGGCCGGCATCGTGAGCAACGCGACCTCGTGACCGCTATGGGCGGCGTATCCCCGCGCCCAAGCCCGGTGGCTGCCGCCGAAGTATGGTTCGATCAACAGAATTTTCATCAGTCTATGCCCCCCTCTCAAGCGCGCACATTATACCACATTCCCAAGGTGTGATATAATAGTTTTCGAGTTTCAAGTAGGCAAGTAGCAAGTTTGCAAGTTTCAAGTTTGCAGAAAGGGAGCGCAATGTCTGATCGAGATTATCACGGCAAGGAAGAGGAAAAGGCATACGAAAAAGAAGAGAAAGAGGACGAGAAAAGCTGGGATGAGAAATGGCGCCGCGATCCGGTCAGCGCCGTCGTGTGGGCCTGCATCCTGATCTGGGCTGGCCTGGTGCTGCTCCTAGACAACATGGGTTACCTGGCCCAATTTATGATCGTGGAGACCCCGATCGAGGCCTGGGCGCTCATCTTCATCGGCGCGGCGCTGATCATCTACGTCGAGGTCGTCTTCCGACTCCTGTCGCCAGCCTATCGCCAGGCGGTAGGGGGCACATTCATCTGGGCGACGATCCTGCTGGGCATCGGGTTGAGCAACCAATTCGGCTGGTCCGTGATCTTCCCCTTGGTGTTGATCGCCATCGGCTTGTCCATCCTATTGCGTGGATTCTTCTAGAGATACCGATGGCAAACCACCCACAGCCCACGCCGTATCGCCTGGCGACCCGTGCCGTCCACGCCGGGAGCCGCCATCCCCGGCCCGATTACACGCCCACCGTCGTCCCCATCCATCCCTCGGTCACCTACCAGTACCCGACGATGGACGAACTGGACGCGGTTTTTGATGAGGAGAATGGGGAGGACAACGAGCGACCAGGATACGTCTACGCCCGGCACGGCAACCCTACCGTGACCGCGCTGGAACAAGCGGTCGCCGCATTGGAGGAAGGAGAAGCGGCGTTGGCCTTTGCCTCTGGTATGGCGGCTATTCACGCCTCCTTGCTGGCCCTGGGCGCGCGAGCCGGGACGAAGGTGGTCGCCGCGCGCGACATCTACGGCGCGACGTACGCCCTCCTGGACCAACTGTTGCGCTCCCAGGGGGTCGATACGCGCTTCGTGGACACGAGCGACCTCGCGGCGGTGGAGGCGATCTGCGCCGAGCGGAAACCAGCCGTTCTCCTGGTGGAAACCATCTCCAACCCCCTGCTCAAGGTCGCCGACCTGCCGGCGCTGGCCGAAATCGCCCATCGCTGCGGGGCGGCGCTGCTGGTCGATCACACATTCGCCACCCCTTGCCTGGCCCAACCGCTCAAACTGGGGGCCGATGTGGTCGTCCACAGCAGCACCAAATACCTGGGCGGTCACGGCGACGTGTTGAGCGGCGTCGTCGTCGCCTCCAGGGAGCGCCGGGATGCGTTATACGCCGTCCTCAAAGCGACCGGCGCCAACCTGGGCCCCCAGGAAGCCTGGTTAACGTTGCGGGGACTCAAGACGCTGCCCCTGCGCTTTCACCAGCACTGTGAGAACGCGCTCGCCGTCGCCGACTGGCTGACGCGACATCCCCGCGTGGCGCGCGTCTACTATCCCGGCCTGACCACGCATCCTCAACACGAACTGGCCCGGCGGCAATTCGAGGGCAAGGGGTACGGCGGCATGGTCTCCTTCGACCTGGCTGACGCGGGACGGCGGGAGGTCTTCCAACTTTTCGAGCGGATGCGCTTGTGCCAGCCCGCAACCACGCTGGGCGACGTTTACACGCTGGTGATGTACCCCCCTCACGCCTCGCATCGCGCCCTCAGCGCCGCAGAGCGGGCCCGCGTCGGCATCGGCGATGGGCTGGTGCGCGTCTCCGTGGGCATCGAGGCGGTCGAGGACATCGTCGCGGATCTGGAACAAGCGTTGGCGCGCATTTAAGGGCGATATATCGCCTACGTAGAGAATTGTACATGAAATTCAGCTCGGCTTCAGCGGAGATATTTGTCCCCGACGGCGCGCCTGAGGAGGCGGCGCTGGCACGGACGACCCACCTGGCTATCGGCGCGCACCAGGACGACGTCGAGATCATGGCCTGCCATGGGATTCTGACCTGCTTCCAGCGGGATGACCGGTGGTTTTCGAGCGTCGTCGTCACCGACGGCGGCGGATCCCCCAGAACCGGTCTGTACGCCGGTTATAGCGACGAGGCCATGCGACGCGCCCGGCGCAAGGAGCAGAGAAAAGCCGCGATCGTGGGGGAATACGCGGCCCAGGTGCAGCTCAATCATCCCAGTTCTACGGCGCGAGACGGAGCGAACGACGCGCCGGTGAAAGATTTGGCGATGGTGTTGCGAGCGACAAGGCCGGAGACGCTCTATACCCACAACCCGACCGACAGGCACGACACCCACGTGGCGGTCGTGTTGCGCACAATTGACGCGCTGCGCCGCCTGCCCCCGGAGGAACGCCCGCGGCGGGTCTATGGATGCGAGGTCTGGCGCGGGCTGGATTGGCTGGTCGACGCGGATAAGATCGCCTTCGATTGCTCATCGCGCGAGCATTTACAGGCCGCCCTCCTGGGCGTGTTCGACTCCCAGATCGCCGGCGGCAAGCGATACGACCTGGCGACTATGGGACGGCGGCGGGCCAACGCGACCTATCACACCTCCCACGCGGCGGACACGACCCAGGCGATGAGCTTCGGCCTGGACCTGACGCCCCTGATTGAGGAGCCTGAGCAGGACGTGTTAAGCTTCGTGCAAGCATTCATCAGACGTTTTGAGCAAGACGTGAGCGACCCGCTCATACGCTTGACACGTAAGACGTAGGACGTAGGACGTAGGACTTAAGACGTTTAATGTTTGACATGCCATGCCTTTATGCTAGAATGACGCCGTCTCAACATGGTTGATTTAGGAATCGTGATCACCAATTATAATACGCGGGACCTGTTGCGCACGTGCCTGCGTTCCGTCTATGCAAGCGTTCCCTGCGAACCGGGGGACGCTTTCACCTTCGAGGTCTGCGTGGTCGATAACGCCTCGTCGGACGGGAGCGCCAACATGGCAGCGGCCGAGTTCCCGGCGGCGCGCCTGATCGCCAGCGCGGAGAACGTAGGCTATCCTCAGGGGAATAACCTGGGATTGCAAACCTTCGGTTTTGGCGTTCCGGATGAGCCGACGCCCAGATTCGCCCTGCTCCTGAACCCAGACACCGAGCTCCCGCCCGATGGATTGGCGCGGATGTTGCGCTTCATGGCCGAACATCCTGACGCCGGTGTGGCGGGGCCAAAGCTCGTGCTCCCCGATGGGTCGCTCGATATGGCCTGCCGGCGCGGCTTTCCATCGCCGGCCGTCTCCTTTTACCGCTTCACCGGGCTTTCCCGCCTCTTTCCCCACAACCCGCGCTTTGGGCGCTACAATATGACCTTCCTCGATCCCGATCAAGTGGCCGAGGTCGATTCGGTGGTGGGCGCCTTTATGCTGGTGCGAGCCGAGGCTATCGCCCAGGCCGGCTTGATGGATGAACAGTTCTTCATGTACGGCGAGGATCTGGATTGGGCGTATCGCATCAAGGCTAGAGGTTGGAAAGTGTATTACAATCCAGAGATAACCGTCTTGCACGTCAAGCGGGCGGCCAGTCGAAACAGCCCACGGGCCCAGATTGAGTTCTTTCGCGCGATGGACATCTTCTACCGCAAGCATTACGCCACTCAAACACCGCGTTGGCTACACGCGCTCATCGTGAGCGCCATCGCCCTCCGGAAGCGCCTGGAGATATGGCGCCAATCGGTGTGCCCGGCGGGAGGAGGATAAGTCTTGAAGGCGAAAGGTCCCACGCAAGTCTTCTTTGTCGTCACGCTGCTCCTCACGGACGCCTTGATGGCGGCTGTGGCCTTTTCCCTGGCCTACTACGTCCGGCTTTGGATCCCGTGGCCGAACGAAGCCCAGAATATGGGACAGATCACCGATTACAGCGGCATCGTGCTAGCACACGTTTTCTCCCTTCTGGCGGTCTTCGTTTTTTCCCGGATGTATCGCCTGGCGCGGGTGCCTTCCCGCGTGGACGAGTTCTACACTATCGTCGCCTCTGTCACTGCGGCGACGCTGATGGGCATTGCGATCTCCTCATTGACGTTCAAGAATAGCCCGCTGGCGCTGGATTATTCGCGGGGGATGATCTTGTATGGCTGGCTGTTCACCATCACGCTCGTCACCGTAGGCCGGGTGCTCCATACGTTGCTGCGGGCCGAGTTGCGACGGCAAGGATGGGGGCGCGACCGGGTCATCATCGTCGGCGCCGGGGACGTGGGATGGATGATCATCCAGAAGATCCAATCAAATCCCAGCCTGGGGTACGACATCGCCGGCTTTGTCACCGTGAATGGTCACGACAGCGCGCCGGTCGGCGTCCCAATCCTGGGACAAGCGGGGGAGCTGGCCGCTTTTATCGACGAGTATGAGGCGGATGAGGTGATCATCGCGCTTCCCGAAGCGACCCACCAGGAGATCCTGACGTTGATCTCGCGATGTGAGCGGGGGCGGGTGACCATCAAAGTCTTTCCCGACGTGTTCCAGATCATGGCCGGACAGGTGAGCATCGACGACCTCGGCGGGCTGCCGCTCTTGACGGTGCGCGACATCGCGATGAAAGGCTGGCGGCGCTCGGTCAAGCGGCTGATGGACATCGTGGGAGCGGCCTTCGGATTGACCATATTCTCCCCATTGATGTTGCCCATCGCGCTGGCGATCAAGTTGGATTCCAAGGGGCCGGCCTTCTACGTCCAGGAGCGGATGGGGCTTGACGCTCGGCCATTCAAGATGCTGAAGTTCCGTTCGATGCGCATCGACGCCGAGGAACAGGGGGCGGGTTGGACGGTGGAGGACGACCCGCGCGTCACCCGCCTGGGGCGCTTCATTCGGCGGGTCAACATCGACGAGTTGCCCCAATTGATCAACGTCCTGTTGGGCGAGATGAGCCTGGTCGGCCCGCGGCCCGAACGACCGATCTACGTCAACCAATTCCGGCGCTCAATCCCGCGCTACATGGATCGTCACTGGGAGAAAGCGGGGATGACCGGTTGGGCCCAGGTAAACGGCCTGCGGGGTGACACCTCCATCGTCGAGCGCACCAAGTATGATCTATGGTACATTGAAAACTGGTCGCTTCTACTCGACGTCAAAATCCTGGTGCGCACGCTCTTCAATATGTTCCGCTCCCCCAATGCGTATTGAGATGATGAAAGGGCTATTGATATGCGATGGTTAATTGTCGGCGCCGGCGCCATCGGTTCGTTGGTGGGAAGTAGGCTGGCCTCTGTCGGTCACGACGTGACCCTGGTGGGGCGCGGTGATTACGTGGACGCGGTCCGAACGCGCGGCCTGGGATGGGAAGTGGACGGTGAACGCGAATATGTGACAAGCGTGAAAGCAGTCACCCACGTTCCCCGGCCAGGATCGGCCGTCCAAGAACCTTTCGACGTGGTGATTCTCACGGTGAAAGCTTACGATACGACCGAGGCGGTCTCTCAGGCGGCCCCCCTGATCGAGCGCGGCGTTCCCCTCTTGCTGTTACAAAACGGCGTCGGCGGAGAGGCGCTCGCCCGCGACGTTGTGGAGCGAGCGGCGATATATTCAGCCGTGATCACCCTGCCGGTCGAGGTGCTGGAACCGGGCCTCATCCGCCTCACCCGATCGAAGGGCGGTCTGGGACTCGCGCCGACCGAGGCGGGGCAATCGGTCGAGAGCCTGGCGCACGCCTTCCGCGAGGCCGGTTTCGACGTCTCCGCCTACGACGATTACCGGGCGATGAAATGGTCCAAGCTGCTGCTCAATATGCTGAGCAACGCCTCACCGGCGATTCTGGATATGCCGCCGGATCAAGTCTTCGCCCATCCAGGGTTGTTCGCCCTGGAACGGCGCGCCTTCCGGGAGGCGATGCAAGTGATACACGCGCTGGGCCTGCGCCCGGTCAACCTGCCAGGCTACCCGGTTCCCCTGTTCGCCTGGGGAATCTGCAATCTCCCAGAATGGCTGCTGCGTCCGATCTTCCAGCGCACCATCGTCAAGGGACGAGGCGGCAAGATGCCGTCGCTCTACCTGGACCTGGCGCGACAGAAACAGCGCTCAGAGGTCGAGTTCTTGAACGGGGCGGTGGTGAGACACGCCCGCGCGGCCGGCGTAGCGGCCCCCGCCAACGAGGCCCTGTACTCGACGCTGATCGGCATCGTCCAGGGCGAGGAAGCGTGGGACGATTACAGGGGCCAGCCGGATAGGCTTTTGCGCTCCGTCGCCTGAGCGGCTTCAGTCGCTCTCACTTGCGTATCCGCCGCAGCTCGAAAACCACCGGATTCCAGGCGTCGGGGCAGGCGTGGGTGGCGACGTCAGATTCCTCGGTCCAGGGAAATTCGGCTCCGTAACGCATGGCGAACACCTTGGGTAAGAAGCTGTAGAGGGCGTGGATGCACACCTTTCCCCGAACGTTCAGCCCGTCGAAATAGACCTCATCGCCGACCTGGTGCCCGGCTGCGCAATGCCCCTCCTGCTTGATGACCTTAGCCACAATATCAAATTCCTGCGATTGCCGTTCTTCTTGACTGCACATCTTTTTTCCTTTCTCGATTGACTTGTTGACGCGACAAGCTATTGAAAATGCGGAGGTTGGGACTGGCTATCAAGCGAGCCATTGTGGACAGCCGGCCCATTCCGCACCCGTTTGAGGAGGACCTGGGCTTCTTGTATGGGGTGATCTTCATCGGCCCGCCGGGTCGGAAGGCGCGCTCCTTCGGAGCGTGCACCTTCAGGGCGCGCACAGCCGCAACGTCTGCGTCTTTGCCGAGGGGGAGGTGGATCGCTGCCCGACCGGGACGGGGGGTCAGCGCGCGTTTGGCCATTCACCACGCCCGCGGCGAGATCGACGTCGGCGAGTTAATGACAGTCGAAAGCATCATCGGCGCGCGCTTTACCGGTCGTATCGTGGATACCACGACGTTCGGACCCTATCCGGCCGTCATTCCAGAATTGAGGCCGCAACTCACGTCACCGGACGGCATGAGTTTTTGATCGATCCCGAGGGTCCGCTGGGGCAGAGGTTCATTCTGCGTTAGTACAGTTACGGGGGATAGGATAATCTTCAGATAGGCGCCTACACCAGACCCTCGACGGTAGCGCTGAGGTACGCCTCAATCTCCGAGGCGGTCGAGAGCGAGAGCGCCTGCTCGGCGATCTCTCGCGCTTGGCCCATCGTCAGCGAGCGGATCAATTGCTTGGCGATGGGAATAGCACGGGGCGTCATGCTGAACTCATCCAGCCCCAGCCCCAATAGCACCGGAATCGCCAGGCGCTGGCCGGCCAACTCGCCACAGACGCCCACCCACTTCCCCGCCGCGTGTCCGCCCTCAATGGTGCGCGCGATCAGGCGCAGCACCGCCGGGTCCAGGGCGTTGTACAAATCGCCCAGCGCCTCGTTGCCCCGGTCGCA
Organism: Anaerolineae bacterium; assembly: GCA_034437315.1. GTDB lineage: Bacteria > Chloroflexota > Anaerolineae > B4-G1 > B4-G1 > DSAR01. The sequence continues at coordinate 7,794 of DAOTUC010000203.1, forward strand.
GGCTAACGTGTACTGGGTCAGGTCGTTGCTTCCCACGCTGAAAAAGTCCACCTCGGCGGATAGGGCGTCCACCATCAGCGCCGCCGCTGGCGTCTCCACCATCACGCCGACCTCCATATCTTGCGCGTGGGGCGCGCCCTCAGCCGCCAGGTCCTCTTTCGCTTGGCGTAAGTGCGCTTTGGCCCACCGCATTTCGGTCAACGTGGCGACCAGGGGAAACATCACCTTTAGATTATAGCCGGCGCCGGCCCGCAAGATCGCCCGCAGTTGGACGGTGAGCAGATCGGGATGTCGCCGGGAGAGGCGAATGGCTCGCATCCCCAGGGCAGGGTTGGCCTCTTCACGCCGGGTAATTGAGGGCAGGGGCTTGTCGCCGCCCACGTCCAGTGTGCGCACGATGACGGGTCGCTGGCCCATCACGTCGGCGATAGCGCAGTAAACGTCGACCTGTTCATCCTCGCTGGGCAAGACGCCGCGATCCAGGTAGAGGAATTCCGTGCGCAACAGGCCGACCCCCTCCGCACCGTGCGCCAGCGCCTCTCTCGCCGACGCCGCATCGCCGACGTTGCCGACGATTTCGACCCGCTGCCCATCCTTCGTGACCGCCGGTTGGTCGACCTGCCGCATCGCCTCGGCCCATCGGGCCGCCCGCCGTTCTTCGCGCTCGCGATAGGCCTGCACGACATCGGGCGACGGCTCAATCTCCACCATACCGGTCTCGCCATCCATCGCCAGCAAGACACCATCCGTTACCTGTAGAATCCGCTCGCCCAGGCCGACGACGGCCGGCAGGTTCCACATCCGCGCCAGGATCGCCACGTGTGAGGTGGCCCCGCCCACCGCCGTGCACAGGCCCAACACCCGCTCCCGGTCGAAGCGCGCCGTATCGGAAGGGGTCAGGTCGCGGGCCAGCACAATCGCCGGTTCCGTCGCCGCTGCCAGCGGCTCCACCTCCGTTATGTCCAGTAGGATGCGCAACACGCGGTCGCGCACGTCGCGCACGTCGGCCGCCCGCAGGCGCATCAACTCATCCTCCGCCTGGTCGAAGCGGGCCGCCCATTGATCGGCGATGTCGCTCACCGCCGCCTCGGCGTTACAGGAAGCGGCCTGTATCTCCTCTTTGACGCCGTTCACCAGCGCCGGGTCTTCCAACATCATCCGCTGGAATTCGAAGATCTGCCCGACTTGCTCATCCTGTTGCGCCACTTCTTGTTGAAGCGCGGTCAATTCGGCGCGGGCCTGGCGGAACGCCTCGGTCAGGCGCTCGATCTCGGCCGCCGGATCGGAGACCTGGCGGCGCTCGACGCTCAGTTCGGGGGGGCGGTAGAGAAGGACGGGGCCTACGACGATGCCCTCGGAGGCGGGGATGCCCTGCAAGCGATCGCCTGCCTCCGGGGCGGTTTTCTTGGGGGCGAGCGGTTCTTCCGCGCCCTCATCCTTCTCTTTCTCCTTCTCTTTCTCTTTCTTCACTTGTTCCGGCGCTTCCATCTCGCCGAATCCATCCTCGACCAGTTGTCGCAACGCGGCGATGGCCTCAGCCGCGTCTGGCCCGCGCGCCTCAATCCGGATGCGCTCCCCTTGCCAGGCGGTTCCGCGACTCGCTACGTCGAGCATACTCTGCGCGTCGGCGCTGGGGCGCTTGTGCGTCACATTCTGCACTGTGACGTCCGCCTCAAACTGCATCGCCGTGCGCACGAAGCGGGCGGCGGGCCGGGCGTGCAGGCCAGTCGGGTTGAGAATGGGCAACTCCACCCATTCTAGCGTCTCGTCTTCCGTGTCCGGGAGGGATGGGAGCGGCCCATCGCCTGGCGTATCCTTTTCGACCTTGGCGATTTCCAGCGCCCGCTCGGCCGCTTTTTGAACCACATCCAGGTCGCCTCCGCCCGCGGCCGCCACCACAGCCGCGATAGCCCCCTCGATCACCGGCGCGTTGGAGATGCGCACGCGCGTCTGTTCCTCTGGCGGCAGCATCTCGACAGCCATTTGTGTGACCATCACGGCGCTGCCCAGGTCGGCCAACACCAGGGCGTCACCCTGCGCCAATACCTGTTCCAGGGCTCGGCTGACTTTTTCTATACTGGTGCCGATTTCATCGTCATCTGTACCGCCAGCGGGGATAGCCAGGATGCCTTCCTCTCCCGCCATCTGGAGGGCCAATTTACACGCGCCAACGGCGACTTGGTGACTGTGAGAGACTACGATGATTCCAACCACTTTATATCCCCCGTTTTATATCCCGCTGTAATTGCAGCCAACCTCCCACAGGTTTAAACGCTTGCGGTCATTTTTGAACCTGCTGGAGGGTAAGGGTAAGTTGAACAGGCGGGGCACGTTGCTGTCTCCACCGGCGCGGCGTCGACCCGCGTTCCAGCGCCTATATAGCCAACGTCTCCGCATCGACATGCATACCATCCCTCGCTAACTTGCTCGAAGGGCCAACGCGGCGCAGTCAGGTCTATCGTCTCCAGACCGATCTTCCAGCGGGCGTTGGTGATGAGCTTCCGGCATCCCGCCCGCTGCAAGCGATCGAAGTAGTCGCCAAAGTGCTGGCAATGGCGCATCAACAGCACAGCCGCCGTGAGGCCCGGCGGGATGGAAAAATCGAGCGCATTGGCGCATATCGCGTGCAAATTGCGCGGCAGCGACAGGCCAATCGTCTCCAGGGCTGGGCCAAGCACCCGGGGGTTGCACTCCACGGCGTAGACCCGTCGCGCGATCTCGGCGATGCGCAACGCCAACCTCAGGTCGCCCGCGCCCACGTCCAGCACGACGTCGCACTCGTCGATCTGGGTCAACGCCTGACTGTAAACGTCCTCGTCATAAGGGCTGTACCAGCTCTCCCAATCGCTCAAGCCGTGACAGCGCTCGAAGGCAGACCATAGCGCCAAATCCTCGTGGAATTGGCGCCGTTTAGCGTCCGTATTCGCTTCCAATTGCCCCAAGATATCGTCTTTCATCCTATCTGTCTGTTCCCGGTCCGCCTGCGAGCGCTTTCTTAGGACCGTCTCTTAAAGATGGACCAATCGGAGCGTTGCATCATCGCCAACCAGAAACCTATCCAGGCGATGGGGAACAGGATCATACTGAGCGTGCGTCCCCCGACGTAGAACATATACTCACTGAGGATCAACGGCGCGATAAAGATCAAAGCCCAGCCCCAGAGGGGGATCCAGTCGTATTTGCCCGCTTGATCTTGCGCTGCCTGAGCGTCGGATGAGGCGCGGGAAGAAAGTTTCTTTTTTGAGCGTTTTTTGCGTTTACCCATTTATCAGGTCTATGATGCCTAAGCGGTGGGCAACGGTTCGAGGTGGGTGCGGCAGGGCTCGTCGATGCCCATCTTCTGGCACACGAGATCGACCGTTTCCTCAGCCATCAACCGGAAGGTGGTCACTTTTCCACCGGTGATGGTGACAAAACCGCCGACGCTGTCGAGTTGCTCGTGGTCGAGAACGAAGTGAGCCCGGCTGACCTCGCGCCCTTCCTCCAGACCGTTCAACTCCTCTGGCGGTTCGTACAGGGGACGGACGCCGGCGTAGCAACGCTGGATGCTCATATCCTCAATCATGGGCACCATCTCCATCCCCTCTTCCAACATCTTGTAGACCTCCCATTCCTCGACGCAGAAACTGTCGGGATCGTCGACGGTCACCGACGTGGTGCCCAAGATAATCGTGGTCCCGACGGGGACGACGATGTCGCCGTCGGAGGGGTAACGGCAGCGGTTAACGGTCCGCGTCACAGGCCGGCTGTCCAGCACGACCATCGTGCCTTTGCTCAACACCATCGGCGCCTCAATACCGGCAAAGTGGGCTATCACATCGGTCCAGGGGCCAGAGGCATTGACGACGCACTCGGCCCGCACCTGGTATTCCTCCCCGCTGGTCTGGTCCACCGCCTCGACGCCGACGACGCGGTCTCCCTCGCGCAGGATATTGGTGACCGGCGTATAGAGGAAGAGGCGAGACCCTAGCGCCTTGGCGGCGTTGACGCTGCCCATACACAGATCCCATCCATCGACGCTGCCATCCGGCACCGCCACCGCCTGCCGCAGTTGGGGCGACAGGTTGGGCTCTTCCTTCAAGGCCTCCGCGCCGGAGAGCACCTCGGTGGGGATCCCCACATCCTCGCAACCCTGGAGGAAAGTGGGCAAGAAATCCTCGTCCTGCTCATCCAGAACGACAAAGAAACCGCCCGTATCCTCAATGGCCTGGGGCGCGATCTCTCTTAATATCCGATTTTCCTGGATGCACTCCCGGGCGGCCGGTTGGTCTTTCACGGCGTAACGTCCGCCGCTGTGCAACAGGCCGTGAAAATTGCCCGTCGTGCCCTCCGAAAGATTGCCCCGTTCGAACAACACTGCATCCAAACCGCGCATCGCCAGGTCGCGCAGCACACCTGACCCCGTGACTCCCCCACCGATGACGACGACTTGGGTTTCTAGTTTCTGCATCATCTACCTCCCGATTCTAAAAAAGGCTTATCCTGAAGCTGCTTTGACCGCCTCGATCATAGAGGGCAAAACGTTCTGCCATTCGTCCACAATGCCCAGGTGAGCGACCTTGAAGATAGGCGCGTCCTCGTCTTTGTTGATCGCCACAATCGTCTTGGCCGATCCGGCGCCAGACATATGCTGGGGCGCGCCGGAGATCGCCACGGCGATGTAGAGGTTTGGCGCCACGATCTTGCCGGTCTGCCCGACCAGGTGGGAATGCGGCACCCATCCCATATCGGCCGCCGGGCGCGATCCGCCGACCGCCGCGTTGAGGGCGTCGGCCAATTCTCGTAACACTGTGAAATTTTCCTCCTCCTCCATGCCTCGCCCGCCGCTCACAATGACGTCGGCCTGATCCAGGCTGATGCCGGCGTATTCCGCCTCCTCGACAATCCGGTCGACCAGGGGAACTTGCGGCGTGATTGAGGCGACGTCAATGTCCAACGTTTTCGTCTCTCCCGTGCGGTCCGGATCCGCTGGCAATGGCTCGAAGGCCAGGGAGCGCGTCGTGGCTAACTGTACGCCATCTCCCTGGATGACCATGTAGGCCATCGCTTTGCTCCCGTAGACGGGGCGCAACCAACGAATGGCGCCATCTTGGACGTCGAAACCGGTGCAGTCGGTCACGATGCCGGTTTGCAGGCGATAAGCCAGGCGCGGGGCCACGTGCCCACCGCTTAAGTCGTCGTGAGGGAAGAGAATGACGTCGGGCGAAACTTGTTGTACGACCGTTTCGAGGATCGCCAACGCGACGTCTCCTTCCGGATAGTCTAAATCGGAGTGGCTGACGACGAGCACGTCATCGGCGCCGTGGTGTATCAAGCGCTCGGCGTGGGGCTCTACGTCGGCCCCTATGAGGAGCGCCTGCACGTGGGCGTCATCCCAGTGTTGCCCCAATTCCTGCGCTGCGGCCAAGATCTCTAGGCCAGAGGCCGGAAGTGTATCCGCCGCGTCTGTACTGGGCGCTGCAATAAACGTCAGGATATTCATCATCTTATCACTTCACCTTTCCATAAATCCACGAGAAATCCCGTCGGGGTCAAAGGAGCTTCTCTTCTTTGAGGCGCGTGATCAAATTTTGCGCCTTGTCCACCCCGGTTTCTCCTTCGATTAATTCGCACACCATGTCCCGTTCTGGAATGAAAATGTCGTCTATGATGATTTGGTTTGACGTTAACGCGGATGAATCGATCACCAGGTCGTCCGCGGACCAGACGGGGATCTTGGCCTTTCGCGCTTTCATAATCCCCCGCACCGATGCGTAGCGCGGCACGTTGCTCTCGTCGTTGGTCACGGTCACCACGGTGGGCAGCGGGGCTTCCAGGATATCGTATCCCACGTCAGTCGGGCGTCGCAGGCGGATTTTAGCGTTCTCTGGGTCTATGTTGGCGGCCAGCGTAGCGCATGGGATCTGCATCTCTTCCGCCAGGAACAGACCGACCAGGCCCAGTTCCACGTCGCCGGCCTGGCGACCGCAGAGGATGACGTCTACGGGCTGATCGGCGTCCAGATCGTCCAACTTTTTCAGCGCGGCCGCCAGGATGCGGGCTTTGCCGAAAGCGTCGGCGCCCTCAAACGCGGGGTCGGTCACGCGGATGGCGTGATCGGCGCCCATCGCCAACGCCTGGTGCAGCGATTCCTCCGTCTCATCGCCGCCAATAGTGACGATGCTTACCTGTCCATCCGTTTTCTCTCGCAATTGTAGGGCGATCTCAATGGCTACCTCGTCGTAATCGCTGATGACCAGCGGTTGCCTCCCCCGGACTTGTTTTTGTGTCTCGGGGTCGATTTCAAATAAGTGCGGGGGGACCTCTGGATCGATTACCTGTTTCATACAAACGACAATATGCACTTTTTCACCTCTTTCAAATACACACCGAATTAGAGATGCTGAGATTTATGACGAGGGGGAACTGGAACGTCTGAAAGACAATTCCAGGTTCCCCCTCAATGGCTCACTCAAGCGAGTCCGATCTTCTCATTGATGCATTGAAGCGAGTAAGCCTTGACGATGCGCTTATTCTATCCAGTTGAAGGTCCGTTCCACGGCCTTCTTCCAACCCTTGTAGATCTCGGCGCGCCTGTCGGCGTCCATCTTGGGTTCCCAGGTCTTATCGATGCCCCAGTTCTCGCGCAGGGATTCGACGTCATCCCAGAAGCCCACAGCCAAGCCAGAGGCGTAGGCCGAACCCAGCGCCGTCGTCTCGGAGACGGTCGGGCGGATGACGGGCACACCCAGGATGTCGGCCTGGAATTGCATCAACAGCTCGTTGTAGACCATGCCGCCGTCGACCTTGAGGGCCTTCAGCTTAACGCCGGAGTCCTTCTCCATCGCGTCCAGCACCTCGCGGGTCTGGTAGGCGGTGGCCTCCAGGGCGGCGCGGGCGATGTGGTACTTGTTGACGTAGCGGGTCATGCCGACGATCACGCCGCGAGCGTCGCTCTTCCAGTAAGGCGCGAAGAGGCCGGAGAAGGCGGGTACGAAGTAGATGCCGCCGGCGTCATCAACCTTCTTGGCGAAGTCCTCGACGTGCTGGGAGAACTCGAAGAAGTTGAGGTTGTCGCGCAGCCACTGGACCAGCGCGCCAGTGATGGCAATGGAGCCCTCCAGGGCGTAGACCGCGTCAGCGTCGCCGAACTTGTAGCTTAGCGTGGTCAGCAGTCCGCTTTCGGAGGGGACGATCTCGGTGCCGGTGTTCATAAGCATGAAGCAGCCGGTGCCGTAGGTGTTCTTTGCCTCGCCGGCGCTGTAGCAGGTCTGGCCTACGAGCGCGCCTTGCTGGTCGCCCAGGTCGCCGCAGACGGGAATCGCGGCGCCTACCGGGCCGTTCTTGGGGGTCGTGCCGTAGAGATCGGGATCGCTGGAGGGGCGAATTTCCGGGAGCATCTGGCGGGGGATGCCCATAATCTTGAGGATCTCGTCGTCCCAGTCCAGGGTCTCCAGGTCCATCAACATCGTCCGGCTGGCGTTGGTGACGTCGGTCACGTGCGCGCCGCCATCGGGGCCGCCGGTCAAGTTCCAGATTTCCCAGGTGTCGATGTTGCCGAAGACAGCGTCGCCGCGCTCGGCCGCCTCGCGAACGCCCTCGACGTTATCCAACATCCACTTGATCTTGGGGCCGGAGAAGTAGGTCGCCAACGGCAGGCCTACCTTGGGACGGAAACGATCCTGCCCGCCGTCCTCGGCTAGCGCGTTACAAATTTTGTCGGTGCGGGTATCCTGCCAGACAATGGCGTTGTAGTAGGGCTCGCCGGTGTTCTTGTTCCAGACGACGGTCGTCTCGCGCTGGTTGGTCACGCCGATAGAGGCGAGTTCTTCCCCCTGGACGCCTGACGATTCCAGGCCACCCTTGATCACGTCCTGGGTGCGGGCCCAAATTTCCATCGGGTCGTGTTCGACCCAGCCGGCCTGGGGGTAAATCTGTTCGTGCTCCATCTGGTGCACGCCGACCACTTGTCCACCGTGGTCAAAGATCATGAAACGGGTGCTGGTCGTACCTTGATCAACTGCTGCCGCATATTTCTTTGCCATCTGTTTGTTCTCTCCTTATAAACTATCAAGCACGCTGCAATCTTTCGCGCGCCATCTCAAGCGAGTATTGCACCATTCACTCTATTTCTGTTTCTCGTTCGCTGTTTCAACCATCGTGCGGAAGAGGAGGTAGGAGGAAGTCGCGCCTGGATCCTGGTGACCAATGCTCCGTTCACCCAGATAGCTGGCGCGTCCCTTTTTAGCCAACATCGGGATGGTGTCCTTCATCCCCTGTTCCGCGGCTTCCAATGCCTGTTGCAAAGCACTGGTTGTATCGGCGCCGTTATCCAGCGCATCGCGCATCGCGTTTATGGCTGGTGTGATGGCATCGACCATCGTCTTATCTCCAAGGTTGGCCTTACCCCGCATCACGACCCCCTTAAGCGCCGCCTCCAGGGCCTCCAAAAGGTCACCGGCCTCCAACTCATATTTACCAGCGACGGCTGTTCCAGCCTGCATAAAGGCGGTGCCGTAGAGCGGCCCGCCCGCTCCGCCAACGCTGGAGACCAACGCCATCCCTGTCGTCTTGAGAATATTGCCGGCGTCCTTATCTTCCACGCTGGGCAATTTCTTCAGCACGGTCTGGAATCCGCGGTGCATATTGATCCCATGATCAGCATCGCCGATTGCCGAGTCCAATTCGGTCAAATACGTTTTGTTTTCTTCGATCGCGGCCGCCATTCTGTGAAGGCAGTCTAATACATCGGTGGTTGTGATGGGCATAAAGTCTCTCCTTCGTCGTCGTACATTCACGTCTACGTCTAATGGTCTTAGATTCCCCCTACCTCATACACTGGCAGGGGGAATCCGATGATTTCTTACTGTAGAGCCATCAACGCCTTGTGGGCTACACGCCCCAGCGCAGGCCAATCGTCTTGACCGGTGCGTCCCACAATTCGATCATCTCATCGTCCATCTTGAGAAGTGTGATGGAACAGCCCTGCATCTCCAATGATGTGATGTAAGCGCCGATCAGGTTGCGGACGATGGTCAAGCCCTTCTTCTCGCAGATTTCGTGCAGCTTCCGGTAGATGATGGGTAGTTCGATCTCTGGCGTGCCGCCCATGCTGTTCACGAAAGCGAGCACTTGATCCCCTTCCTTGAACGATGGATCGGTGAGTTCCAAATCGACCCAGTCCTCTTTATCTGCGTCCCATTCACGGACCGTCCGGCTGTAGGGAGGGTCTTCGATGATCTCCAGCGCCAGCATCTCGGTGATCTCGTCGGCGGTCTTCAAATCCATCCGCTTCTGACCAGGCTCTCCGTGGATGCCGATGCCGATCTCCATCTCGTCCTCTCCCAGCTCGAACGTGGGCTTGCCGGCGGCCGGAACGGTGCAAGAGGTGAGCGCCATCCCCATGCTGCGGGCGTTGAGGTTGACTTTGCGGCATAGGTCGGACACTTTCTTCAGGTCGTAGCCTTTCTCGGCGGCGGCGCCGCAGATCTTCTCCGCCAACACGGTGGCGCCGACGCCCCGCCGTCCGGCGGTGTACAGACTATCTTTCACAGCCACGTCGTCGTCTATGAGGATGTTTTGGACGTCGATGCCATCGGCGCGGGCCAAATCGGCTGCCATCTCGAAATTCATCACGTCGCCGGTGTAATTCTTTTGGATGTACAGCACGCCGGCGCCGCCGTTCACCATCTTGGCGGCTTCCAACATCTGGTCTGGCGTTGGAGAAGTGAAAACCTCGCCAGGGCAAGCCGCGTCGAGCATTCCCATACCCACGAAACCCCCGTGCATCGGTTCGTGTCCGCTGCCTCCGCCGGAGATGATCGCGACCTTATCCGCCACCGGCGCATCAGCGCGATAGATAAAGTTAGGCTCGAAGTGCACCTTGATCAAGTCGGGATAAGCAAGGGCCAGGCCCTCCAGCTCCTCCTTGACCACGGCCTCGGGATTGTTAATCAGTTTCTTCACAATAGACCTCCTCTAATTCAATCAACAGGAGGGAAGCAGGGGGCCTCTTTCCTCCCAACGGAATATGTTCATTTCCCCCTGACTAAAGCACAGTTATCTTACTCCCCGGCGGGCAGGTTGGGGGTGACGAACCAGTCGTAGGCGAAGGCGCCCAACACCCCACCGATCAGCGGCGCGATGACTGGGGGCAACAGCCAGTATAGCCCACCAAAGAGACCCTTCGTGCCGACGATGGTACCGAAGATACGGGGGCCCAGGTCACGGGCCGGATTGATGGAGTAACCGCTGGGGCCGCCCAGGCAAAGGCCGACCGCGAGAACGGTCAGGGCGACGACCATGGGGCCAAGGTTGGCGCCCACGCCCAGATTCTTGGTATCTCCGCTGGCCAAAACGCCCCACAATAGCACCATCGTGCCGAAGATTTCGGTGAGGAAAGCGATGCCTAGCGAGTATGCGCCAGCGGACGCTGCGCCCGCCCCTCCCCACCAAGCTTGACCAAAAATGGAACCAGGGCCGGTGCACCAGACGTTGGGCATGCCGGCTGCTACCAGGCCGTCGAAGTAGGTGATGTAGACGCCCAGCGCGCCGAGGAAGGCGCCGACCAGCTGCGCCAACATGTAAGGCCCTACTTTGTTCCAGGGGAAACCGCGCTTCACGGCCAGAGCCAGGGTGACCGCCGGGTTGATGTGCGCGCCGGAGACGCCGCCGGTGACGTAAACGGCGACCATGACTGCCATCGCCCATCCCCAGGTGATCGTGTTCCAGTTGTAGGCCGGCGCAGCCAGGCGGGGAGCCAGCCCCACGTTGGCGACGACGCCGTCGCCCAAGAGGATCAGGATAAAGGTGCCAAACACCTCAGCGATCAACTCTCCCGTTAAACCATTCTTCTTCATGACTGATGTTCTCCTTTATTATAGTTAGACGAGCAAACTTTCGACACACGGCTTGATTTGGGCTAGACTCACACTATCGCGATATATCACCTCCCTCGCAGCATTACCCTCCTATTGAAGCATCACACCCCTCTCAACCCTGGATGTTGCAACAAAAAAAGACACCATCCAAATCAATCCATTTGAATGGTGTCAGTGAAGCCCATTGCGCAGTCGCGACCAGCGGATAGCGCACGATTCAACGCCTATCCAGCAATAGAATTGAAAGATAGCCCCCGCCAAACTGCGCATCTCTTTACCTCTTGGTTGGGAGTAAACGTTCACCCATCTTGCCTGAAGGAGAGCCGGGGTCGTTAGCCCCAACGGAGCGCCTGGGTGAACAGACCTAGTTTTAGGATACTAGATGGTGCACATGCTCTTGCGCTTGACCACAATGCTCATTATAGCTTATATGTGGAGGGTTTGTCAAGATTTTGGTCACATTTGTTTCATATTGAAACGATAGAAAAATGTCGGGTGTTGCAATATGAAACAGTAGTAATTTGATGAGCGATTAGAGTCTTTTTGAAGACTCTCTCGGATTTAACTATGCAGTTCAAGCGTCAACTGGGCTGCTAATTTGATCGCCTCGACCATACTTTCCTCGCTGGCTACGCCCTGCCAGGCGATGTCGAAAGCAGTGCCGTGATCCACCGACGTGCGCACGATAGGCAACCCCAACGTCACCGTCACGCTCCGCTCGAAGCCGTGGGTTTTGATGGGGATGTGGCCCTGATCGTGGTACATCGCCACCACCGCATCGAACGCGCCCCGGATAGCGTGAAAGAAGATGGAATCGGCCGGCATCGGCCCGTAGACCGTCAAGCCCTCGGCCTGCGCCGCCTCGACCGCTGGCTGGATGACGTCGATCTCCTCCCGGCCCAGCAATCCCTCGTCGCCGCCGTGCGGATTGAGCGCTGCGACCGCCAAGCTGGGGGCCGCGACGCCCATCAATCGCAGACCTGCGTCGGTCATACGGATCGTCTCCAGCACGTTTGCCCGCGTGATGTGGGCCGCGACCTCGCGCAGAGGGACGTGTCGGGTGACGTGCGTCACCCGCAGACCGGGCGTCGCCAGCATGGTCGTCGCCCGTTCCGCGCCGGTGAGCGCCGCCAGCAATTCGGTGTGCCCGATGTAGGAGACGCCGGCGGCTTGCAGCGCGGCCTTGTTGATCGGCCCGGTGGCGATAGCGTCAACCTCGCCCGCCTGGGCCAACTCGACCGCCCGCGTGACGTAATCCACCGACGCCTGCCCCGCCGCGGCCGAGACATATCCCGGCGCGAGTTGTTCGACGCCCCCGTTTCTCAGGTCGAGCACGTCCGGCGCGCGCGGGTCGAAACGGGCCTCCGAGACGTCGGCGACGCTGCGAACTCTCAACGGCGCCTCCACCAGCTTAACAGCTTTCGCCAGCACAGCGGCGTCGCCCACGACCAGCGGGCGGCAACACGCCCAGACCGCCTCGCGGGCCAGCGCTTTCGCTGCCACCTCCGGCCCCACGCCGGCCGGATCGCCCATCGTGATGGCGACAATCGACCGGCCGCTCATAGCTGCAACGCCAATTGGATCTCGTCACGCACCGGGATGCCGGCGAAACCGACCAGCTCGACGCCGCCGTGTTGCTCGACCACGCGCCCGGGGAGGATATTTGTGATGACGAAACCGAGCCGCTGGTAAAATCCCAGCGCCAGGAGATTGTCGTTGCTCGTGGCGACGACGATTTGGTTGACGCCGTCCTCTCTGCAAGCCGCGTCGATCAGCGCGCCCAGCAGCGAGTTGGCGACGCCCCGCCCTTGCCACTGAGGCGCAACGTGCAACGCCACCAGGTTGATCGCATCCTCATGCCGAGCGTAACTGGCGACGCCGACGATCTCGCGCTCGTCACAGGCGACGTAAGCCGGGATGTCCGCCGCTTGATAGGTGCAGTCAAAACACTCGATTTCCATTTCGTTCCAGAAATAGTTGACCAGCTCGATGAGATAGGGCCTGTCCATCTCCGTGACCGGGCGGATGGTCACCGGCGGGCGAGGGCTCTTGCCCCGGGGGCCGGTGATTTCCAGTCGGGCGTGGGAAAGACATAACCAACAGCCGTCTGTCCGGTCCCGGTAGATGGCCGAGTTGTCACAATAAGCGCACGTTTTCGTCATCTTCATGCCTTTGCTCCTTCTATCAGTTGATGTTACAATTATACCCTACTACCATTCGGCGGCAACACGGATATGGGGGACGAGAGTGGAGAATGGAGAGTTGAGAGTTGAGAAGATCCGTTCCACCTTACGTGACCCCTGTTTATTGAAAAGATAAAATATGACAATGAATACTTACCCGATTGAGACCTGGCGTTTGATTCGCTCCGCCCCGGCGGATGGGGCGCACAATATGGCGGTGGATGAGGCAATTCTGCGCGCTATGGCGGCGGGCCAGTCACCGCCCACGCTCCGTTTCTACGCCTGGGAGCCGGCATGCCTGTCTCTGGGACGGGGACAGCAAGCGGCCGACGTAGATCACGAGGCTCTGAAGGCGCGCGGATTTGACGTAGTCCGCCGTCCCACCGGGGGGCAGGCTATTTTACACGTCGACGAGCTGACCTATAGCGTCGTCGTCCCCCAGAGCGACGCCCGCGTGTCCGGCGGCGTGACAGCGAGTTATCGCCGACTCAGCGCCGCGCTAATCCGGGGTCTTCAACGCCTGGGCGTCCCCGATATCGCCGCCGATCAACGGGCGGAAAACCGTCACACCCGGGGGCCAGTCTGTTTCGAGACCCCATCCGATTACGAGATCACCGCCGGGGGGCGCAAATTGGCCGGCAGCGCCCAGATGCGAGCTCAAGGCGTCGTGCTCCAACATGGCGCTGTGCCCCTGTATGGCGACATCACGCGCATTTGCCAATACCTGGCAGCCCACCCCGACCCCGACCTCGTGCGGGCCAGAGCGACTACCATCGAACAGGCGCTGGGCCGCTCAATCACGTGGGAGGAGATAATCGAGGCGATGATCGCCGGCTTCACCGATGGCCTGAATCTATGCTTACAACCGGGCGGATTGACCGACGGGGAAATCATCCATGCGGAGAACCTCCGGGACAACAAATACGCCGCCCCCGCGTGGACCTATCGAATTTGAACTTGCCAACCAGGCATGGTAGAATGACAGATAGCAAACTACCAATAGACCAACTGACCAACCCACCCATATGATAATCGGCGCCTGTCGTATCGAACTTCATCTTCCCGGCAACAGTTCCTTGAAGGGCAAACGCCGGCTGCTCAAACCCATCCTGTTGCGCCTGCGTCGGGAGTTTAATCTAGCCACGGCCGAAGTCGGTCACAACGATTTCTGGCAATCCGCCCGCATCGCCCTCGTCACCGTCGGCAACGAACCGGGCTACATCCACACCAGCCTGGAGCGGGCGATCCAGTGGATTGAGCGTCACCATCCAGAGGTGATGGTCGTCGATTGGGAGATCGAAATCCTGTAATGGCGGATCAATCGCGACGCTGCCGTTTGCCTCTATCGTCACTCAAGCGGGATCACATCTCGCGAGCGCTGCGCTTGTATCGCCGATTGGATCATGACAGTCTCATCGGTTAACCCCAGGAGTCTGCGCAGCACGCCGGCTACCTCTGCGGCGTTATGGGACGCATCCGCTTTCAACCGAAAGACGTACAAGCGCTGATCCTCCGAGATGGCGTACAATTCAGCGTGACCGGCGTCGTTCAACTGGAGGACATCGGTCAGTTGGAGGATCTGGGTGACGAGCGTGGCGACGTGCTCCGGGAAATCGTCGGCCGGCTCCTGGAGCAGAAATTCGATCGATCTTTCTACGAGGTCCGATCTGATCTCCACAACGACGGGAGGCGAGAGCGCCTTCTGGTAAGCGCTGGATTCCCGGATCACGTTGAAGTCGCTCTCCATCTCCGCTTTTTCCTTCAGCGAGCGGTCGAGCCACATCGACTTGCTCAACCACGCAATCGCCCGTTCCGTCTCGCCTCGCTTGGCCTCGAGGCGAGCCCGTTGATAATAAGCAGAGGCCGCGGAGCTCAGGAATCCCCGTTCGATGGCTTTCTGGGCCGCCCAGGTGTAATCCTCAATCGCCCGGCTGGTCATCTCTTTATCCCGGTTCAAATTCCCCTGTAAGATGCGGCAGTCGATGGTCACCGAGTCCACCCTCCCCCGCGCGAACACGACGTCGCACTTGGCCTGCGCCTCCTCCAGCAATCCCCGCGCGTAAGCCAGGCGGGCGTACTGATAGTGATAGGCCATATTCCTGGGATCCAACTCCAGGGTGCGACGCCAGGCGTCCAACGCCTCCTCATTTCGGGAGAGGGATTCGAGTGCTTGCGCCTTGAGATTGTAGAAATAGGCGCTGCGCTCCAACCGGTTGGGGGAATCGAGCGCCTTCAGGGCCAGATTGGCGGCCATGTCGTACACAGCGGGCGCTTTTTCGGGGGATTGGGACGCCAGGACGCGCCCCAGCGTCCCGTACTCCTCCGCCAATTCGCCCACGTTCATGTTGTACATTTCGCCCCGAAAGGCGTCATCGGTCAGCACATCGGCGCGGAAAGCCTCTTCTAACATCGCGGTTTGCAGGTAGCTGGGATCCAGGCGAATGGCCCACGACACATCTTGCGCCGCCCGCTCCTTATTTTGATCATAGAAGGACAACCGGCCCCGGTAGTAATAGGCCTGAGCGGCTTGTTGATCGTCCTTTACCTCATCTGATTGGGTTTGTAGAATCGCCTCGGTCAGATCACTATAGGCGGCGTAATAGGCCTGGTTGTTGGGCGTGTCTGTGCGGGCGCTTTCGATATATCGCTCGACATGGGCTATCCCGCGCCCGATTCGGGCTTCCAGGAGGCTGGCCTGGATCAGGAGGGCGGCGTTATATTCCCTGATCGCCGCGGTCCACTCTCTCTGCTCCCGATACCAATCGCCCCGGTTCAGGTGCGCTTCGGCCGAGACGTAATAGTCGATATCGTAAAACTTGGAGGCCTGGACCAGATCAGGCGCAAACGAGAGCGTGTCCCCTTGTTGGGTGAGCACGAAGATTCGCTCCTCGCTCTCGGTCAGGAATTCCACCCGTTCGCTCAGCCCCTCATCCCCGATTCGGAGGCCCAGCGTTTCCAACATCTGGCGGGATTCCTCTACAACGATGAATTCGACGTAGATGGGGCTGCCGCCGCCCCAGGATTTAGGGAGATAAGGATAAGCGTACCCCCCGTAGCTGACGAGAGCGACCATCAACAACCCCACGCCCAGCATCATAGGGTTAATGAGCGCGGGGAAAGCGGGCATCGGGGCGCTGATTTCTCTCCAGAAGCCCTCGCGCTCCAGATATTCGACGTAGATGCCGCCGACGAGCGCGACCGTGTATCCCCACGTCACAGCGCGTCCAAATCGTTGCCACCATTGGAAACCGGCCGGGAACAGGTGAGCGACCCGGTTCACGCTCCACAAGAACACAGCGCCGGTGAACAGAATGATGACCAGCGAGGTTAAACGGTGGGTCGCTGTTAGGGGAACGGATTTTTCCCCCTCTTCCGACTGCGACAGGAAATCCTCGACGTGCTCGACGAGCCAATTGACGGCGGCGGCCCCTGCCAGGATCATGCCCAGGGTGAGGATGGCGTAGGAGATGCCGGCCGCCAGAAACTCGGCCCTCAAGAGCGAGATGTCGTAAGCGCCGTGACGCAAGAGACTAGTGTTGACCACCACGAAACCGACCATATAGAGAAGGGTCACGCCGAGGCTGGAAGCGCCGACGGCGCTGCCCATAAGCTTGAGCAAATCGCCCAGATGCCCGATTAGTTGTTTAAGATTATCCTGATCTTGATTGATAGTATTCATAACGTCCTTCCTCCTTCATCAGTCTGGGATAGCGCCTTCTAACGCCTGTTCAGTATAGTGCAAGTTGATGGGTAAGTCAACGGGCCGAGCCATATCTATACCGCATATTAACGACTCCTTCATCAGTTCTTCATATCGATATGGTAATATAGAGGCAAGCTGGAGGAAAGCCAGACAGACGTTACAGAGCGTTCGAGATAAACTTTTCGAGAACGACCCCACAATTTAAGGAGGTAAATCGAATGAATAAAAAGAAACTGATGGTATTGGCGAGTGTAGGATTGACGGCGTTGCTCATCTCACTGGTCGGCGTGAGCGCTGTTTTCGCCCAGGAACCGACGCCGGATACGGAGGCGCCGTTCGCTTTTGGCAAGATGATGAGAGGCAGACGCCCCACTCTCGGCGGCGCTCACTTTTTCGGCGGGCAGTGGACGATGTTTGACACAGCTGCCGAGGTCCTGGGCTTGACGCCGGAGGAACTCTTCTCCGAACTGCACGCCGGTCAGACGCTGGCAGAGGTCGCCGAAGCACAGGGCGTCGAGATGGAAGCGTTACGAGAGGCGTTTGACGCCGCCCGCAACACAGCGATGCAGGAAGCCATTGAGCGAGCAGTCGAGAATGGCGCGATGAGCGAGGAACAGGCCGATTGGATACTCGAGGGAATCGAAAAAGGCTTTATGCCCAGGGGTCGCCGCTTTGGTCCCGGCCCCAGATTGGGCGACTGCCCCAACTTCGCACCCGATGCATCGAGCAATGGCGAGGATTTGTAAACTGAGAACGGCTTGATCTCCGGCGGATGATATCAAGATGGCCCTGGTTGAGAAACGTCAGCCAGGGCCATTTGCCTACCCTGAACCTAACCCAACCGACAGTTGCAACCCTCCATCGCAATGTGGCGCAATCCACCAAACTCCTGTAAAATTAAGACACAAGACATAGGACATAGGACGTAGGACACAGAACGTAGGACACAAGACGTAGAACACAGGACGTAGGACACAAGACGTAGGACGTAAAACACACAAATGCTCAAAGAAAAAATCCTGATAGTTGACGACGATCCGAAAATCGTGGAATTGCTTCGGCTGTACCTGGAGAAAGACGGTTACCGCGTGCTCACCGCCTACGGCGGGTTGGACGCCCTGGAACTGGCCCGGCAGAAACAGCCGGACCTCATCCTTTTAGATTTGATGTTGCCAGAGATAGACGGCCTTGACATCTGCCGTATCCTGCAGACCGAATCCGACGTGCCGATCATCATGCTCACGGCCCGGACCACCGACGAGGACAAACTCATCGGGTTGGAACTGGGCGCCGACGATTACGTCACCAAACCATTCAATCCCCGCGAGGTGACAGCCCGGGTGCGCGCGGTGTTGCGCCGGGCGGGCAAGGCCTCTTCGACCGGGCCGACGGCGCTCGCCTTCGATGGCCTGGAGATCGACCGCCGCAGTCACGAGGTGCGGGCGCGAGGCGAACTCGTGGATCTCACCCCGACCGAGTTCCGGCTGCTGGAAGTGCTGGCCGGGGAATCGGGCAAGGCCTTCACCCGCCCGGAACTGCTGGATCGCGTCTTCGGTTACGATTTCGAGGGGTTTGAACGCACGGTAGACGTCCACGTCAAAAACCTACGCCAGAAAATCGAGCCGAATTCCAAGGAACCACGCTACATCCAGACTGTCTACGGCGTGGGATACAAGTTCAACGACGAGGTAGAGAGAGATTGAGATGTTTCACTCCCTTCGTTTTCGCTTATTGGCGACGGTGATCCTGATCGTGGCGACCGTCATCGGTTTGATCGCCATACTCAGCGTCCAGGTGACCACGCGGACTTTCCAGAATTACGAGGAGCGGCGGGGTATGCTGCGCGACCGGCGGATCGAGACGTTCCTGTCGATGCACTACGCCCGCCATGGCGACTGGTCTGGGGTCCAGATGGAAATCGAACGGATCGGACAGATCACGGGCGAGCGCGTGATCCTAGCCAACCGGGACAGGCGGATCGTGGCCGATTCGGATGGACAGCTCATCGGGCAAGCGGTGAGCAAAGATTGGCGCGCCCCGGCGGCCCTTCTGGTGCACCGGGGCGCGCCGGTGGGCGCGCTATACATGGGCGCACCCAGAAACGCAGAACCGTCGGGCATCGAAGGCTTACTGCAATCGGTCAATCGCACACTGTTGCTGGTCGTCGTCGGCGCCGGATTGGGGGCCGTGTTGCTCATCCTCGGCCTCTCCCGACGCATCCTATCCCCGGTGGAGGCGCTGACCAAGGCGGCCCGCCGGATGGAGGCTGGCGACTTGAGCCAGCGAGTGGAAATTTCATCCAAAGACGAGATCGGCGATCTAGCCCAGGCCTTTAATCGCATGGCGGATGGATTGGCCCGCCTCGAAGCGTTGCGGCGCAACATGGTCGCCGACGTCGCCCACGAATTACGCACCCCCCTGACCAACGTGCGGGGCTATCTGGAGGCGATACAGGACGGGGTGGTGGAACCGGAGATGCGCGTCATCGACTCCCTCCACGAGGAAGCGATGTTGCTCAATCACCTGGTGGACGACTTGCAAGAACTATCGTTGGCCGAGGCCGGTAAATTACGCTTGAATCGCCAGGCGCTGGCCCCGGCCGATCTGGTCGATCGGGCTGTCGAGGCCTTCATCCCCCGGAGCGAGGCCAAAGGGGTCGCGTTGCGCGTCGAGACGCCGGACGAATTGCCCCTGGTGGACGTTGACGCCCAACGGATTGGTCAGGTCTTGCGCAATCTGCTGGAAAATGGGTTGACGCACACGCCAGCGGGCGGTGAGATCGGGGTGTCGGGCCGGATGTCGGGCCGGGTGTTAAACAAGGAGCAATGGGTCGAGCTCACGGTGTGGGATACCGGCGCCGGCATCGCTGCGGCGGATCTGCCCTACGTTTTCGAGCGTTTCTACCGGGCCGATAAGTCCCGCTCGCGGGCCACCGGAGGGGCGGGGCTGGGATTAGCCATCGCCAAGCAACTGGTCGAGGCCCACGGTGGGCGGATCAGGGTGGAGAGCGCGCTGGGTCAAGGGACACGCTTCACGTTCACCTTGCCGGCGGTCGGAGATGATTGACGCAACGCGCTCACCGCTCCGCCCCGCCATACAAAGCCTGATAGATGCTCAGGTGCCGCTTGATCAATTGGAGATAGAGCCGCGTCTCACGGATGTGGATCGTCTCCAGGAACATATCAGCGTCATCGCCCGCCCGCTCCAACCACCGCACAGCGCGGAACGGCCCGCCGTTGTAGGCCGCCAGCGCCGCCTCGATCCGCCGGTCGAAACGGTCGCGCTGTTGCGCCAGATAATAGGCCCCGAAACGCACGCTCACGTAAGGCAGGTAAAGGTCGCTCGTCTGGTAGCCCGGCGGCCAACCCAACTCGGCGGCGATCTGCTCGCCGGTGGGCGGGATCACCTGCATCAAGCCCTGGGCGCTGGCTATAGAGGTCGCCAGGCCCTCGAACATACTCTCTTGCCGGATGAGAGCGAAGACTAGCAGCGGATCCAGATCGTTCCGCTCAGCCTCCTGTAGGAGCAAATCCTCATAATACAGGGGATAGACCAACCGGGCGATGAAATCCGGCGCGTCGAGCGTCCCGGTGACCGGCGAGAGGCTCACCAGTTGGGCGGCGCACAGGATCGAGGAACGGTAGAGCCCGATGTCCCGGTAGGCCAGCGCCAGTTGATATTGCGCCTCGGCGTCCGAGCGAGTCGCGTAGCGCACGTCCTCAAGCGCGCCCTTCGCCTCGGCGAATTCCCCCAGCCGCCACAGCGCCATCCCCCGCTGGAGATGTGGATTGGCGGCTAAATCAGGCCGGAGACGACTCAGGTCGCCGCCTGCTTCCAAACCCACCCACCCCGCCAACCAGGCCTCCGCCTCGGCCTGGGCGCTCGCCTCGTCGTATCCCTCATCGGGCGCGTAGCGGAGCGCGGGGAAGGCGTCGGCCTGGGGATCGTCGATCAGGTCGGCCGCCCGCAAACCGTAGTAATCAAGGGGCTGAGCCGCCTGCGCCGCCCCCCAGACTTCGTAAGCGGCGGGCCAATCATCCTGTCGTTGCCGGAGCTTGCCCAGCCACAGGAACGTCATCGGCCGGTAAGCGGAGGTGGGATAGAGAGCGATCAACGTATCCCACGCCACGGCTGCGCTGATCCAATCCGCCATTTGGTAGGATTGGAGCCCGCTGCGGAACAGCGCCAGGTCGCCGTAATCGGAATGGGGATATTGAAGGTGGCAATCCATGTAAGCCTGGGCGGCCGCCTCGAGATCTCCCTCTTGATCGAGAAGGCGAGCCGCTTCCCACAGCGCCTCGGGGGCGCGCCGATGGTCGGGCGCAGTCTCGACAAACGCCCGGTACGTCTCAATAGCGCTCGTCACGTTGCCCGCGTTGACGTAAGCCTGCGCCAACCGCATCCAACTATCGCCCCAACGCCGGTGATCGGGATACGCATCGACCAGCGTCCGAAAGCGCTCGGCCGCCAGGCCTGGGCTGCCGGCCGCCAGGTAGGAAAGCCCGGCATACCAGTGAGCGTCGGCGGCGTACTGCTCCGGATCGGTCGCGAGGTAACGATTGAGCGCCGCCGCCGCCGGATCATACGAGGCACTATGATAATTGACCACCCCCCGCAGATAATCGTCCACCGGCCGACCGGCGTTCACCAGCTCCACCAGCGAGAGGTAGGCGTGATATTCGTCGGGGTAGGTCTCGACGAGCGAGAGATGTCGACGGTAACCCGCCTCCGTCTCGCCGGCCAGGAGGAGCGTCTGGGCGACCTGATGCTCAATCCGCGCCCGGTAGGCCCGAATCTGGGCCACGTCTAGGATCGCCTCATACTGCACGACGGCGGCGGCGTAATCCGCCATCGCCGCGTAGGACATGGCCAAGCGCTCCCGCATCCCCACCTCGAAGGAGCGATTGGGGGCCTCCACGATAGCCAGCGAGTAGAAATGGGTCGCGGTGATGTACGCGCCGCCGGCGTGATAGGCGTCGCCCAGGAACTCGTTGACGTCCGGCGTGATGACTGTCCCGGCGGAGAGGTGGGCGTGGTACGCCGCCGTCGCCGATAACGGTTCGCCCGCCCCCATCAGCGCTTTACCCAGCAGAAAATAGGCGTCCGAGGTCAGAGGGCTGGTGGGATACAGCGCGATGAAGTCGCGGAAGGCCTCGGCGGCATCCAGATAGGCGCCGTCGCGCAGATAGGCCTCTCCCAGGCCGATGCGCGCCTCGGCGCTCACGTCCTCCGGGGCGTAAGATGCTGAAGCTACGACCTGATACGCCTCGGCCGCCGCCGGATAGTTCCCCACACGCATCGCTCGCTGCGCATCGGTGAACCATTCAGCCGGGTCAGGCGTCGGGCTCGGAGTGGGAGTGGGGGTGGGAGTGGCGGTCGGTGTAGATGTGGGGGTAGGCGTGCGCGTGGGGGTGAGCGTCGGCGTCTCGGTCGGCGCGATGAAGGCCGGCAACTCGACCGGCGCGTTGCAGGCTGCCAGCGCCGCCAATCCGAGCATACAGAGCAGACTGAAAATCCATCCGGTTCTTTTCATGCGGGTATTATCCCCAAGGCCAACCTATTTGTCAACCTCCCGCGAGTTTAGCGAACCTGCGGGAAGTTTCGTATCTAGGAGAGAAGTCAAAATGGGCAAGCCCAAGGCCCTCCATCCCAGAAGAGCCTCGAACTTGCCCACTTGCAAACTTAAAACTTATGCGCCCAGAATTTCCATAAAACGGATAGCGGTCTCAATCCCTCGATAGAAATTTGGTAGATAGAATTTCTCGTTGGGCGAATGCAAACGGTCGTCGGGGAGGCCAAAACCCATCAGGACCGTCTCAATATCCAGCACCTGCTGGAACAACGCCACGACGGGGATCGACCCTCCTTCACGGGCAAAGACCGGTTCTTGACCAAAGACCTCGGTGTAGGCCTGGAAAGCGGCCTGCATCGCCGGGCTGTCGCGGCGCACGATGGCCCCCTCGCCGCCGTGCAAATCGCGCACCTCAACCGAGACGGTCGGCGGCGCAATCCGCTTCAGGTAATCAGCGGCCAATTGGGCGATCTCCGCCGGGTCCTGATCGGGGACCAGGCGCATCGAAATCTTGGCGAAAGCTTTGCCTGGGAGCACGGTCTTGGCTCCGGGCTGAATGTAGCCGCCCCACATCCCGTTGACGTCCAGGGTAGGGCGCACCGAAACCCGCTCAACGATCGTATAGCCTGGCTCTCCCCAATCGTCCTGCACGCCGGTCTCCTCGAGCCACGCATCCCGGTCGAAAGGCAATTTTGCGATCTCCGCCCGCTCCTCAGCCGAAAGCTCCCGCGCCCTGTCGTAGAAGCCGGGAATGGCGATTCGCCCATCCTCGTCGTGGAGTTGGGCGACCATCGCGCACAGGGCGTTGATCGGATTGTGCACCGCGCCCCCATAGGCGCCGGAATGCAAATCGTGATCCGGCCCGGTCACCTCGACCTCGACGTAGGCGATGCCCCGTAACCCGTAGACGATGGATGGCGTGTCCTTGCCCAGGATGTGGGTATCGGAGATCAGGCCCACGTCGGCGTCCAATAGATCGACAGACTCCTGGACGAAGGGCGCCAAACTCGGGCTGCCGCACTCCTCTTCCCCCTCGAAGATGCACTTGACGTTGACCGGCGGACTGCCGTTCGTCTCCGCCAGCGCCTCGACCGCCTTGACGTGGATGTACAATTGGCCTTTGTCGTCGGACGCCCCGCGCGCGAAGAGGTCCTCCCCTACGATGGTCGGCTCAAACGGCGGGGTCTTCCACTCATCCAGTGGATCGGGAGGCTGCACATCATAGTGACCATAGATCAAGACGGTCGGCGCGTCATCCCCGGCCTCCAGCCATTCGGCGTACACCACGGGATGACCAGCAGTCGGCAAGACATCCGCCCTGGGAAAGCCCGCCGCCAGCAATTTATCGCGCAACCAACCGGCCGCGTGGTCGACGTCCGGCTTGTGCTCGAGCTGCGTGCTCACACTGGGGATGCGCAAGAATTCTTGAAGTTCCGACAGGAATCTATCCTGGTTGAATTGCACGTACGCTAGAGCGTTCAATAGACACCTCTGAATAGATAACTTGGTTCTCTGGGATTTCGCATGGCGAGACCCTAAAGGTTTTGCTCAAGGCCGCGCAAACAACGTTTTTGCCTTAAACAATGACCTTTTTCCATCAAAACCAGCGCAAAAACCTTTAGGGTCTATG
>DAOTUC010000204.1:0-8691 GCA_034437315.1 Anaerolineae bacterium
GGCGACTATTTGTCGTTGAGGGGAATGAATGAGAAGAGATTTCGTGCATTTAAGGTGATTGAGTCGACACTCATTCACGGACATTGGATTTTGCCGTTATGACAAAGTGTGATAGAATTTATCACTAAGTGTGATAAAATTTAGCAAGTCTGGTTAGCTGAAAAAGGGAGGGGATGTGAACACACCGGTAGAGAAAATCGCAGAGTATAGTCACGTTTTGCGGCAGGCCGACATCTTCTATGACCTGACCGACGATCAACTGGAGATGGTATCGGCGCTCTGTACAGAGATCGAGCCGCCCGCCAATGAGATTATCTTCGAGGAGAACAGCCGCGGGGATGAGTTGTACGTCGTCGCCAACGGCGCAGTAGACATCCTGGTCAATCCAACCCTCGTCCAGGCGTCCGCCCGCCGGCAGTCAGAACCGCTGACCATCGCCACAGTCAGGCGCGGACAGACCTTTGGGGAGATCAGCCTGGTGGATCAAGGGTTGCGCTCGGCGGCCGCCCGCTGCGCTTCCAGAAAGACGCGCCTCCTGCGCATCCCCCGCGATGGCCTCATCCAGTTGTGCGATCAGCACCCCGACTTGGGCTATCGCCTGATGCGCAACATCGCCGCCGACCTGGCGTTTAAAATCCGCGGCACCGACATGGCCATTCGTGAAAAACTGCTATGGCGTCCACGGGTCGAGCAGTGACGTGATTTGACATTTTGCGTCAAACTCGCTATAATCTGGGCCGATGCGGGTGTAGTTCAGTGGTAGAACGTCAGCTTCCCAAGCTGAATGTCTGGGGTTCGAATCCCCACACCCGCTTTTCCCTTTGAGAGATCTAGAGAGCCGCCAGCCGCCTAGCGCTGGCGGCTTCGGTTTTTACAGTCGGATTGGCGACCATGTTGACCTCGCGAAACTTTCGTGTAGTGATTATAGGAGAATAACAACTGTTCATCCTCCCACAGGTGGGGAGCCTCACTAGATATGGGAGATATGGAGAAACAATATGAAGAAGCAACACGTCTCTCGAATGTGTTTCATCTGTGGAAGAGAGAACCCAGTTGGCTTAAAATTGGATTTTTACGAGAATTCGGAGGCGGGACGGGTGAGAGCCGAGTTCTCCCTGCCTCCGGAATACCAGGGTTATCCGGGAATTGCGCACGGCGGCATCGTCGCTGCGATCCTGGACGAGACCGCCGGTCGGGTGGTGATGATGGAAGGCGGAGAGGACAACTTTATGGTCACGCTCAAGCTGAACGTTCGCTACCGTCAGCCGACGCCGACGGAGACCCCTCTGGTCGCCGTGGGACGGCTGGAGCGGATGAGCGGGGTGGGCGCTCGTGTATCGGGGGAGATTCGGTTGCCCGACGGAACCGTGTCCGCCGAGTGTGACGCGACGTTGGGCAAACTTCCCGAGGCCTTGCGCCAGAAATGGGCGGAAGAGGCCCACTATTGGAAAGTGTGCGATTGGTGAATACGAATTGGGTGTGTTTCAAATGCTTTAAGCGTTGTTTGTAGTGCGTGCTTCAGCGCGCTTTTACGGCGATAAATCGCCTACTACGAGCCTTGCCTCAAACGAGCCTTGCCTCAAATGAAACGCACCCATACGAATTGATGAATACGATGAATGAGGGAGCGAATATGGGCAACGAAATGTTTGGCGTCGGCAGCCATCGACCCGTTTACTTCTGGGGCGGGCCTAGCACCGTGATGATGAATCAACTCAAGTTTATGGGCGCGCCGGTCAACGAGGCGCTTCACCTGGCGGCTCACACGGCCGAGGCGGCTCATTTATTGGCGGAGGTGGGCTTCAATTGGGCCTATCTGATGTACAACTGGGGATTCCCGCCGGAGATGGAGCAGGAACAAGCGCAGCGAGAAAGCTTCCAGCAGGCGGTGGATGTCTTTCACGAGGCTGGCTTGCGGGTCTTTGCTTACGTGCAACTGTCGAACTGCGTTTACGCCGGAACGCATCGAGAGAAGGATTGGTACGCTCGCGATCCCCACGGCAAATTGATTCATTATTACACCGGCCGGTATATGACCTGCTGGCATCATCCAGATTGGCGCGAACAACTCCGCCAACGCGTGTGTGAGATTGTGGAGACGGGCGCCGACGGCGTCTTCTTCGATAATCCATGGATGGGGATGCACATCCTCTCCTTGTTTGGAACCTGGTTGACCGGCGCCGGTTGTTATTGCGAGCGCTGCCGGGAAGCCTATCGCCGGCATAGCGGTGGGCAGGATATTCCCGCCCATCTCGATCCCGGCGATCCGCAGGCCCAGGATTACCTCGCCTGGCGGGCGCGTGTGGTGTGGCGCGTGGTCGGCGAGTTAGCCGATTACGCCCGCTCCTTGCGCGCCGACGTCGTGATCGCCGAGAATGTCTACGACGCTGTCAATTGCAACCATTACGCCGATTTTGGCGTCGACCTTCGCGAGGCGGCCCGCATATCTGACCTGGTGATGATTGAGGATCACAGCTTTCCCCGCCTGGCGGATGACGGGACGCCGGTCGTCAACAGCATCACCTGTAAAGCCGCCCGCGCCTGGTCGGGTGGGACGCCGGTTTCCACGGACCCATACATCGCCGGCATCGGTTTCGACCCGGTCTACACGCCGCGCCAATTCCGGCTGGCGGTGGCGGAGGGAGCCGCTTGCGGCGCAGCCACCGTCGTCAAAGGAACCGAGTTCTTCGATCGTCGCGATGGAGGATTCACGCTGTTGACGGGAGCGCCATTCGAGGCCCAGCGCAAAGCCCTGGCGGACCTCCATCAGTGGTTGGCGGATCACGTCCATCTTTATCGACAGGATGAGCGACGTGAAGCTTCTCCCCTGGCAGTCTATTTCCCCTACGATACGCTGCCCTTCGATTGGCAGTATACGGCCCCGCTCGTTTTTGGCGCTTGCCAGACGTTGCTTTTGGCCGGCATGCCCTATCGCATCGTCGGGCCTGACGATTGGGATGGTGTGGAGACGTTGCTCGTCCCACCGACCATTTCGACCACCGCCGGGGATGACGGGAACGCCGCTCTGGATGCACGATTACGGGCTTTCGCGGCCGAGGGTGGGCGCGTGGTCGCCCTGGGAGAGGGAGAGGGACGGCCCCGCGCCCGCCTCGTCTGGTCGGAACCTCGTCCAATGCCCGCTTTCTTGCAATATCGCCCGACCATTCGATCGTTGCTGGGGCGGGTCGTGATGGCGTTATACCGCACCTATTTTTCCCGCCGTGCGTTACGCGGGTTGCTCGACCGGACAAACGCGACCCAGCGTGTGCTCCAGGGTGGGGCGACCTATAATCCCCTCTTCCGCCCCCCGGCGAGGAGAAGCCGCGAGGCATTGTTGGATGCTATGGGGCCGGTGTACGTGCCGCAGGTTCAAGCCGATCTGCCCGTCGCCATCGAATGGTGGCGGCAGGACGGGGCTGGCGGGGCAATCGATCAATTGCACCTGATCAATTACGCCGATAGCCCACAGAAAGTTGAGCTGAGTCTTCCCTGGGTGGCAGACGTGCGCTTGATCTCGCCCGATACGCTGGGCGAAGAGACCTTTGAAGGCCGATCGTTGCGGTTGACGCTCGATCTGTACACCGTGCTCCTGTGTGAACGGGCGCTGTAAGATGGGCTGTAAGACTAGCGGTAAGACAAAATATTACCTGACCATTCCGGCGCGCGTCAATCTTCTGGGCAATCCCGCCGATGCCTGCGAGGGCGCTCACGCGACGATCTCAGCGGCGATCGATTGCTACGCGCGGGCCGTCGTCGAACCGGCCGAGGCTGTGGTGGTGGAAGCGGAGACCCCGGCGGGAGAGAGACTGGCCCGTCAGGCCTTCGACTCACCGCCGCCATACCCTTACGATGGCGATCTGGACTTGCTGAAAGGCGGGATCAACCGGCTGTATGCTTATAGCGCACAACTGCGGAGGCGGATGGCGGAACGGGGCGGTGTACGAATTACGACACAGACCGAAGTCCCGCGCCAATCTGGATTGGGCGGATCGTCGCTCCTGGTTCTGCTGACGCTGGCTGGCTTGCGCGCCTTTTACGCGCTTGATCCCCGTCTGCATAACGATTACGTGTTGGCGGAATTATGTCAGCGGGTCGAGGCGCGGGAATTGGGCATCACGTGCGGTTACGCCGACCGCTACGCCCCGCTATTCGGCGGCCTGGCCTACATCGACTATCGGGGCAAGCTGCACCAGCGCCCGCTTGGCGAAGAGCCTTTCGCCGTTTACGAGCGGCTGGATCGCTGGGCGGACGGATTATCTTTGGTGATCGCCTACACTGGCGTGACGCGCGATTCGGGCGATGTGCATCGGGTGATGCGGGCGCGCTATCTTCAGGAATACGCGCAATACGAGCGGGGCGCTCCCAAGCCCTTCGCCGTCCACGTGATGGCCCAGGTAGGGGCGACGGCCTGGCGGGGCAAGATGGCGTTCCTGCGCGGCGATTGGGAAGCGGTGGGGCGCTTGATGGGCGAAAATCACCGGCTGGTCGACGAGATGATGGCCTATTGCAATTTGCCCGGCGGGGCCGGCGAGGCGAACAACGCGCTCATCCAGGCGGCGCTGGCGGCCGGCGCGTTGGGGGCCAAGTTAACGGGCGCCGGCGGCGGTGGGTCGGTCTTCGCCCTGGCGCGTCCAGGCGAGGAGACGGCCCTGATCGACGCGCTGCTCAGCGCTGCGACCAGATCTGGTCTGGAGAATGCCCGGGCATGGCGTGCGAACGTGGATGGCGAAGGGTTGCGTGTGCAATGCGTGCACAAACCAAATCTTCGTGTAGTGATTAAGGGATAATAATTCTCTGGGATTTCGCATGGCAAGACCCTAAAGGTTTTGTTCAAAGCCGCGCAAACAACGGTTTTGCCTTAAACAATGACCTTTTTCCATCAAAACCAGCGCAAAAACCTTTAGGGTCTATGATGGGCCATGCGAAATCCTGAAGACCCGAGATAATAACAAGAGATGACAAAAATGCTAGCAGTCATCCTCGCAGCAGGACAAGGATCACGTTTACGCCCATTAACCGATGAGCGCTCAAAACCTATGTTGCCCGTCGTGGGGCAGCCGATGATCGGGCGGGTGATGGCCTGCCTGGCAGGTGAGGGCGCCGACCGTTTCGTGCTCGTCGTCCACCCCGACGATGACGCGCTCATCTACTACCTGAAGCGCTCGGTGTGGCGCGACGCCATCCAGCTGGCCTATCAGGCG
Organism: Anaerolineae bacterium; assembly: GCA_034437315.1. Lineage (GTDB taxonomy): Bacteria > Chloroflexota > Anaerolineae > B4-G1 > B4-G1 > DSAR01. The sequence continues at coordinate 5,202 of DAOTUC010000204.1, forward strand.
CAGCAATTGGGAATGGCCCACGCGCTATCCTGCGCAACGACCGCCGTGAAAACGACCGGGGCGCGCGCTTTTCTCCTGGCCTCGTGTGATAACCTCTATCCCGAAGGGCACGCAGCCGCCCTGGCGGCGTTACAGCAGCGGGACGATTTAGACGCGGCGCTGACGCTCATGTCAGTGCGGCCTGAGCAGATCCCCACCTTGGCCGTCGTGGCGCTGACAGATGGTTTGGTTACACATATCGTCGAAAAGCCCACCCCCGAGGAAGCGCCGTCCAATTTGGGCGTCCCGGCCCTCTACGCGCTTTCCACCGCTGTGTTTGATTGCCTGTCCCGGACGCCGGTCTCCTCAAGGGGTGAACGGGAATTTCCCGACGCATTACGTTTATGGATCGAGGATGGCGCTCGGGTGGGAGGGCTGACGACGCCCTGGCGGATGACGATGACGCATCCATCGGATCTCCTGGCGCTCAACCGCTATTTCCTACACCGTCAAGCTGATGACTATCCAGGGCGCATATCCTCGGGCGGAATCGAGGCGGATGTCCTCATTGAGGTTGAGATTGAGATTGAGATTGAGCCGCCGGTGCACATTGAGGCTGGCGCGCGCCTGGAAACAGGATGTCGCATCGGTCCAGAAGTATACGTGGAGACTGGCGCGCACATCGGCGCGGGCGCGCTGGTGCGCCGGGCCGTGATCTTGCGCGGGAGTAAAGTCGCTGCCGGGGGCGTGATCGAGGATCGCGTGCTGTGTGCCAGGCAGGAAACTTGATGTTGCTTTGGGGGCTATTAAAAATGGGTCTTCACTTACAAATCGGGGATCGTACGTTTGAGGAGGTCGTATTTTTCCAGCGCTTTGCCCGCGCCCATCGAAACGCAGGCGATTGGCGCCTCGGCCACGTAAGCCGGCACGCCGGTTTCCCGCGTGATCATTTCGTCCAGCTTGCGCAGCATCGCCCCGCCGCCAATCAGCACCATTCCTCGGTCGATGATGTCGGAGGAAAGCTCCGGGGGCGTCCTTTCCAATACCGTCTTAACCACGCCGACGATGGCTACCAAAGGCTCGGATAGCGCCTCGGTGACCTCCTCGGTCGTGATAGTGATGGTTCTGGGGAGGCCCGCCACCTGGTCACGGCCCTGAACTTCCATGCTCAAGTCTTCTTGCAACGGGAGAGCGGAACCGATGCGGATCTTGATCATCTCGGCTGTCGGTTGGCCAATCATCAGGTTATACTTCCTTCGGACGTAGCCCGCGATGGCAGCGTCCATCTTTAAGCCTGCAATACGGACGGAGCTGGCGACCACGATACCGTTGACCGAGATGACGGCCGCCTCCGAAGCGCCGCCGCCGATGTCCAAAACCAGGTTGCCGGAGGGTGTATTGACGGGCAACCCGGCGCCGATAGCGCCGGCGAGCGGTTCCGGGATGAGGTGGGCGCGGCTAGCGCCGGCTTCCAACGCCGCCTCGCGCACTGCGCGTTTCTCCACGCTGGTCACACCGTAGGGCACGCTAATCATCACCCTGGGTTTAAATAACCCAATTCCCCCCGATGCCTTGTGAATGAAGTATTCCAACATACGTTGCGTGACGCGATAATCGGCGATGACGCCATTGCGCAAGGGCCGAATGACCTCAATGGGATCGGGCGTGCGTCCGAGCATCGCCCGGGCCTCTTCTCCAACAGCGACGATCTTATATTCGTCCAATGAAATGGCGACGACAGAGGATTCCTGTAGAACGATCCCTTTTCCTTTGACGTGCACCAGTACGTTCATTGTGCCAAGGTCGATGCCTAATTGCTTCCCGAACATTAACTACCTCTTAGGGGCCTATCAATAGAATTCTTGCACAACGAGTGCATAACGAGCAAGAATTTAGCGGCCATAACTCCTTTTTGGCTCTCTGGCTCTGCCAGGTCAGGAGGATTGAAGGGGCAAACAGAGAAATGATACACGATATTCAAGGTTTTGTCCAGTTAATCGGACAACCAGCACTTACCAGACTGCATTGCTAAACAACCAGCACTTACCAGACTGCATTGCTAAACGCCGGTCACCTTGACTGCAAATGGGAGAGACAGGCTGACATCCGGTGAGGCTCGAAACCGAAATGGCGAGGGATGGATAGAAGGTCAGTTGTGTTGCCGGCCGATATAAGATCCAGCCACCAGAGAGGCGTTGGATTGTGGGGCAACATTGCATTGGCCAACGCGCCCATCCACTCGATAAAGGGCACTCGCATTTGAATCAATTTTCTCTTTAGACCGGCGGCCGCTAATACCTCCGCGACCAGTTGCTCGAAAGTAAAATGTTCCGGCCCACCGAAGAGGATCGTCTGTCCAAGCAAGTCGTCTCGGCTGAGTGTCGCTACGGCGCACTTGGCCAGGTCTTCGACGCACAGGGGCTGGAAGCGAGATTGCCCGCTTTCGGGGATGGGAAGAATGAAGGGGAAAAACTTGGCCAGCATCACGAGCATCGACGTGAACGGATCGCCAGGGCCAAAAGTCAGGCTAGGTTGGAGGATGGTGTATCGCAGGCCGCTTGCGCACACGGTGGCCTCTATCTCGCCCGGCGCCGAGAAAATTGGGTAGGCGGAGGCGCGGTTGGCTCCCAATCGGCTCAGGTAGATGAAGCGGCTCACATTGGCCTCTTGGGCCGCTCTGATGAGATTTTCTGTCTCGACGATGTGTTCTTCTAACCGGTAACCAAAGTCTTCGCTTTCCTCAAGGGTGTGGATGATGGCGCTCACGTTTTGCATTGCTGTTCGTAAGGACGGAACATCGTCCATCCGGGCCGAGACGGTGGAAAAGGGGACGCCTGAGGGAAGCTTTTGTTCGTGTTGGGATGGCTGAAGAATACAACGCGCCTCGTGTTGTTCACTTACAAGCTGATGGATGATAGCCTGGCCTTTATAATCCGCAGCGCAGGTGACAAGTATCATCTGTCTCTCCTTTCCATTATATGGTATGGCTGTATCTTATCAATAAATCTCTCGATAAACCGGGGAACGGGGTGTTTGCGGGCGGCTTTGCCGCCCGCAAACACCCCATCTTCCCCTACTTATTGAGAAGATAGGTATAGCTTTGATAGGCGATTTCCTGTGCTGGCTTGAGCCTGAGCGTGAGCAGAAAACCGATGCTCATAATAATGCTGGTGAGACTAAAGAGCACGGTGTAGGATGTCGCTTCCAGGAGCCAGCCGCCAATCATCGGCATAAGTGTTAATGCTCCCAGGATGGTATTGCCCAGGCCGATGTAGGCGGGCCGCATATTTTCGGGCGCGATCTCCAACATATAGTTGGTGAAACCCATCATCCAGGCGCTGTTGATAATGCCCAGGGCGACGTAAACGAAAGGGTAGGCTAGAATGAAGCACTTGGCTTGCGTCAGGTGGACGATCAGGGCGAAGAATGGACCAAGGATGGCTATGCCGCTGCCAATGCGGGCCACATATCGCGGCCCCCATCGTTCACTGACCAGGCCCAATATCAGACT
>DAOTUC010000205.1:0-21577 GCA_034437315.1 Anaerolineae bacterium
GTCTTCCACCAGCGCCTCCGGCCCGACGACCGCGCCGCCGAGCACCGTGGCGTTGCCGCACAGGAATTTGGTGATGGAGAGCAGCACGATGTCGGCGCCCAGGGCCATCGGCCGTTGCAGGGCCGCCGTCGCCGTGGTGTTATCGACCATCAACGGGACGTCGTGGGCGTGGACCGCGTCCGCCACGGCGGCGATGTCGGCGACGAAGAGCGTTGGGTTGCTGGGCGTCTCCATCCACACCAGGCGGGTGCGCTCGTCGATCTCGCGCGCCCAGGCCTCCGGGTCGGCCGGATGCTCGACGAAGCGAAACGCGACGCCGCATCGCTCCGGGAAGATGGTCGCGGCCTGCTTGTACCCCTCGCCGAAGGTGTTGAGGGTCGTGACGACGTTATCGCCGGGCCGCGCCAGCGTGAAGATCAGGTTGAACAGCGCCTGCGACCCGGACGCAGCCGTCACACACGCCTGGCCACCCTCCAGGGAGGCCAGCCGCTTCTCCAACACCGCCGTCGTCGGCGTCTGTGTGCGCCCGTAAACCGGGTACGGGACCTGCCCGAACTCGGTGTACGGGTAGGTCATAGATTGGACGATGGGCGGGACGAAGGCGCGGAATTTCTCCAGGTCCTCTAATGGATGAAAGCCGGCGTGCAGCGCCCGCGTGTCGAAACCCAGATGGGCGTCTGGACGGGCGGGGCGCGTCGCGTGTGGGTCGTATTCCCAGGGATCGCGCATAAAGAACGGTTTTTCCTCGTGCATCACGTTATCTCCTTTTTCTGCTCGTTTTTACTCGCGGTTGTCGATCCAGACCTGTTCGCGCTGGACGATCTGATCGATCTCTCGCTGCACGTCGGCCGGCAGCGGTTCCGGTGTGTGGCTTTGGATAAGCGCGTCCACCTGTTGGGCGGCCCGCGCCTCCATCGTCGTCGCGTCGCGGTCCATCCACTGGGAATAGGTCCCTTTGTCCGCCAGTTTGGAGTAGAACGGTTCTCTGAAGTGTCGCAGGGTATGCGGATGGGTCAGGTAATCGCCCGTCGCTCCCAGTTCGTCCACCACGTCCAGCGCCAGCGTCTCATCATTCACTAAAACGCCGGCCGTCGCCGCCCGCAGCCAACCGATCAGGTCGTTGCAGATGGCGATCAACTGGAGCGACCCTTGCAACCCGGCGTCCATAAAGCCCACGTCGTGGACGATGTTGGCCCCGTGGAGCAGGGAGGTGAACAGGCTGAGTGTCGCCTCGGCGGCGCACTGTTGGTCCAGCACCTTGGAATCGGTGCAGCCGCCCAGGCCGAAGACCGGTAGATCGTAATACTTGCCCATCTCGGTAGCGACCCCCTGCTCGTCGGCCAACACGTAATTGCCGACCATCGTCTTGAGATTGTAGGGGCCGCCGTTCCACCCGGGGACGGCGACCGGCGCGCCGGGGCGCACCAATTGCGCCAGCACGACGCCGAGCAGCGTCCCGGCGTTCATCGTCGCCATACAGCCGGCCGTGGTGGTCGGCGCGTTGACGCCGCCGGCGTTCAGCGGGATGTACAGCATCGGCAGCCCTTTTTCCGCCAGATACATGCATTTCTGCAGGGCCTCCGCGTTGGCGATCAGGCCGGAGGTGACGTTGATGTAGCAGGTGGCGAAGGGCCGCCGCTGGAACGCCTCCGCGCCCCCGGCGACGATCTCGCACATCTCCACCGCCGCCTGGCAACCCTCGAAATCGGGGGAGACGAAGACGATCGGTTTCGTCGTGTGCTTGAGCATCGCCGCCATCTGGTAGCGGTCGTAGATGCGCTGGTCCACGTCCTCCGGCAGGAAAGCCGACATCACGAAGGCTATTTCGGGCAGCGCGTCCATCAGGGTAGCCGCCTCCCGGACGTCCTGGAGGGTGGGACGGCGTCTTTCTCCGGTGCGGTGGTCGAGGACGTTCAGGCAATCGGAACCGCCGCCGTAGTAGGTGTTGTATCCCCACGCGCGGATCGCCGCGCCGCCGTTCCGCTCGTACAAGGTCATTCGCTTGGGCGTGAGCGACAGGGCCCGCGTCACCATGTGCTCGGGAATCCGCACCCGGATGCCGTCCACCTGCGCGCCTCCCTCGACCAAAATTTCTCGCGCTCGCTCGTCGTGCACGTCAACGCCCACCCGTTCCAGCACCTCGAGGCTGGCTACGTGGATACGCTCTCGTTCCTGGCGGCCCATCCGCGCGTAATGGGCGCTCGTCATATGCAATCCGTGACTCTCGATCATGTTTTTCACCTCGCCCTTCAAATATATTATTCAAGCTATCTGATGTATGAGATTATACTATTTCACCCTTTCAATGTCAAATAAATCGAATGAAATATATTTAATTTGCCAACTGATGTATTTATGATACAATAGCATTCAATCGGCTGATGTTGCCAGATGATGAATATTTGCGCCAGGTGATCATGTCCCAATCACAAGCCAGCAATACCGCTAAAGAAGTTATCTACAAAGCCCTGCGACGGGCGATCATTATGGGGCGCTGCGAGCCCGGCGAGCGCTTGAGCGTTGAGGCCATCGCCGAGGATTACGGCGCCAGCGTCACCCCGGCGCGCGACGCGCTCCAGATGCTCAACCAGGAGGGGCTGGTCACGATCAAGCCCCGCTCTGGCTATTTCGTCGCCCAGGTCACGCTGAAAGAGTTGCAGGATTTTCTGGAACTGCGCCAGATCCTGGAAGTCGCGGCTGTCGAGCGGGCGGCGCGACAGATCACCGCCGCGCAGATCGCGCAACTCCAACACGTCCACGCCGGCTATGCCGGGGACGATGACGAAGCTTACGAACGTTACACCGATGAAAACCGTCGCTTTCACTGCCTGGTCGCCGAAGCGTCGGGCAACCAGGCGCTGGTCGAGATTCTGGGCCGCCTCCACGACCGTTTGGCCCGCTTTATGGTGATGCGTCGCGCCGGTCGGACGATGGAACAGACCCACGCCCGCATCATCGAGGCGTTGGTAGCGCGCGACGTGAGCGCCGCCCGGCAGGCGATGTTGGATGAGTTGGAGGAGAGCCGCCAACACGTTATCGACCAGGTCATTCGAGAGAAGGGCGCGTCGTGGACGTTGAGCGTCGGCAATTTGACAAGTGAATAGAGTGAGTCTATAATTGTCCCTAACTATGCAACATCATTGCATAGTTAGGGATATCTCGCCGCAACCCAACACCTCTAGGCGTTAAAGCGCAAGGAGCGAAGCTAGTGCCTACACGTTTGCAATCGGTGGAACGCGCGGTTATGATCCTGAAAGCGTTCAGCCTGGAAAAGCCCGAGCGCGGCGTCAGCGAGTTGAGCCGGGAATTAGGGCTGCACAAGAGCACCGCCTCCCGGCTGATGAAGACGCTGGCGGAAAGCGGGCTGCTGACCCAGAACCCAGAGACCGACCGGTACCGTTTGGGCCTTGATCTGATTGGCCTGGCCGCCCAGGTCACCGGTTACCTCAATGTCCGGGAGATTGCCCGGTCGCCCCTCCGTCAATTGGCCGAGACGTGCCAGGAAACGGTCAACCTGTCGGTCCTGGACGGCGGGCAGGTGGTCAATTTGGAGCAGTTCGTGCCCCACGCGCGCCAGATCAAGAACGTCGGGCGAGTGGGCCGGCGGATGTGTCTCCACTGCACCGCGTCCGGCAAGGCCTTGATCGCCTACCAGCCACAGGAGCAGATCGATCAAATGCTACAAGGCCAGCTTGAACGCTTCACCCCCCACACCATCACGGACCCCCATCTATTGAAACAGGATTTAGCGCGCGTGCGAGAGCGCGGTTATGCCATCGCCCAGGAAGAACTGGAGGAGGGTTTAAACGTCGTCGCCGCGCCGGTGAGAGATCACACCGCACAGGTGATCGCCTCGGTCAGCGTGTCCGGGCCGGCCTTCCGTGTTACACCGGAGACTTTCCGCCACTTAGCGGCCCAGGCGATTGAGATGGCGAGTCAGATCTCCCAAAAATTGGGGTTTGACTAGGAATAGTAATCGATTGAGAACACGAATGAACGTGAATGGATACGAAATAATATGAATGAAAATGAGGAGGCTTATGATGTCTGAAATTTTGGAAAAGATCGCGTCCAATCTGTACAACGGGGAGGACGAAACGGTCGCGGCACTGGTGCAGAAGGCGCTGGACCAGGGGATGATCGCCGGCGAAATCCTGTCCAGCGGGTTGATCGCCGGGATGGACGAGGTCGGCCGGGATTTCAAGGCCGGCGACCTATTCGTGCCGGAAGTGCTCATCGCGGCCCGGGCGATGCACGCCGGGATGGACGTCCTGCGCCCGCTGTTGGCAGAGGGCGACGTGTCCAGCGCCGGCAAGTACGTCATCGGCACCGTGCAAGGCGATTTGCACGACATCGGCAAGAACCTGGTCAAGATGATGCTGGAGGGCGCCGGTTTTGAAACCATCGACGTGGGCACCGACGCCGATCCGGCGGCCTTCGTGGACGCCGTGCGCGAACATCAACCCCAGGTCGTGGGGATGAGCGCGCTTCTGACGACGACGATGGTCAATATGAAGACGACCATTGAGGCGCTGACCGAGGCGGGCTTGCGCGATTCGGTCAAGATTATGATCGGCGGCGCGCCAGTGACGCCCGCGTTCGCTCAGGAGATCGGCGCCGACGCCTACGCGCCCGACGCCGCCAGCGCTGTCGAGATCGCCCGCGAGTTATCCGCTTGATGAGGGACGTCGAGCGGAGATAAAGCTTCGCTCGACAAGGAAGAATGATTATGAATAAAAAACTGGATACACCATCCAAGGGCCTGGTTGGCGGCCAATATAGGCCGCTCTCCGACGACCAGGTGCGCCGGATTCACGAGGCCGCCCTCACAATCCTGGAACAGACCGGCGTAGAAGTCGAGGAGCCGGAGGCCCGGCGCCTGTTCGAGGAGGCCGGCGCCCGCGCGGATCGGAGCAGCGCCCGCGTCCACATCCCGCGCGCCCTGGTCGAGGACGCCGTTGACGCGGCGCCGTCGTGGGTCGTTCTCGCCGGGCGAGATCCGCGGTGGGATCTGACGCTGGAAGGGGCGCGGGTTCACATCGGGACCGGCGGCGCGGCGCTGACGGTGCTGGAGGACGGCGCGCCGCGCCCGGCTGTGCTGCGCGACGTGGTCGAGTTGGCCCGCCTGGTGGACGCCCTGGACCACATTCACTTCTACCTGGCGCCGGTCTACCCGACCGACGTGAGCAAGGAGGATGTGGACGTCAACACCTATTACGCCGGCCTAGCGAACACCACCAAGCACGTCCAGGCCGGCGTCTACACCGTCCAGGGCATCCGGGACACCGTGGCGATGTGTGAACAGATCGCTGGCGGCGGCGCTGCGCTGCGAGAGCGGCCCATCGTCTCCTTCATCACCAGTTGGATGGTCAGCCCGCTCCTCTTCGCGACCGACGTGACGACGTTGCTGATCGAGACCTGTCGCCAGGGGATCCCGGTCGTGCTCTCGGCCGCGCCGATGGCCGGCTCCACCGCGCCGGTGACGTTGGCCGGCATGCTGGCCCAATTGACCGCCGAACAGCTCTCCGGCGTGGTGTTGACCCAGCTCGTGCAGCGCGGCGCGCCGCTGCTGATCGGCCCCATTCCCGCTATCGCCGACATGAAGACTGGGCGTTACCTGGGCGGCAGCGCCGAATTCGGGCTCGCCAACGCTGCGATGGCGCAGATGGCCCATTTCTACCAACTGCCCATCTACAACTCGGCCGGCATGACCGACGCCAAGATCCCAGACGTCCAGGCCGGTTTCGAGAAGGGGATGAGCGCTGTCCTCGCGGCGCTGGCGGGGAGCAACTTCATCCACCACGCCGCCGGGATGCTGGAGAATATGAACACTGTCGCCGCCGAGCAATTCGTGATCGACAACGACGTCCTCGGCATGGCGATGCGCGTCGTGCGCTCGATCGAGGTGAACGACGAGACGCTGGCGCTGGACGTGATTGACGAAGTTGGCCCCGGCGGGCATTACCTGTTGGCGGATCACACCGTGCGCTATATGCGTTCCGAGTTCTATTATCCGTCGGCGGTGGTGGACCGGCAAGGCCGGGATATGTGGGAGCAGGACGGCGAATTAGACGCTCGCCAACGGGCGCAGGAAATCGCCCGTGACATCCTGGCTCACCACCAACCGGAACCGATCGATCCGGCTATCGTCAGCCGGATCCAAGAACAGTTTAATTTGCACGTGTCTTAGAGGAGAATACTATGACGGAACAAATTCCAGTCGCTACTTTACACCCCACGATTCGAATGTTATCCGACGAACAGATCCAGGCTATTCATCACACCAGCCTGGACATCCTGACCCAGACCGGCATCGTGATGAAGAACGAGCAGGCCCGCCAGTTGCTTCTCGACGCCGGCGCCTGGGAATCGGACGGGCGCATCAAATTGCCTGAGCAGTTGGTGATGTCCGCCGTCGCCTCCGCCCCCTCGCGCATCCCGATGTACAACCGCTTGGGCGAACAGACCATGCCGCTGGAGGCGGGCAAGGTCTTCTTCGGCCCCGGTTCCGATTGTATCTTCACGTTGGACGTGGAGACGGGTGAGCGGCGCAAGGCCACGGCCGAGGACATCCGCCGCATCGCGCATCTGTGCGACGGTCTCGACCAGATGGATTTTATCATGTCGATGGGCAATCCTTCCGACGCGCCGGCGATGGACATCTACGTCCACGAGTTCATCAGCATGATCCGCGGCTCGGTCAAGCCGAACGTCTACACTGCCAACAACCGGGCGGATATGGAGGATATCTACCGCATCGCTTGCGCCGTCGTCGGCGGCGAGACGGCGTTGCGCGAAAAACCGTTCATGATGCTCTACGCCGAGTCGATCTCGCCGCTGCTCTACCCGGACGAGTCGGTCGACAAGCTGCTCTTCTGCGCCGAGAAAGGCATTCCCGTCACCTATCCGCCCTCGCCCAACACCGGCGGCGGCGGGCCGATCAGCCTGGCGGGCGCGCTGGCGTTGGGCAACGCCGAGTGCCTGGTCGGGCTGGCGTTAACGCAACTCGTGCGACCGGGCGCGCCGTTCCTCTACGGGATGAACACCGCCGCGCTCGACATGAAGTCGGCCATCGTCAGTTACGGCGCGCCGGAATGGCCCACGGGTATGGCCGCCTGGTGCGATCTGGCCCGTTATTATGGCCTGCCGACCTGGGGCGCCGCCGGGGCCACCGACAGCAAGGTCGTGGACGCCCAGGCCGGCGTCGAGGCTTCCATCTCCATCATGACCGCCTTCCTGACCCGTTGCAACCTGGTCCACGACGTGGGCTACATCGAGTACGGCACCACCTCCTCGATGGAGATGCTGGTCATCGCCGACGAGATCATCCGGGACGCCCGTTTCATCATGGACGGCGTCGAGGTCAGCGAGCGCACCCTGGCCCGCGAGGCGATTCATCGCGCCAAACCGGGCGGCGGATTCCTGGCCGACGACCACACGCTGGACAACTGGAAGTGGGCCCAATGGCGGCCGGCGTTGATCGACCGCTCCCGCTACGACCGCTGGGTGAAGCGCGGCAGCCAGGATATGACCGCCCGCGCCAACGCCCGCGCCCGGCAGATCCTGGAGGAGCACGAGACCCCGCCTCTGCCGGAAGCGGCGGAAGAAGCGATCGCCGACGTGTTGAAGAAGCGGGCTGCGTGAGACCGCTTGTAATCGACTGGGAGGTCAAACTGTGGCTAGACCTGGACCGGAAGGCGGGCAATACCAGCCGCTGACGGCGGCACAGATCGAATACATCCACCGGGCGTCGCTGACCGTGTTGGAGCAGACCGGTCTCCACGTGGCGAACGAGACCGCGCGCCAGCTCTACCGGGAAGGCGGCGCCCGCGTGGAGGGTCAGCGGGTCTATCTCCCGCCGACGATGGTCGAGGCGGCGCTGGAGACCGCGCCCGCCCAGGTTCTGTTGGCGGGGCGCGATCCGGCACAAGACGTGACGCTGGAGGGGAAACGGGTCTACGCCGGGACGGGTGGCTCGCCGACCTCGGTGCTCGATCCCGGCGCGGACGCTGTTCGCCCGGCTACCCTGCGCGATCTGGTCGACCTGGTTCGCCTGGTCGACGGGTTGACCTATTGCGATTTCGTCGTCATCCCCATTCATCCCACCGATGTACCCGAGAGGGACGTGCCGGTCAACCGTTTCTACGCCGCGCTGACCAACACCACCAAGCACGTGATGGGCGGCGTCGGTTCGGTCGCCGGGGCGCGGGACGTGATCGAGATGGCGACCCGCATCGCCGGCGGCCTGGAACCGCTGCAAAAGCGGCCCATTGTCTCCGCGATCACCAGTTGGATGGTCAGCCCGCTCCACCTGGACACCGGCGTGACCGACATCCTGATCGAATGGTGCCGTCACGGCCTGCCGGTGGCCCTCTCGTCCGCTCCAATGGCCGGCTCCACGTCGCCGGTGACCCTGGCGGGGACGCTGACGCAACTCAACGCCGAGCAACTCAGCGGCGTCGTGCTGACGCAACTCGTGCGACCGGGGACGCCGGTGCTGGCGGGGTATATCCCCGGCGCGGCCGATATGCGCACCGGCGGCTACCTGGGCGGCCCGGTCGAGTTCGGTATGATGCAGGCCGCCGCCGCGCAACTGGCTCACTTCTACCGCGCGCCCATCTACTGCTCCGGCGGCATGACCGACGCGAAAATCCCCGACGCGCAGGCCGGGTATGAGAAAATGGCGACGTTCCTGTTGGCGGCGATGGGCGGCGCAAATTACATCCACCACGCCTTCGGGATGATCACCGATATGAGCGCCGCCTCGCTGGAGCAAGCGGTGATAGATAACGATGTCGTGGGGATGGCGATGCGTGTGTTGCGGGGCGTCGACGTAAACGAGCAGACCGTCGCCGTCGAGGCCATCGACCGGGTCGGGCCGGGAGGCCACTACCTGATGGATCCGCACACGCTGCAGTTTATGCGCTCCGAGTTTTTCTATCCACCGTTGGCCCACCGTCAGAACAGGGCGGTGTGGGAGGAAGCGGGACGCCTGGACGCGCGGGCGCGGGCGGCGGCGCGGGTGGAAAATCTGCTGCAAGCGCACGAAGCGCCCGGATTGCCGGCCGAGGTGGACGCCGCCATCCGGGCCAGGTTCAACATTTTAGGGGATCTGTGTTGATTAAAAGAGGAGCGGGCAATGCCTATCTACCGGAATCGTGATGTAGGGATCAATTACATCAAGGCGCGCAAAGATCACTGCTGCTACGGGATGGGTCTGGGCATTATCATCCTGGACGACGTCTATCCCGGCTTTCCCGGGGATGTGCGCAACGCCAGCGCGTATCCTTTTCCCATCCAGTACGAGATCGCCGAGGGGGTGGACATTCAGGCGTTGGTCCACGCTGAGGACAAGTCGCCTTGTCTGGCGCCGATTCAACGGGCGGCTAAAAAGCTGGAGCGGATGGGCTGCCGGGCCATCGCCGCCGAGTGTGGGTATTTTGCTTACTTCCAGCAGGACATCGCCGGTTACGTGGACCCGCCGGTCTTTATGTCCAGTTTGCTCCAGGTCCCCTTTGCCCAGCAGTTGGTCGGGCCAGAGCGAGTGGTGGGTATCCTGGTCGCGCGGGAGAAAAGGCTGACCCCGGCGCACCTGGAAGCGGTCGGCGTCCAAATCGGCGGCAATTACGTCGTGGCTGGCGCCGAGGACGACGGGCGTTGCCCCGAGTTCGAGCATCTATGGTACGAACCGAAGCGGCCCGATCCGCCGGGGGCGTATTACGATAAGGCGGAACGGGATTTCGTCCAGTTGGCGCTCGAGTTTTACCAGGCTCATCCCAATATGGGGGCCATGGTGCTCGAATGCACTGGGATGCAACCGTTCGCCCGGGCCATTCAGCGCGAGATCGACATCCCGATCTTTAGTTGGGGGACGCTGCTGGATTACGCCTACTCGGTCGCGGTGCATCGGGATTATTATGGGCACGTGTAGCTAATGTATAAATAGCACGTTAAAAAAATATAGTTATTGACATCCCATATATTTTATGGTACGATAGATGGGTACTTCCACGTTGTCAAGACCATCTGTTACTCTTTTAGCCCTCCTCCCCCCGGTCAAGGAGTTGTTGGATGTCTAATTCTGAGCACAGCCTGACGTCAGCAGACCGCATCTATGCCGGTATCCGTCGTGCTATCATTGTGGGACGCTACGGCCCTGGGGCGCGGTTGCACCTGGAGGATTTGGCCGAGCAGTACGGGACCAGCGTCACGCCGGTGCGCGAGGCGCTTCAGATGCTCAGCCAGGAAGGGCTGGTGACCGCCAAGCCGCACGCCGGGTTCTATGTCACCCAGATCACCTTGAAACAACTGCGCGATATGCTCGAACTGCGCGAGATTCTAGAGGTCGCTTCGGCGGAACGGGCGGCGCGGCAGATCACTGACGAGCAAATTGCAGAATTGAAGGGCGTGCACGCCGGGTACACGGGCGACGACGAGACCTCCTACGAACGTTACGTCACCGAGAATAGGCGCTTCCATTACCTCATCGCCCAGGCTTCGGGGAATCAAGAGCTGGCCGAGACGCTGCGTCGTTTGCACGACCGGTTGGCCCGTTTCTTTGTCTTTGTCCACACCGGCGAGGAGGTGGAACGGCGACATCGACGCTTGATTGAGGCGTTGCACGCGCGGGATGAGGATATGGTCAAAAAGGTGATGCGTGAGGAAGTGCAGGAGACCGAGCGGATCACTATGGAACACGTGATTCAGAAGGATGGCGCGGCCTGGTACGTGGGCGCCCTTCCACGGGAGGGGTGAGCGTCGCTTTATGGGCTTGGGCCGGGAAATTGGCCGCGCTTGTGAGAGCTTGAAGCGGTGAAACCCACTTGAACAAAGCTTTTAGGCTCTCGCCATACGAAACCCCTAACCGGGCAGAGCCAATAAGTGGATCATTGATCGCCAAATTCTTGCTCACGACAAGGATTTGGTTGGTCAGGGCTAGAGCCACCATATGGAAAGGAGGTGCTGTAAAGATTTTTGATTGTGCCAGTATCCCATGAAAATCTATTCTGATTTGATGGGAACGTGTTATACAAGCCAAACCTGGAAGAGCCAGAACCAATAAGGATCATTGAGCGGCAAATCCTTGCTCGCTGTACAAGAATCGGATTGGTTAGGGCCTAGTGTTTGAAATAACTAAGGAGGAGTATACCGTGGAGATTATCAAAAAGAAGCAGGATGATCAAGTGCATTCGTACATCCCCGAGTTGAAAGACCTTTACAAGGCCGGACGATGCACCCGCCGAGAGTTCTTGCGCACAGCGACCCTATTGGGTATGTCCGCGGCCGCGGCCAGCACGTTCTTGGCCGGTTGCGGTGGCCCATCTGAAGAGGAGCCTGAAGCGCCAGAGGCCACGACGTCTGCCGAAGAACCGGCTGGAGGGCCCACACGCGGTGGCAGTCTGCGCGTCGCCTCGCAGGTGCAGAAGGTCACGCATCCCGCCCAGTTCTCGTGGGTTTCCCCGTCTAACCAGCTGCGACAGGTAGCGGAGTACCTGACCTACACCGACGGCGACAATATCACCCATCCATGGTTGTTAGAAAACTGGCAAGCCAGCGATGACCTCAAGACCTGGACGCTCAACCTGCGCCAGGGCATCAAACATAATAATGGAGACGAGTTCAACGCCGATGACGTGGTCTTCACGATGAACGAATGGCTCGACGAGGATGTGGGATCATCGATCCTGGGCTTGGTGGGCGGCTACCTCAGCGCTGGCGGCATTGAGAAGGTCGACGATTACACCGTCAAGCTCCATCTTGATGCAGCCGAGATCGCCGTTCCGGAGCATCTGTTCCACTATCCGGCGCTGATACTGAACCACCGCACCTTCGAGGGAGACTTCCTGAAGGCGTCCCACGGCACCGGCCCCTACACGCTGGAGGAGTACAGCGAGGGCGAGCGCGTGCTGCTCAAGCGTCGGGATGACTACTGGCAGGATGGCGCCGACGGTGAATCGCTGCCCTATCTGGACGAGATGGAGTTCATCGACATGGGCTCGGAGACGTCGGCCTGGATCGCAGCCATTCAGGGTGGCGAGGTCGATCTCCTCGACCTGGGCGATATCGGCGGTACGGACATCTTCCTCGCATTGAAGGATTCCAATGACGTCACTGTAAAGGGCATCACGACCGCCCAGACGCGGTTGCTGCGCATGCGAGTCGATATGGAGCCCTGGAACAATGAGGATGTGCGCATGGCGCTCAAGCTGTGCCAGAACCACGAGAAGATTCTCAACCTGGCCTACTTCGGCGAGGGTCAGCCCGGCCAGGACTTCCACGTCGCGCCGGTCCACCCCGAGTATTGCAAGATGCCCGTTCCTCCGTACGATCCCGAGAAGGCCAAGCAGTTGTTGGCCGATGCCGGCTATCCGGACGGGCTGGACGTCGAGTTGGCCGTCGGCAGTGGCTGGGGTGATGTTGTCTCCTACGCCGAGGTTCTCAAGGAGGACGCGGCAGCGGGCGGCTTCAACATCACGCTCAACACGATGCCCAACAGCCAGTACTGGGAGCAATGGACCGAGGTGGCTCTGGGTATCACGCCCTGGACGCATCGCCCGCTGGGCACCATGGTGCTCAACCTGGCGTACGTTGCTGACGCAGAGGGCAACCCGGCTTCCTGGAACGAGACTCGCTGGGTAGACGAAGAGTTCTCCGAGCTGCTGACGAAAGCCAATGGCACGCTCGACGTGGAGAAGCGTCGCGAGATTTTCTGCCAGCTCCAGCAGATCCAATACGAACGCGGCTCGATCGGCGTTCCGTTCTGGCGGAACATCTGGTACGTTTATGCCAAGGACCTGCATGACGTTCCTCTGCACCCGACCTACTATATGATGTTCAACGAAGTCTGGAGGGAGGAAGCCTAGCGCACGGTCAAAGCCAAGCGGCTAAGGTCAAGGGAGCTTTCTCCTTGACCTTAGCCGCAACTCAATCTCAGCCCAAGGAGTATTCTTATGGCGAAATTTATTATACGTCGGCTACTACTGATGTTGCTGACGATGCTTATCGTGTCGATCTCAGTCTTCCTCATCACCGAGGCGGCGCCAGGCAACGTAGCCCGCAACGTTTTGGGTATCCACATTACACCAGAGCAAGAAGCCTCCTTCCTAAATCAACAAGGCCTGGACGAGCCATTCTACACTCGTTACTTCAACTGGCTGGTCGGCACTGATTGGCAAGCACGCCGGAAAATCGGCTTGCCCGTCAAGCAAATAATGACCGAAGATGGATTTCGGGAGTGGTGGGCCGTAGAGGATGACGGAACGCTGATCCGATGGGAAATGGTAGGTGAGGACTTGATCGCCAATACACTTCAACCCAATGGAGAGGTGGAAAAAGAGGTCGACAACGAACGTTGGGAGGTCAAGGATCCGGAAGTCGAGATTGAGCGCCTCAGCGATTATCGCGCCGAACTTGAGGCCAACCAACAAATCAACGAAGAAAATCGACAGGCCATCCTCACGGAATTGGATCACATCCTGGAAATTCTACGCACTGCTCAGTCGCAGGAAGCTATGGTCACCGCGATTGCGGAACCTGAAAGCAAACTAGAGGGCATGATTGATCAGGAAGCCCTGCGCAAAAAGAACGTCTTCCAGAAAATGGCGGATGATGTGGCTAGGAAGAATGATTTGATGCGAGCGCTCGCTATCCAGAATCAGCTATCCACACCGACAGCGCAGGCACTTGGGGCCAGCGATTTACAGACGATGGCCCGGCAGTTGGGCAAAACCGCCGAGGCTATCCAGGGCGCTAATCCAACGCTAGCCGAACGCTTTCAAAAAGTAGCCGGGAGTCTGGAAGCCGAGGACATTGAAGCTGCCCGAGAGGAGCTTGATGGCGCCATTTCAGCGCTCGATCAACTGATCGGCTCTCTGGGAACTTTCATCCAGGCCTTACAGGTCGCTGATTACCAACACGCCGTGCATGTGCTGCGCGATCTATCCGATCCATCCCAGACGCCTCTCGACGCCGCGCGTCTGATGGCCCTTCCCGACGTTGTGGAGGCCATCGGAGAGGCGCTGGAGGACGATGCACCTGGAACGGGCGAACCTTTGCTCCAAAGCGTGGAAGAGCTACGCGCGGGCAACACGGAGCAGGCCCGGCAGAGCATCGCTGCGGCAGCCGATGTGCTGGAAGAGACGACCAGGGCCATCGCTAACAGCGAAGCCGCCAGAGGGGCTCGCGTCGCCCGCACCTTCTGGGGCGTAGACACGAAAAACCTCGCCGTGCAGTGGGAAAAGGGAACCGGCAAAGTCGTCTGGCGACTGGTGCCAGGATCAGGTTGGCTGGCAGCTACTGGCGGCCCCGTGGAATATATCCCCTTGCAGAAGGGTCTGTTGCGGGGCGATCCCGGTTTATCGCTGCGTACCGGGCGCCCGGTGGCCGATTTGCTTTTCACGCGACTGCGCAATTCCCTGGTGCTGGCCGGTATCGCTTTCGTGATCGTGATGCCGTTGGCGCTGGTTCTTGGCATAATCGCCGGGCTCAACGAGGGCAAGGCGTTGGACCGTATTCTCTCCGTCGGCGGCATGATGTTCTCCGTGACGCCGGAGTTTGCCACCGGTATCTTCCTGATCTTGATCTTCGCCTTCTGGCTGGATCTCGTGCCAGGCGCGACGGTCTTCGGCGAGAAAGCGCCCTGGGAACGGCCCGAGATGCTGATCCTGCCGGTGATGACGCTGACGCTGATCGAGTTGGGCTACGTGCTGCGCATCACCCGCGCCAGCATGTCGGACGTGATGAAGGCGCCCTACATCCGCACGGCTTTCCTCAAGGGCTTACCCTATCGGCGCGTGATCTTCAAGCACGCCATCCGCAACGCGCTGATGGCGCCCATCACGGTCATTATGCTGCACGTCAACTGGTTGCTGGGCGGCATCGTCGTCGTCGAGGTCATCTTCGGCTATCCGGGACTGGGCAGTTACCTGCTGGATTCGGCCCTCTTCAAGGATTTCAACGCCATTGAGGGCGGCGCGATGATCCTGGTGGCAGTCGCCGTCGGCACCCAGTTGCTGGCCGATATCATCTATACCTTCCTCAATCCCCGCATCAGGTATGGTTGATAAGGTTAAGGCTGAGGTTAAGTGCTCACCCTCAACCCCAACCCTTAAGTAAGGAGTAACTTATGGCAGTGAATGAAAAGACAATGACCAAAGCAGCAGCTAAACCGTCACGGCTGCAGAGCTTGTGGGAGGGCGTTTCGATTATCTTTGAATCCAAGGTGGCCGTGGTTGGCCTGGTAATTGTGTTCTTCTGGATCTTTGTAGCTATCTTCGCCCCACTTTTAACCCCCTATGGTCCGACCGAGCAGGATTACACGGCGCAGAATCAAGGTCCCTCTAGGGCACATCCTCTGGGCACCGATAGCCTGGGACGAGACATCTGGACGCGGCTAATCTATGGCGCGCGGGTCGTTCTGGTGATGCTGCCCATCAGCGATACCTTCTGGATCCCGGGAGGCACGGCGATCTGGGGCGTCCTGTTGGGCTTGATCGTCGGTTCCACGCTGGGTTTGATGGGCGGCTATCTGGGCGGCTGGGTGGATGAGGTTGTGATGCGCATCCTGGACGCGATGATGGCTTTCCCCGTCATCCTGCTCTATATGATCATCATTGCCGCCGTGGGCGCGTCGGCCACCAACATCGTGTTGGCCATCGCCATCGTTGGTATCCCCGGCATCGCCCGCCTGGTGCGCAGTCTGGCGCTCGACATCCGCACGCGAGATTACATTCGCGCCGCCGAGACGCGCGGCGAGAGCGTCTGGTACATCATGTTCGTCGAGATTCTGCCCAATGCCCGAGGGCCGATCATCATCGACGCGATGCTGCGCGTCGGTTACGCCATCTTTGCGATGGGGACTTTGGGTTTCCTGGGGCTGGGGCTTCCGCCGCCATCGCCCGACTGGGGCAGCATGGTGGCCAAGGGACGCCAGTATATCCTGTCCGGCAGCCCGTGGGCGGCCCTGTGGCCATCGGTCGCCATCGCCTCGCTGGTGGTGGGCCTCAACCTATTCGCCGATGGACTGCGCGAAGAGTCGCTGAGGTACCAGTAGAAAGGAGGGAGATGTATGGCTATGAATATGAAAACAGAAGCGGTGACTCATGCGCCAGTTCTTAAAATTAAGAACGCGGCTATCTCTTACGAGACCCGCTACGGCGATGTAGAAGCGGTCCGGGACGTCTCGCTTGATGTCTATCGCGCCACGACCTTCGGCGTCGTGGGTGAATCGGGCTGCGGCAAGTCCACGGTGGCCTTCGGGATAGTCGACTTCTTGGGGCCCAATGGCAAAATCGTCGGCGGCAGCATCAAATTCCAGGGGCAAGAGTTGGTGGGACGTTCGGAGGCGGAACTGCGCCGGCTGCGCGGCGACCAGATCTCGATGGTCTACCAGGACCCGATGCAGGCGTTGAATCCGTCGGTCGTCATCGGCGACCAGTTGGCCGAGGTGTTGACCGTCCACCGGGGCATCTCCAAAGACGAGGCGTGGGACAAATCAATCCGCATGCTGGAACGCGTCTATATGCCCGACGCGGCCAACGTGATGGATCGTTACCCCCACCAGATCTCCGGGGGGCAGCAGCAGCGGGTGGTGATCGCCATGGCCCTGCTCAATAATCCCGCTCTCCTCATCATGGACGAGCCGACCACCGCGCTGGACGTGACGGTGGAGGCGGTCGTGCTGGACCTGATCGAGGATCTGAAGCGTGACTTTGACACTGCCATCGTCTACATCACCCACGACCTGGGTGTCGTGGCCCGCGTGTGCAATGACGTGGGCGTGATGTATGCCGGGGAGATGGTGGAACGCGGGTCCGTCGAGGCGATCTATGAAAATCCGCGTCACCCCTACACGCAAGGATTGATGCGCTGTGTGCCCAAGCTAGGCGCTACGAAGGAGAGCAGCATTCTCTACCCTATCCGGGGACGGGTGCCGGCGCCAAAGGATCGACCGAAGGGCGCCTGTATTTTCGCCCCGCGTTGTGATTACGCCGCCGATCGCTGTTATAACGAACATCCCGGCCTGCGTGAGATCGCGCCAGGGCACGCCGCCCGTTGTTTCTATTCTGAGGAGATCGACGCCGCCGCCTGGCACCCGCCGGAAGGCCTGGCGCCCGACCTGGCTCCAGAGGCCGAGAGCGCCGATGGAGGCCCGATCATCCAGATACAGGGCCTTAAAACCTACTACGAGCAGGAGTCCAAGTCGCTTCTCAGCCTGGTGGGGGCCGGTGAAAAGTTGTACGTCAAGGCGGTGGACGACGTGGGCCTGGACGTGCTGCCCGGCAAGACCCTGGGCATCGTGGGCGAATCGGGCTGCGGCAAATCCACGCTCGCCAAGACGATCATCGGCCTGGAATCGCCGACTGATGGAAGCGCTGAATTCCTGGGCTTCGACATCACGACGCCGATTACTCAGCGGGACGAAAAGTTGATCCAGGAATTACAGATGGTCTTCCAGAATCCCGATTCCACGATGAACCCGTCCTACACCGTCGGGCGGCAGATTGGACGGCCTCTGCGGCGTTTCAACACGGTGCCGTCGGACCAGGTGCGCGGAGAGGTCGTGCGCCTGCTCAACGCCGTGCGCCTGGATGGGAGCTATTACGACCGCTTGCCGCGTCAGTTGAGCGGCGGCGAAAAGCAGCGCGTGGGCATCGCCCGCGCCTTCGCCAGCCGCCCCGATCTGGTGCTGTGCGACGAGCCGGTCTCGGCGCTGGACGTGTCGGTGCAGGCGGCGGTGCTCAACCTGCTGCTCGACATTCAGCGGGAGCACGGCCTGACGATGATGTTCATCGCCCACGACTTGAGCGTGGTGCGCTTTTTCTCCGATTACGTAGCCGTGATGTACCTGGGTCACATCGTCGAATTCGGCCCGGCCGAGGCGATCTACGCGCCGCCCTATCATCCCTACACCGAGGCGCTCCTTTCGGCGGTGCCCATCCCCGACCCAAGAGCCGAGCAAAAGCACATCCGCCTGGAGGGGACCGTCCCCAGCGCGCTCAATCCACCCACCGGGTGCGTCTTCCACACCCGGTGCCCACGGCGGGATATGGCGCCCGACGGCGGTAAAATCTGTGAGATGGAAGCGCCGCCCTGGCGGCACAACACAGAGGAACATCGTATCTTCTGCCACGTGCCCCTGGAAGAACTGCGCAAGATGGAAGCTGTGGTTACCACGACTGAAGACAGAGGAGGCAACTAGATGTTTGTCAAAGATTATATGACCCGACACCCTGTGATGGTTGAACCGACGATGTCGGTCGTTGAGGCCCAGCGCATTATGGCGGAGACCAACGTCCGCCATCTCCCCGTCATCGAGTCGGGGAAGCGACTGGCGGGCCTGGTCACCCGGGAGAGAATGCGCATTCCCCCCACCGAGTTGGCGAGCCTGAACGTGTGGGAGATCACCCGCTTTCTGTCTAACCTGTCCGTCGAGGACGTGATGGTGAAGCGGAAGAACGTCATCACCATTGAGCCAGACGCCACACTCGAAGAGGCGGCCGAGAAAATGATAGGTGAAAAGATCGGCTGTCTGCCGGTGATGGAGGAAGGCGTCGTCGTCGGCATCATCACCGAGATTGATATGATGGCCCAGTTGGTGGACCTGCTGGGCGGGAGAGTGTCCGGCGTGCGCGTCACGATCCGTATGCCCAACAAGCAGGGCGAACTGGCCAAAGTCGCCAGCACGATCTCTGCGAAAGGTTGGGGCATCTACGCCAGCGGCGGCGTCGTCGCGCCCAAGCAGCCGGATTACTGGGACTGCGTGATCAAGGTGCGAGACGTCCCCCGCGATGAGTTGCTCGCCGTGCTGGACACGATCGAGGGGCAAGAAGTCATCGACGTGCGGGAATACTGAAATAGAGGCCCTGTAGTATCCTGATGGCCTTTTATTGAGGTGTTTTGTTAACGGTGTAAAGACGGGCGACGCCTGTCTTTACACCGACTTTTTGTGATTTGAGGTAACTGTTTAGCCTACCCTCCCGCAGGTTAGAAAATGGCTGAGTGATAGATCGAATTAACCATTCAGACGCACTTTAATTTGAGAATTGCGCTCAAACCTGCGGGAGGGTGAGCAGTTACGATTTCAGAGCTAATTAGAGATAGTCAGAAAGAGGGGGGAAATATGAAAGCGCTTCGTTTGATCGAACCCGGCCGACGGCTAGAATCGCAGGACGTTCCCACGCCGGAGGTCGGCCCGCGCGACGTGTTGGTGCGCGTCGAGGCCGCGGGCATTTGCCATTCCGACGCCCACTACCGGGCCGGGATCTCGCCGGTCCATCCGCTCCCGTTGACGCTGGGCCACGAAGTAGCCGGCGTCATCAAGCAGATTGGGGCGGAGGTCACCACGGCGGCGGCCGGCGACCGGGTTTGCCTACATTACATGGTCACCTGCGGCGATTGTTTCTATTGCAGCATGGGCAGCGAACAATTTTGCGCCTCCGGGCAGATGCTGGGCAAGAACCGGGACGGCGGATACGCCGAATATATCAGCATCCCGGCGCGCAACGCCTTCCGCCTGCCCGATGACATTTCGTTCGAGCAGGGGGCGGTGATGATGTGCTCGTCGGCGACCTCGTTCCACGCGCTGCGCAAGGGGCGGGTGGGGGCCGGCGACCGCGTGGCCATCTTCGGCGTCGGCGGGCTGGGTATGTCGGCGGTGCAATTGGCGCGTGCCTTTGGCGCGCTCGACGTGTACGCGGTGGACATCAACGCCGACAAGCTCAAATTGGCCGAATCCTTCGGCGCGATTCCGATCAACGGGGTCGAAAAGGACGCCGTGGCCGAAATTCGGCGGCTGACCGATGGACGTGGGGTGGACGTGGCCCTCGAGTTGATCGGCCTCCCCTCGACCATCCGGCAATCTATCCAATCGCTGGCTGTCTTTGGACGGGCGGTGATGGTGGGCCTCTCCGACAAGACGGTCGAGGTCGATACGTACCGCGAGCTGATTTGCCGCGAGGCGGAATTGATCGGTTCGGCCGACCATTTGGCCCACGAGCTGCCCACGCTGATCGAATTGGCCCGCCGGGGGGTGTTGGACCTCTCTGGCGTCGTCACAGGCGCCGTCCCGCTGGACGCCGACGCCGTCAACGACGTGATGGACCGGCTGGAAGCATTCGGCGGGGACGTGCGCGTCGTCATCACGCCCTGATATGACCCACATCACCCAGGTTCTGGCGGTCCCCGCCGTCGGCGCGTATTATCACGAGGATCTGGCGGCGCTCCAATCTCGCCCCATCCCCATGTCGGAGCGCTACACCGCCGCCCCCGTGACCCCGGGATTTCGCCGCGTCCGTCAGCCAGCCGAGGCGGTCTCGGTGGGGCTGGCGTTGGACGACGGGCGGGTCGCCTGGGGCGATTGCGTCGCCGTGGCCTACAGCGGCAAGGCGGGGCGAGATGCGGTCTTTTACGCCCAGGATGGTCTGTGCGCCATTCAACAGACCGTCGCGCCGGCGCTTGAAGGTCGCCCGTTGACCGGCTTTCGCGAGATGGCCGAGGCGGTGGATCGATTGACCGAGTGGGTGGAATGGACCAGACCGGCCCCCAAACCGGCGGGTCTTTCCCGGCGAGACCTGTTGACCGCGCCGCTGCGCTGGTGGAAGTCCGCATCTGGCGATCCAGAGGAGGCCCCCGCCCCGGAATCGGTCATCGTGGAGCAGCGCGAGCAGCGCCTGCATACCGCCGTTCGCTACGGGGTCAGCCAGGCGATCCTCAAGGCTGTGGCGCTGGATCGTGGGGTGACGATGGCGGAGGTCATCGCCCAGGAGTGGGAACTGCCGCCGCCTGATGCGCCCATCCCCATCCACGCCCAGTCGGGCGGCGAGCGACGACGCAACGCGGACAAGATGATCGTCCGCCGGGCGGCCTCGTTGCCCCACGGCCTGGTGGACGACGTTTCCCGGCAACTCGGCGAGGACGGCGCACTGCTGACCCGCTACGTCCGTTGGCTCAAAGAGCGCATCGAAACGCTGGGCGGCGACGGTTATTGCCCGACCATCCACCTGGACGTGCACGGCGGGCTGGGACAAATCTGCGATCACAACCTGGGAAAGGTGCTGGGCCAGCTTCAAGCGCTCGAATTGGCCGCCCAGCCCTACCCTCTGCGGGTGGAAAGCCCGGTGGTGATGGAGAGCTGCGCCGCTCAGATCGAGGCCTACCGGACACTGCGCGAGTACGTGCGCTTCCACAAGATGGCGGTCCAGCTCGTGGCGGATGAGTGGGCCAACACGCTGGAAGACGTGCGCGCGTTCGTCGAGGCCCAGGCCGCCGACATAATCCAGATCAAGACGCCGGATCTGGGATCCATCCACAACACGGTCGATGCGGTGCTGGCCTGCCGGGCCGTCGGCGTGGGCGCGTTCCTCGGCGGGAGTTGCTGCGAGACCGATCTTTCGGCCAAAGTCACTGTGCACGTCGCCCTCGCCGTCCGCCCGGACATCTTGATGGCGAAACCCGGCATGGGGGTGGATGAGGGCATGATGCTGGTCCAAAACGAGATGGCCCGCACGCTGGCCCACATTCGAGCCCGCACGTCGGCTGCCGACGAGTCGCTAACAGCACATTAAGGAGTGATCTCGCC
>DAOTUC010000206.1:0-3167 GCA_034437315.1 Anaerolineae bacterium
TGGTTACGGGATTGGCGCCTGCCAGCGGATGAGAGCTCGTATCACTATGATACACGTGACTGGCTAAGTTTGCAAATCGTTGCAGAGGCGAGATTGCCCTTTATCACAATCTACAGTATCATTATAGCAAGATGTATTTCCGACACGTCCCTGGGAGATACTGAAGAGTATCTTAAATGGTACTTGCTCAGAATGTTGGTGGTAAAGACTTCCGAAGTTTTTCTGGTCGAATCGTCAGAAAGTCTCAATCGCCATCTGTTGGCTTGGAACACCGTAAAGCGCCGCTCAAACTTCGGAAGTCTTAACATCATCCCCACTGGATTTTGAGCAAATTCCATTCACGGGTATTGGCCCTTGAATTGATTTGTACATTTTACCAGAGCAAAAGGGGTTGTCAAACGATGACTGTACAACCTACTCGTTCGTCCTCAGTCCAAATCAGGTAAGGGTAAGGGGATGAGATTGTCTGGCTGAAGGCCTTCGGGGGAGCGGACGGGCAGGCGCGCTAACGTCGCCGGATGGTACATACCGGCGACGAGACGAACATGCGCGCCGGGAGGGAGCGCGGGGATCGATAGCGGATGAGCATCGGGAACCAGGTCGCCGGCGCGCCAGGCCGACGTGGGATAACGTCCATCGCGGGGCGGGCTGTCGTGCTGGGCCAGGACAGCGCCGTTTTCGTCCAGCAGATGCACGAAGGCGACGTAATCCTCCGTCGGCGCGGCCTCGGCCCGCCAGTAAAGGGTGACCGTCAGCATTTGGCCGCCTTGCAACGGGCCGGCGTGTTCGCATCCCGCCAGCGTGATGTGCTCGCCCAGGCGATAGGATAGTTCGCGGGCCTGTTCGGGGATTTCCAGCTCGGTCGCCGGGACGACGCGCGCGCGTCCCACGATGGGCAACCCCAGGCTGTCGCCGTCGAGCGCGTAGGCGGGCAACCGCTGCTCGGCCTCATCGTCGTACAGCCCGATGATCACGGTGTACAGTTCCGGCGTGGGCGTCCAACTCGCCAGCCGGACGGTGTAGACGTCGCAGAAGGCTCGCTCCACCGGCCAAAGGGAGGTGGGAAATCGACCCAGGCCGGGATAGGTATGCCGCTCGGCGACCCGCTCGTTCTCCCGCCCCAGGACGTGGATGAAGACGGTGTAATCCCGGGACATAGGCCGCAGCGCAGTCCAGCATGCGCGGATGGATAGTGCATCTCCGGGATTGGTAGCGCGCGCCTCAGTAGACCACAACGGCGTTTTCTTCTCCGGCGTGATGGAAGCGCCCAGCAAGCGGGCGACGTCGCCGTAGGTGATGGAAGCGCCTTGCACGGTCGATTGGGCCGCTTCGAGCGACATGAGCCGGGGCGGAGCGAAGGCCGGGCGGATGAACAGCCACGGTGCGAGCGCGCTCGTCGTTATGAGCGCGCTCGTAAAGATGAGCGCGCTCGCACCGACAAGCGCGCCCTCATTGCGAATCAGGTTCGACCAGCCGCCCACGACGAGGATCGCGAAGGCGCCGATAGCGGGGAAGAGCAAGCGGCCGTGTGCGGCCTCGACCTGGCGCATCCACTGGAGCAGCGCGATGAAGACCATCAGGCACCACGCGAGCGCCAGCGCGAAGATCCACCGGCGGCGGGCGGGCGCTCGATTTTTGAAAGCCCACGACGACTGCATCCAGCCATAAAGGCCCAGCGCGGGGAGCAATCCCAGGATCAGGTAAAGCCAGCGAGGGAATTGGATGTGCCCCCAACCGAAGGCGGCCCAGAAGGAGCAATACACCTTGGGCGTCTCGACCAGGGCCTCCAGGAAGGAGAACGGCGTCTCGCGGCCCCACAGGGTGTCCACGTGCGCGCGGAGCGCGAGGGGATCGTCGTACAGCAGACCGTTGCGCGCGTACCACCACCCGCCGACCAGGCAGGCGGTCAAGACGATCACCGAGACGTGGGTCAGGGTCGCCCCCCACGTGCGTTTATGAGCGTCCACGGAGGAGCAATGGCCGATCCAGAGCGCGAGCAGCGCCAGGGGCAGGAGGAGCAACGTGCTGGTCTTGCTGAGGATAGCGAGCCCGATCAACGCGCCGGTCAAGAGGCTGTGCTTGAACGTTAGTTTGCGGCGAAGGGTCCGCGCGATGGCCCACAGGGATGCGGTCGACGCGGCGGCGGCCGCGCTGTCGTTGCTCACGACGCCGCTGATGAACAGGAATTGCGGAACGAAGGCGACGAACACAGCCGCGCAAAAGGCCCAGGCGGGCCGGCGGGGGAATGCCTCCCGCCCCAGTTTCCACGTCGCGAACACGGTCAGCAGGCCAAAGCCGATGGAGGCGAGGCGGGCCAGGCGAATCGCCAAAACCGCCCCCCGCCAGGGGAATTGCTCCCGCTCGGTGTGAATCAGCATATTCTTGTTATCGTTGGACGTGGGGCCGGCCTGATATCCGAAGCCTGGGTTGTGCCACATCAGCGCGTCCAGGTCGTCGTCCGGCGACCATCGACTGAAGAGCGCGGCGACCGTGTAATAAAGCGGGGGTTGGGCGACCTGCTGGCAAGCGCCGCTGGCGTTATCGTCAAGCGCTGGCAGACCGTGGCCCTCCGCCAGGTAACGCACGTAGGCGTAATGCCAGACCTCGTCGGGGGCCTCGAAGAGGGGCGTCGATAGGCTGTATGCGCCCGTCAATATGGCGAAGCACAAGAGGAGTAGCAGAAGCCGTCCGTTATCCCAGGACATATGCTCAATCACGGGGGCGGGGGCGGCGTCGGCGTCGGTTTGACCATCTTGAATTGAAAGACGGACGAGCTTTCCGTCCGGCATTGCTCGTCGACTGGTCGCCGGGCGAGGATGGCGAAT
Source organism: Anaerolineae bacterium (assembly GCA_034437315.1). Lineage (GTDB taxonomy): Bacteria > Chloroflexota > Anaerolineae > B4-G1 > B4-G1 > DSAR01. The sequence continues at coordinate 2,826 of DAOTUC010000206.1, forward strand.
TCGACGATTTGTCCGAGATTGGCCATGATGGTCGCCTGGTGGGTAGTCGTGTAAGCCGAATCCGGCGCTGTGGCCAAGGTAAATGTAGGATCGGCCGGCGTTCCTTCTCCTGATGAGGAATTGATGACCAGGGGCAGGTAAACAGACGGGAGAAGTAACGTGCCTATCGGGTCGCTGCGTCTCGTCGGGGTGATGACATTGTACCAGATTTGGGAGAGAGCCGGTTCCGCCGTCGTCCATTCGATGGTCAAGGTGTCGAGAGATTGGGTTGAGGTGACGTTAGTGATAAGATCGGATGCTTGCCACGAGTTGGGGGCGGGCAGACGGTCGTTGGGGAAGGGC
>DAOTUC010000207.1:0-3868 GCA_034437315.1 Anaerolineae bacterium
ATAAAACGCTAATTTCTACAAAATAATCAATATTGACTAACAAAATGGCAACCTGTGTTGCATAAAACAATCATATACACAGTTTGACGTTGACAAATTGGTCTTGATCAAAAAGTGCAAAAGTATAGATATCAAACTCCATCCATTTGGGCAAGAAAAAGAATAGCGCGATGGCCAAGCGGCAAAGCGAGCGTTGCTGCTTGTGCCTGCTCTCCACTGTGCTATAATGAAGTTGATTTTTATAAGATGCCAATTGCAGCATCTTTTATCTCGGTTAATCTAATTCGTAGTAGGCGATTTAGAGTGTCTTAAATAATTGCGCTAGCCACCGTCTCGCGGGCGTTAATCAGCCTGATGACGGGCCTCTGAGCGAATTTTTTAACAGTCTCTATCGCCCTCAAAGGCATTAGGAGGAACTGATGCATCGCTCGAAAGATCGACGGACACGCATCATATTCTGGATCATTAGTTTGATGGTTGTCCTCAGTATGGGGTTGAGTTTGGCCGGGACGCTGGTGACGCCGCGCCAACCGACGCCGACGTCGGTGATGCCGACGCTGACCCCATACCCCACGCGCACGCCCACCCCCTTGCCGCCCAGCGGTTAATGATGGCGGATGTTCAATCCGTAAGATGTTCAACCCGTAAAAGGAGTCAGGCTATGACTAAGGAATCCCTCAAGATCTTGTTTCTCACCGCCGAGGCTGTCCCTTTTGCCAAGGTAGGTGGATTGGCCGACGTAGCCGGTTCGCTGCCCAAGGCCCTGCGCGCTTTAGGTCACGACGTGCGATTGATGATCCCCCGTTATGGCGTCATCCGCAGCAATGAATTCAACCTGAACAAGATTGGGGATCCGTTCACGATCAAAGTCGGCGGCGGAGAGGAGCACATCCACCTGATGGGTTCCAAGTTAGAAGCTGGCGCAGAATGCGAACTCCCCGTCTATCTGATTTGGAACGATTCCTATTTCTCTTCCCGCGATCAGGTTTACGGGTTCGAGGATGACGCCCAACGTTTCGTCCTCTTTGGCCGGGGGGCGTTGGCGGCCTTGCAAAAAATAGATTGGCAACCTGACATCATCCACGCCAACGATTGGCACACCGGCTTTGTGCCGGCCTGGTTGGACACGGTGGGTTGGAGCGAACCCGCTTACCGGGATATCGCCACGCTCTTCACCATCCACAACCTGGCCTACCAGGGCATCAGCGGGCGTTTGATCCTGACCTTCGCCCAACTGGAGCAGTTGAAACACCTGGAAGTCGAAGCGCCGGGGAGCGTCAATTGGATGGCCCAGGGCATCGCGCACGCCGACTTGATCAACACGGTCAGCGAGCGATACGCCCAGGAAATCCTGTCGCCAGACATAGGCATGGGGCTGGATCCCCTGTTGAACGCGCGAAAAGAGCGTCTGTTCGGCGTGGTCAACGGGCTTGATTATGACCAGTGGGATCCGGCTTCCGACCCACACATCCCCCATAATTTCGACAGCCAGCGGATCGACCAACGCTCCGCCAATAAGACCGCCTTGCAACAACAGGCCCGCTTGCAGGTGCGGGCCGGCGCGCCGCTGGTGGGCATGGTCACCCGCCTTGATCACGTCAAGGGGCTGGACCTGATGGGGCCGGTCCTGGAATGGTTGATGGCGCGAGACGCCCAACTCGTCTTGCTGGGTTCCGGAGAACCGGGCTATCACGAGATGTTCGAGCAATTCCAATCCCGTTACCCCGACCGGATTCACGCCTTCCTCAAATTCGATCCCGTGCTGGCCCGGCGCATCTACGCCGGAGCCGATCTGTTCCTGATGCCCAGCGCCATTGAACCGTGTGGGCTGGGGCAGATGATCGCTATGCGCTACGGTTGCGTGCCGGTGGTGCGCGCTGTCGGCGGCCTGGCGGATACAGTGACCGATAACACCGAGATGCAGGGTCGAGGCACGGGCTTCACGTTCGCCGATTATACGCCTGAGGCTTGCCAGGACGCGCTGCAACGCGCCCTGGAGGCCTACGAGAGAGGGGATGCGTGGCGCAGCGTCCAGCAGCGTGGGATGCGGGCCGATTTCTCCTGGACCGCCTCAGCGCAGAAGTACGTGGAACTTTATCGAAAAGCGATAGATTTGCACAATTCATAGCACACACAGAAGAGGAGGTCCAGGATGCGCACGTTGGCTATGACGCTGGCGGGCGGTCGAGGCAGCCGGTTGAGCGTCCTTACCCAGAAACGGACGAAACCGGCTGTCCCCTTTGCCGGTCGCTATCGCATCATCGATTTTACCCTCTCCAATTGCGCCAATTCTGGCATTTTCACGGTCGGTATCTGCACCCAGTATCGCCCCCGTTCTCTCAACGATCACATCAAATCCGGTTGGCCCTGGGACCTGGACCGGTTGACCGGCGGCGTCACGTTGCTCCAACCCTACATCGGCCCTGGCGGAGGGGATTGGTACCAGGGCACAGCCGACGCCATTTATCAGAACCTCAGTTACGTCTTGCGTCACAATCCCGACGTCGTCCTCATCCTCAGCGGCGATCACATCTACAAGATGGATTACGACGTGCTGATCTCGTTCCACCTGGAGCACAACGCCGATCTGACGGTGGCGACGGTGCGCGTCGATCCCGAAGAGGCCTCCCGTTTTGGCATCCTGGAGACGGACGACGATTATCACGTCGTCGGTTTCGAGGAGAAACCCGTCCACCCGACAGGGCGGATGGGCTCGATGGGCATCTATGCCTTCAACACCGATGTGTTGCGGGAGACGCTCCTGGACGACCACGACCGGCCCGGTTCGCGCAACGATTTCGGGGGCGACATCATCCCGCGGATGATCAAGACCCACCAGGTCTACGCCTTCTCCTATCGCGGCTATTGGGTCGACGTCGGCACACTGGAGGCGTATTGGCGAGCTCATATGGATCTCCTGCAAGATAACCCCCGGCTCGATCTGCTGGACCGGGATTGGGTCATCCACACCCGCAGCGAGGAACGCCCGCCGGTCAACGTCCGCAGCGGCGCGAGCATCGCCAATTCCCTGCTCACCGACGGGTGCGTGATTGAGGGGACAGTGGCGGAATCGGTGCTTTCCCCCGGCGTCGTCGTCAGGGAAGGCGCTGTCGTGCGGCAATCGGTGATCATGACCGACGCAGTGATTGAAGAAGGCGCCGTGCTCGATCGCGTCATTTTGGATAAGCGCGTCCGCGTCGGACGGGGAGCGCACATCGGTTTTGGGGAAGCGCAGAAGCCAAACGCCACGGTCGATCTTGATTGCGGCGTCTCGATTGTGGGCAAAAACGCCCGGATTCCCCCGGATACGCGCATCGGCCGCAACTGCGTCGTCGCCGCCGACCTGACGGAGAAGGATTTCGCCGGCCTGCAAAGAGTCAGCAGCGGGCGCACGATTGGCGTCGTCGATGGTTAGTTTAAGGTTAAACACATGGCTGCACTGAAATAAGCCTGGATTTCACGTAACTGCTCAGCCTACGTGTGCAATGCGGATCACAATCCGCGTTGATGGTGCAAGGGCCATCATGGGTGGTGACGGAAGCCGACACGTTGGTTGCAGCCCGGATTGTGATCCGGCGGGCACAAGGTGAGCAGTCACGATTTCACCACAGAGACACAGAGAGCACAGAGAATTTAACGTTTTGCTCAAAAAAATTCACTGTTTGGCACAATTTGCGTAAAAATTTTAATGCGCACCTCAATTTTTCTCCGTGTTCTCGGTGACTCTGTGGTAAGATGACCTTTTTCAGTAGAGTCATACATCATTTGCCCAAAGATAGCCGCTTTCGAGCATCAGCGGGGCATTTCAGTTGCAACGCTCCCATCTAAACAGGAGATCCACCATGTCTTGCAAATCACGTGTGCCGGC
>DAOTUC010000208.1:0-8459 GCA_034437315.1 Anaerolineae bacterium
GCGGCAAGTCCCGCATCGTTGCGCTGCCGGCGGCGGACACCCAGGCCTCTACGCAACCCGCAGCCGGTCGCTGCCACGCGGTGGGTACAGCCCGGACCAGGCCGACCGCCTGATTGCCCACATGGAGCAGCATCGTACCTACGGTGCCGACTTCGCCCAGGCGCTGCGGCTGCTACGGGCCTCCGGCCTGCGCCATTTTGGGACGTCATTCATCATAATACCCATCATAACACCTACGCCATGGAACGGGAATAGGATTCGCGTGATTGTCAATCCTCATCACGTGGCTCCTGTTGCTGTTGGGGCGACGAGCTGTGGAACAGGTCTACGCCGAGAAGTTCCTGCCCCAGCCGCCGATAGGCTCTGAGGCGCTCCTCGTTGATGAAGTAATGGAGTTGGTAACCCCGCCGTTCCTTGTGCACCAATCCCAGATCCTTGAGCACGCGCAGGTGTTGGGAGACGTTCGAGTCTGTCGTTTCCAGCTCATGCGCCAAGCGTCCCACGCAAAAGGCGTTCCCTGGCTCCTGCCGCGCGAGCAGCGCGACCAAACGCAGTCGTGTTTCGTCCGCCAGGGCCTTGAAGAAACGGGCTAACTTGTATGTATCTTCCATCATCTGCCGCCGCCTGATCAGTAATTAAGTAGTTACTTAAATAATTTTAGTACAGAACCTTTCATCTGTCAAATGTCTGGAAGCGGGGAATGGTCTTGGGCGGATGGCGTGCGACCTCGGCGGTTTGCGCCTTTGCGTATGATTTGGAACCGGTGGTCAACGTGGATGTTAAGGGGATGGTTCGGCGCGCATCTCTTCAATCAGTGCTTTCAACGGAGACAATTGGGGATGTTCGGGCGCGATCTGCCGGGCGTTTTCCAGGGATTTTTCGGCCCGCTCATAGTTTCTCAACCGCAGGTAGGCCACGGCCAGAGCGATGTGGACGTCGGGATCTTGCGCAGCCAGCGCGGACGCTCGACGGAGATGCAACATCGCCAGAGCCCACATTTTGCGGCGCGTATATTGATCGGCGCGGGTGATGAAGTCGGAGGCGTTGGAGAGCCCTCGATCGACCTGAAAGAGCAGGCGCTTTTTCTTCCCGCGCAGATCTTCCTCTACCTGACGCGCAAGTAGGAAACGGATCAGGGCGATCAGTGCGATGGTCACGCTGAGGGTAGTGACTTTCAACCAAAGCCATATCCCGCCGGCGACAAGCAAGCTCAAGGCCTGATCGATCAGAAGCAGGCGGTAGATTTTCGACCAGCGCAGATAGAGACCGGCGAAAACGACGTATGAAAATAGGCAGGGCGCGAAGAGGATCAAGAACACGAAAGCGGGCGCAACCTCGAAAGCGGCCTGAGCGATTTCGGTCAGCGATAGATTCAACCCGATCTGGATCAAGGCGAGGATGTCGAACGCCTCCAGGTGTTGGAGGAGGCCGGTCTCGCGAAGGCCGACGATGAAGAGGGCGAGCACCGGCGCGGCGCCCAGCAAAAAGGCTGCGAAGAACTGTGTGGGCAGGAGCATCCAATAGAGGGGGGATGGGTCTTCTCGTTGGCGGAATTGCGCCCACAGAGCATTAGCGCACGCGCTGCATCTAAGATCTTCAGGTCGCGTGGGATGGGCGCAGTAGGGGCACAGGTAATCGTCGGCGAATTCATCGTCGGGGGGCGGCGCGACCGCTCTTGGCGCCGCTATCTCGACCTCCTGGAATCGGGCGAACTCCTCACGCAGGATGGCGGCGACCGGCGACGTGATACTCTGGGCGCGCCTCATCATCGGCGATTCACGCATGGGATCGTCAGGGCCAGGGAGGGCGGTCTGCTGTTCTCGCAGGCGCGCCAATCCCTTGCGGGCGGCGGCGTTTTCGGGCTCAAGCGCCAGCACGTTTTCCAGGCATACCGCCCGTTCTTCGAGATCATCGACGACGCCGCTCAGCCAGAGCCAGGCGGCGACGTCTTCCTCATCTCGCTCGACAGCGCGGGTGAGGAGGTCGCGGGCGCGCTCGTGATCGCCTGTTTTGAAAGCGGTTATGCCTTCCTGGCGCAAGCGTTGGGCCTGCTTTTTGTTCAGCAGCGCCAATCCGTTGTTCGCCAGATCATTATCGGGATCCAGCGTCAGGACATTCTCCAGGCAAATCTCTCGATCGTCCAGGCTATCGACGACGCCGCTCAACCAGAGCCAGGCGGCGACGTTTTTCTCGTCCTGCTCAACCACACGCATAAGGAGATCGCGCGCCTTCTCGCGTTGGCCCGACTTGGCGGCGGCGACGCCCTGGCGTAACAGAGAGGCGACGTCCGAGGGGCGAGCCTCCGGCTCTGGATGAGAAAATGTCTCTTTCATAACCATCCATGTGCTAGCGAATATACTGCTTCGGTACGTGCGCCAATACAATGGCTTCCAACATACGCAGGTATTCGAGATTGATGAAGTAATGACAATGCTCTACCAGCCGCTCGAAATCGCGTTTTCTTGCCAGCCAGCCGCCGCCGTCCACAAAGTTCACAAAGGCCCTGTTTTCCCCGTAACGGCTATTTTGATGACAAATGCTTTCATAAGCTGAACGCATATCCTTCGCCTTCGTCGTCTGCCCACTACTCGTCGTTTCTTGAAAAGAGCTCATGATAATCACCCATGGATCGTCCGTGTTGGGTATAGCAAAATCAATATCGGTCTCGATCATTCTGGATCGTCCTTGCGCATAACTCACGCCATATTTATCTTTTATTTGCTCCAGTTCACTTCGTATCCTATCCTCTACCCAATATCCTTTCCGGCCCCCATAAGTACCAATCAGCGATTGCTTGTAACGCACCCGCCTGGCAGCCTGTGAGCTTCCCTTGATTTCGCGATAGTTGAGCATATCCAGGTAATAACGAGGGATGTGACGCGCCAAAGTCGGATCCCGCTTGCCATCCACCACAAGCTTTGCTATCGTCCGCGCAAAGTCGGGATCATTCGCAATGTGGTTTTTTATCTTTGTGATGCCCCATTCGTTGCTAAACCCGCCTGGAACGTATCCGAGTTTTCGCAATAGTGAGACGATGCGCATAAATTTCTCCTGGGATAACCCCACGTCTTTTAACAGCACGTCCAGGCCATTATCTTTCTCAATCAGAAAGTCGGCTATATTGGTTACATTCACCTGTGCTGTTTCCGATACACGGTGATTTTTGGCTGTCTCAAGTAAAACCTCTATCTTCGCTTCAATCTCTCGTTCGAGTTTCTCATCCACAAAAAAGACAACGGAATTGTCCCACGCTTCCTGAAAAGAGATTTTGCGCGCTTCTATCACGATTGCACCTCCAGTTTAGCGGCTTTGAGAGCCTTTCCCCACGTGGGAAAGACATCGAAGAAAATCTCAGGGCTATAATCGCTCATCTCCCGCACATCTTTTGGCGTTGGCAACCGCCCTAACTTTATCGCCAGGTCGCGTAAGACTAATTGCAATTCCTTTTTGGTGTATTCTCGTTGCGGCTTGTGTATGCTTTCCCGCTCCACGTATCCCTTACGTTTTACCTCGGCTATTTTGCTCCTCATAATCTCGACATAGTTTTCGTCAATGTCAATCGCTACATAGCGTCTCCCCAATTTGACCGCCATAACCGGCGTTGTCCCTACGCCCCCAAGCGCATCGAGCACAATATCCCCCTCATTTGTAGAAAGCCGGATAATGCGCTCCATCAAATCATCGGGCAGTTGGCAAGGGTGACTATCTCGATCGCGTTTATGCTTGATCCGATGGATGTCCCACCATAGATCTGTGAGCGGCATCTTATCATCCACGCCCTTCGCTTTGCGCTTCCGAATACAGGAACGGCGCAAACAGTAATAACGGGCGTCCAATTCCTCTATTTTGTCGTACTTGAAGGTAAAATCGGTGGGATGTTTAGTGTAAAACAATAATCCGTAGTGGGCGGGCATCAGTTTGCCCAGTGGGGCCGCCATCGCATCCCACACGATCCAGTTTTGAAAATGGAGGTGTTGATTGAGAAACGCAGCGTGATACATTGTCCAACGCGGAAGATTCAAAACGTACAGTGAGCCCGTTGGTTTCAATATCCGCACGTATTCCCGCAGCCAGCGATTGCACCATTTGACATATTCCTCGTCCGCCAACTCATCGTCGTAAACGTGGTATGCTTTATCAAGATTATATGGGGGATCAGCAAAAACTAGATCGACAGAATTGTCTGGGTACTGTTTGAGTATTTGCACCGCATCGCCATGATGCACGACGTCAAACAACCTATCGCCAATCTCGTTGATCGCGTCGCTGTACATTGGCTTCAGGCCCGAAAAGCCCGGCAATCTATATTGGGCGACCGGTTCTACGACAGCCTCGCCAACGGCTATTCCTTCTTTAGGCCCGATGAGACCTTTAACGCTATCCACAGGTATCGTATGTCCAAATAAATCGGTTTCTACTTGACCAAACGTGACATCTTCAGCGGATTCGAAATCTAACATGTGCAACACAGCTTCAAGAACAGGTTTTGAAATCTGAGAATAATTATCCGCCTCAGGCAGATCCTTCCATACATCAGAGATGACGTATCCATCGGGATGCATTAAGTGCGCCTTTCCACCCCAATCCTTGAGCGTTCTTTCACAAAATGCACAATACTGATGGGGAAATCGCGTGCGTTTTATGTGGAAGCGACCGTTGCCTTTGGTGAATAAAAGCACAGCCGCGTGAACGGTGGGCAATCCATTCTCTCTTTGCTGCAACTGTGATTCAATCGCGATCCAATACTTGAAGTTCAACCATTGGTCAAGATAAATGCCGAGTTCCGGTAAATACTCAGGTCGTCCTTGCACAAATAGAACGCCGTTATCCTTTAATACCCGTGTACATTCGTCGAGTTGTGCTTTCAACTGATCAATCTGGATAGGCCGAAAAACGTCTGCGACGAACACGATGAAGTTAAAAAATTCATCCTTCGTCTCTTTCAACGTTTGATTGAAATTTTTTTTATACGGACACACGATGCACATAGAAGCATTGTCGACTTTGTAGTTTTTTACCTGGATTTCTGGCATTGAATCTCCCTTTACCGCATCAACTGTGATCTGCTTATTGACTGAAAAACTCGGCGTCTTCTCCCAAAAGTATGGCGGCGAGACCGGACGGTGGCAGTTCTAGCGCTTCCAGGCCCTCGCCGGCCCGCATTTGGCCCAGCGTCTTCTGGTCGATCGGCAGCGCCCAGCCGGTGCGCGAGATCCGCTCGAAGGCGTCTCGATACCCGGCCGGCGGCTCCTCTCGGCGGCGCTGGGCCATCATCAACCCGTAGATGTCCACATCGACCGGGCAGATCTCGTGACAGCGCCAGCAGGAGCAGCACAACCAGACTGAGTAATCGTCCGCCGCCGGGTCGGCTAAAAAGGTGACGATGGCATGTCCGTTCACCTTCTCCACCGGGCAGACCTCGACGCACAGGCCGCATTGGATGCACGCTTCGGGATGTTTCACGGTGCGCTTTCCTCCCGCAGGCCTAACGCCTCGGCCGGCAAGCCCATCGCCAGCCCGATGAGCTGGGGCAGCAGCAACGCCTCCTGGCGTAACGCCGGGTCGTCCCGCACGATGGCCCGCTGGAACCGGCGTAACAGCAACTGGCTATTGCCGCAGCCCTGGAGCAGGAGATCGGCTTTCTCGTTGTGAGTGGCCTCCAGCTTGCGCCGGCCGAGCGCCAGCGAGAGCTTGGGCGCCGCTAGGTAGAGCGTGGATCCACAACACTCGTCCTCGCCGCCATACTCGACCACCTCGGCGCCGGTCAGTTCGATCAATCGCCGCATCGCCTGGGGGGCCATCGGATCCTCGCCCGCGACTCCCATCACGTCGCCGGGGCGAAAAACCTGGCATGGATTGGTCAGCGCTACCTGTAATGACAATGGCTGCACGATCCGCGCTCGCAGGTCACCCTCCCGCTCAATCAGCAGGCGCACCAGGTGTTTCACTTTCACCGTTCCCTTGACTGAAAGGCCCCACCGGGCCAGGCGTCGATTCGCCTCGGCCCGCACATCTTCCGCCTGGAGCGCGCGCCCCGCCCGGACGAGCCCGTTGGTGCAACTGCCGCACAGCGTGACCACCGTATCGCGCTCCATCTGCTCGACCCGGGCCTGGTTGTACGCCGCCAGGTAGATCCAATCGGCGGAGAATGACTCGGCGACCGGCGCGCCGCAACAAACCGGCTGCTGGACAATCTCCAGGTCGATGCCTATCGCTTGTAGCACAGCGCGAGCGGCCCGCTCGTACGCTGGCATACGCTGCAAGATCAGGCAGCCGGGGTATAGCGCCATTGTGGTATGTCGGTGTATCGGTAGACTGATAGGCTGGTACATTGGTAGGTTGGTGGCTAGTAGGTTGGTATTGGTAAGTTGGTAGACCGGTAGATCACATACCTATGCGCCAGTCTACCGATATACCAATATACCGACCTTACCGGCCTACCGCTGCCGCGATGGCCTGGATGTGGGCCGGCGTCGATCCGCAGCAGCCGCCCACCACCCGCGCGCCTAGCTCGACGAAACGCCGGGCATAGGCGGCCATATCCGCCGCCGTCGCGTCGTACACCACTTCCTCGCCGACCATATGGGGCAGGCCGGCGTTCGGCTTGGCGATGAGATAGGCGCGCGGCGCGGTCTCGTGCATCTTCGCCACCGCGTCCTCGGTCATCTCCAGCGTCAACCCACAGTTTGCGCCGAAGGCCGTCGCGCCCCGAGCCTGGAGTTGCTCCGCCGCATCCTCCGGCCGAACGCCCATATTGGTCCGCCCGTGGCTATCGAAAGACATCGTCACGAAAATGGGGATGTGCTCTCGTCCCGCCGGCGCTTGCTGCGCCGCTTGTTGCGCCCCCTCCAGGGCGGCCAACGCCTCGTTCAGATCGGCCATCGTCTCGATGTAGAGCACATCCACGCCGGCCTCGACCAGGGCGCTCGCCTGTTCGGCGAATATCTCCACCGCCTGCTCGTAGGTCAGCGTCCCCAGCGGCGCCAGGAACTCGCCCAGTGGGCCGATGTCTCCGCCGACGTAAGCGGCGCGGCCGGCGGCAGCGACCGCCGCTCGGGCGATCTCCACTGCACGCCGGTTGACCTCGGCCACACGGTCCGCCAGCCCTGCCTGCTTCAACCGGGCGCGCGTCCCACCGAACGTGCAACTCAAGATCAGGTCAGCTCCGGCGTCCAGGTAGGCTTGATGCACACCCTGCACAGCTTCGGGATTCTCCAGCAGCCAGGCCTCCGGCGCGCCCCCGATGGGCAACCCGGCATCCTGTAACATCGTCCCCATCGCTCCATCGGCGACGAGAACCGGTCCGTTTTCCAATCTCAATTGTATGTTTTCCAAAGTTAACCCTCCATTTTAGCTATCGCAACATCTCGCTGGCGTCTGGGCCGTCAAGATGATGGCGGCCCACAAGATATTGATGGATACCGCTCAGTCGTAATCGCGCAACTGGTAACGGATCAACGCGACGTCCTCCGGCTCGGGCTGGAAGGCGTAGTTGCGGATGGGACGGCCGGGGCGCTCGTTGCCAAAGGGCCGGTTGCAGGCTACCTGGCCATCGGGGCCGGGGCAGCCGGAGGTCATAAACGGCTCGCCGTACTGGATCAGTTCTTCGACCGCGCCAACGCCGACGCCGAAGTCCACCACCTGCCCGGCCTCGTCGAACGCCATCCCGCCGTAGCGCCCGTGCGCCTTGTTGATGATGTAGCGGGCCAGTTGCACCCGCCGGTACTGGCCGTAAGGGGGTTGGGGATGGTCCGCCAGCGGCGATCCAGCCTCGGGGTAGAAGGAGAACAGGTGCGTGTGAGCGCCCAGGTCCTGGGCCTGCTGGATGGCGGAGATCATCTCCCGCTCCGTCTCTCCCAGGCCGACGATCAGGTGCACGCCGACCTGGTAGCGCCCCATCACGCGGACCGCCTCAACCACCGTGTCCCAATAGTGCTCCCAGCGATGGGGGCCGTGGACGCCCCGCCCCCGGTAGCGCTCGAAGAGCCCCGGTGTGGCGGCGTCGATGGCGACGCCGATCATGTCGGCCCCGGCCTTCTTGATCTCGATCAGCCGGCCCAGGTCGCGGATGACGGTCGGGGCGATCAACGCCGAGATGGGCCGGTCGGAGCGCGTGTGAAAGCGGTGGATGATCTCGTTCATGTCGTCGAAGGCGCGGCGGTGGGTGATCATCCCCACGCAGACCCGCTGCAGGCGTTTCCCGTTCTGGTTGAGCCGGTCGATCATGTCGTCCACGGCGTAGGTGGGCCAATCGACGCGGATGAACGTACGCTTCTCCGGCTCGACCTGGCGCTGGTGGCTGAGGCCGCAGAACGCACAGCGCGCGCCGCAGCCTTCAGGGTAGGTTGCCAGCAGGTTAAGGCCGGTTAAAAAGGAGTCGCGGCGGAAGCGGGGCGAACGGTAGCCCAAAGACTTCGCCGCCGCCAGACTCGTCTGGACGTATTCGGGGCTTTGCATAA
>DAOTUC010000209.1:0-9046 GCA_034437315.1 Anaerolineae bacterium
TTTCGCATGGCCCATCATAGACCCTAAAGGTTTCTGCGCTGGTTTTGATGGAAAAAGGTCATTGTTTAAGGCAAAAACGTTGTTTGCGCGGCCTTGAGCAAAACCTTTAGGGTCTCGCCATGCGAAATCCCAGAGAATCTGGGTGGGTAAGTTAGATGAAAAAGGGCGGGTCTCCAGGAGACCCGCCCTTTTTCAAAACCGGTTTGACGCTTGCCCGCAACAGAATCGCCGGCTAATCCATCATCAGGACGTCGGATACCTGCTCAATCGCCCAATCCAATTCCTCCCGCGTGATGACCAGGGGCGGCGCCAGGCGGATCACGTGTTCGTGGGTCTCCTTCGCCAGGACGCCCCGTTCTTGCAGGGCCTCGCAGAAACGTCGAGCGCCGCCGGCCTCGTACGTGAGCACGACGCCGACGAACAGGCCACGGCCGCGAACCAATTTGACGTGTGGACTATCGACCGCTTGCAGACGAGAGAGCAGATAATCGCCCAACTCGGCCGCCCGCTCGCAGAGCTTCTCGTCCTGAATGACCTGGAGCGCCTCGCGCGCCACCGCGCAGGCCAACGGGTTCCCGCCGAAGGTCGAACCATGGTCGCCGGGGTTGAAGACGCCCAACACCTCTTTGGAGGCCACGACCGCCGAAACGGGGTACATGCCGCCGGAAAGCGCCTTGCCCAACGTCACCACATCCGGGCGGACGTCCTCGTGCTCACAGGCCAGGAGTTTGCCCGTGCGCCCCAGCCCGCTCTGGATCTCGTCGGCGATCATCAAGATATGGCGCTCGGTGCACAGCTCGCGCACCCGCCGGAGATAGCCCGCCTGCGGGACGATGACGCCCCCCTCGCCCTGGACCGGCTCGAAGATGAAACCCACCGTATTGGGCGTGATCGCCCGTTCCAGCGCGTCGACGTCGTCGTACGGGATCAATTTAAAACCGGGCGTGAACGGCCCAAAACCGTCCCGGTACTGCTCCTCTGGCGAGAAGGTGATGATCGTGATGGTGCGCCCGTGGAAATTACCGGTGCAGGCGATAATCTCCGCCTGTCCATCCTGCACTCCCTTGACCTCGTACCCCCACTTGCGGGCCGCCTTGAGCGCCGTCTCCACCGCCTCGGCGCCGGAATTCATCGGCAACACCATCTCGTACCCGGTCAAATCGCACAATTCCTTGGCAAACAAAGGGAGCTGATCGTTGCGAAAGGCGCGCGACGTCAAGGCCAGGGCCTGCGCTTGCTCCAGCATCGCTTGCACGATCCGCGGGTGACAATGCCCCTGGTTGACGGCCGAATAGGCCGAGAGGCAATCCATGTACTTGCGCCCCTCCACGTCCCAAACCCACACCCCCTCGCCGCGCGCCAACACGACGTCGAGCGGCTTATAATTGTGCGCGTTGTACTCGTTTTCCAGCGCGATATACTCCTGTGTGCTTTTCTTATTCACTTTATTACTCCTCTTTCGACTAAGCCTCCCGCAGGTTCAGAAATGACGATGAGAAATGACGATCAGAAATGACGATGAGACAGGCTCACAAACCTGCGAGAGGGTGAGTGGTTACACGACCTATTCATAGACCTTCTCCTCGTCCTGCTCCGCCTCGACCGCGTCCGCTTCCACGTCCCGCGCGTTCGATCGCTGGGACAACAGTTGCTTGTAATACTCGTGCTGGATGATCAGGTCCATCACCTCGTTGGCCCCGGTCCAGATCATAATCAAGCGCGTGTCGCGCAACAATCGCTCGATGGGGTAGACGTTGGTATAACCAATGCCGCCCAGAATCTGCATCGCGTGGTTGACCACCTGCCAGGCCGCGTCAGTCGCGAATTTCTTTGCCTCGGAGACCAAGCGGCGGGAACGAGCGGGGTCGTCGCCGGCGTCCACGCTGCGGGCCGCGCCGTAGACCAACCCGCGGGCGGCGTCCAGCAGGGTGATCGAATCGGCCACTTTGAAACTGACTCCCTGGAAGCGGCGGATTTTCTTTCCAAAGGCGCGCCGCTTATCGGAATAGCGAGCGGCTATCTCCAGCGCCGCCCGCCCCATACCGATGGCCCCGGCGGCGCTGGTCATCCGCTCCGGGATCATCATGCGATAGAAGATGTCCGCCGCGCCGTTCTCCCGCCCGATCAGGTTCTCGGCGGGCACGCGGGCGTCGCGAAAGACGAGCCGGCCCGTGCCGCCGCCCCGGGTACCCAGCAGGCCATACAGGTATTCCGCCTCGACCCCTTCACCCCGCTCCACGATGAAGGCGCTGATGCCCTCGTGGGGATGGGCTTGCGGATCGGTGCGGGCGTAGACGAGGAAGAAATCCGCCTCGGCTGCGCCCACGATGAAGCGCTTTTGACCGCGCAATACGTAATGGTCGCCCTCACGCCGCGCCTCGGTGACGGCGCCGAAGAAATCGGACCCGCCGCGCGGTTCGGTGAGCGCTTCGGCGGCGATCTTCTCGCCGGTCAGCAGCGGCGCCAACCAACGTTCTTTTTGCGCCGGCGCGCCGAAGACGTTGAGCGCCTCCCCGACAATGCTGGGCATCACGTAGGCGCAGGCCAACGCCGTGCCCAGCACGCCCACCTCCTCAATGGCTAAGATCTCATCCTCCCAGCGCAAATCTCTTCCGCCGTACGCGAAGGGAAAACGCAAACCCAACAAGTTCCGCCGCCCGGCCTCGCTCACGAATGGACGCGGATACTTGATCCGCTCGGCGTCCATATCGAGAATCAACTGCCGGGGCGTCCAACGGGCGAAATCGCGCGCTTCGTCGCGCAGTCCGCGTTGCGCCTCAGTCAGCATCGCATCAAACATTGACCACTCCTCTCCTATTCTCTCCAACCTTAATTTCTATTATACAAACAGATCAAAAAATACGCCACCGGACGCCGCTCCGCAATTGACCGAATGACAAAACTTAAGTATACTAATGCTAAGCTGGCGGTTCCTCCAGCAGTGCGTCATTAGAATTCGAAAGTCTCAAGAAGTGCGTCTCAAAAAGTGCATTGCACAGCCGATTTTGACACACGGTAAATCAGCTTTGCCCCTGAGATACCCGGGTGAAGACTTCCGAATTCTTAGTGGAAAAATTTGAAATCATATGAATCAGACAAAACACAGAGACGAAACATCCCTCATACTCGTCGTCGACGACGACGCGAACCTGCGACGGGCCACCGTTCGCCGGCTGACCAGGGCAGGTTACCAGACCATTGAAGCGGCAACCGGGTATGACGCCCTGCGCATCGCTCAGGCGGAACAACCCGACCTGCTGCTCCTGGACGTCAACATGCCCGACGTCGACGGGTTCGAAGTCTGCCGGCGACTCAAAGCCGATCCGGCGCTGGCGACGACTTACGTGGCGATGTTCTCCGGCTCCCTGACCGGCTCGGAGAATCAGGCGAATGGCCTGGAGGCCGGGGCCGACGAATACATCGCCCGCACCGTCTCTAAACGGGAATTCCTGGCCCGCGTGCAGACGATGTTGCGCCTGAAACGTGTGGAGGATGAACTACGAAAGGCGCGCGACGAATTGGAGAGGCGAGTACAGGCCCGCACCGTTGAACTTGAGCAGGCCAACGCGGCGCTCAAGGAAGAGATCGCCCAAAAGATGCGGGCGGAAAGAGAGATAGAAAAGAACCACCGACAACAAAGCGTGTTAAACGCCATCTTACGTCTCTCAATGGCGGACATTTCGTTGGAAGCGCAGTTGTCCCAGGCCCTGGAAGAGATCCTCTCGATTCCCTGGCTGCCGATATTGCCCGAGGGCGCGATATTCCTGCTCGAAGGCGATCCGCCGACGCTCCGGTTACAAACCCAGCAGAATCTGCCCCCGCCATTGGTCGACGCTTGCGCCCAGGTGTCGCTGGGTCAATGCCTATGCGGGCGGGCAGCGACCGACGACCAAATCGTGTTCGCCGACTGCGTTGACGGTCGGCACGACATCAGCTACGATGGTATGCCGCCCCACGGTCACTACTGCATCCCAATTCTATCAGGCGAGCAACCCATCGGCGTCCTGGCCCTATATCTCGAGACAGGCCACCAGTGGGACGAGCAGGAACGCGCATTGCTCGAAGCGGTGGGTCACACGCTGGCCGGTATCATTGAGCGCAAGCGAGCCGAGAGCGCACTCCAACAGGCCCACGACGAACTGGAAATCCGAGTGGAGGAACGAACGGCGGAACTCATAGAGGCAAATCGAAAGCTCCAGCGGGAAATCGACGAGCGCCGTCAAATAGAAGCGGCCCAAAAAGAATTAACCCACCAACTGGGCGAGCGGATCAAGGAACTCAATTGTCTCTACCAATTTTCCAGGACCATCGCCGATCCGGATCTCTCGCTGGAGAATGTCTTGCGACAAACGGTCGCCATGATCTCACCGGCGTGGCAGCACACCGACATCACCTGCGCGCGCCTGCTTTTCGAAGATCAGACGTTCGAGACGGAAAATTTCCAGGAGACGGCGTGGAGACAGAGAGAGGATATTTACGTCAACGGCGTCAAACAGGGCCAAATCACAGTCTGTTATCTGGAGGAACCCCCTGACGGGAGCGCCGCACCCTTCTTCAAAGAGGAGGCGGACCTGCTTGAGACCATCGCCGAGCAGTTGGGCAGTATGATTGAGCGCAAGCGGGCCCAACAACAGGTGCAATGGGAAGCGAATCTACACAGCGCGCTCTCCGACCTGTACAAGCCGCTCATCTCCCCCGCCTCCACCATTGAGGACATCGCCAACACGGTGTTAAAACAGGCCCAGGCGCTGACCGACAGCCGGCACGGTTACGTCTCATCCATCGACCCGGTGACGAGAGATCACGTCTCCCATACCCTGACCGAGATGCTAACAGACTCGTGCAACGTCACCGAGGTATATCAAAACATCCTGTTCCCTTGCGACGACGAGGGAAACTATCCCGCATTGTGGGGCTATGCGCTTAACACCCTCGAATCCTTCTACACCAACGATCCGTCCTCCCATCCCGCCTCCAGCAGCGTCCCAGAGGGCCACATCCCCATTGAACAATTCCTCACCACGCCAGTGATGTTAGGGGAAGAGCTGGTGGGGCAAATTGCGCTGGCTAACCCCGGCCGGCCGTATACGGATTGCGACCTGGAAGCGATCCAGCGCCTGAGCGAGTTCTACGCCCTGGCCATTCAACGCAAACGGTCCGAAGAGGCCCTGCGCCAATCGGAGCAGAAGTACCGCAATCTATTCGATTACGCCAACGACGGGATCATCATCTTCGACCCTGACGAACACCATATCCTCGACGCGAACGAGAACGCGGCCAAACGCCTGGGTTACGCGAGGGAGGAACTGCTCCAGCTGTCCATCGACGACTTCTCGCCCCCTCTGCCGGAAACCCGTCGTCAGGTTATTTTCCAGGAACTCGATGAGACCGGTCACGCTATCTTCGAGCACATCCACCGCCAAAAAGACGGAACCGATATCCCCGTCGAGATCAACAGCCAGGTCATCGAATATGAGGGACAGAAGGCGTATCAGAACATCGTCCGCGACATCACCGAGCGCCGCCAGGCCGAGATCGCGCTGCGCCGCTATGCCGAAGAGCAAGCCGTCCTCTACACCATCACATCCACTCTGGCCCGCACCCTGGACCCCCAGGAACTCCTGTCGGACGTGCTGGGGGTCATGCTGCCCCCACTGAGCGCGACGGTCGGCTGGATCATTTTGACCGGGGCGCAAACTGGAGACGCCTCGCCGGTGATCGCTCACTGGCGACTATCGGAAGAAGAGGTGATACGCATTGAGACCATCGCGCAATGCACGCCGGAATGTCCGCTAAAGACGACGCCCCCCCCAAAAGATCAAAGCGCATCAAAACTGGAATTCGTCGACCGCTGCGAATTCCTCCCGCCCGAACTACAGCCTAAAGGATACGAGGAAATCGCCTGTGTGCCCCTAAATGCGGCCGGTAGAACGTTAGGTGTATTGAGCATCGCCTGGGCGGATCGCAACGTCCGCCCCGAGGGAGATCGGGACCTGCTGATCACCATCGGGCAACAGATCGGTATGGCGCTCCACAACGCCCAACTGTACCAGGCCGCCCGCCAGGTTGATCAACTCCAGACCCTCAACGCCGTCAGCGCCGCCGCCGTCTCATCCCTGGACCCCCAGGTCGTGTTGCACAAGATATTGGACGCCACTCGCCAGGCGTTGGGCGCCGAGGATGGTTCCATCCTGCTCAAATCTCCCGAAACAGGCCGCCTCTTCTTCGCCATTACAACGGAGGAGTTTTCCGAAGCGCTGCAAGCCAACGGTGTGAACAGGCAAGGACTCGATCCAGACCGGGGAATCGCCGGTTGGGTGCTGCAACACAAACAACCGCTTCTGGTGCAAGACGTGCATCAAGACCCGCGCTGGTATAACGACGTCGATAGCGCCACCGGTTTCGAGACCCAATCCTTGCTCTGCGTCCCCCTGATCTACCACGATGAGGTCACCGGCGTCATTGAGATCGTCAACAAGCGCCAAGGGCCATTCACCGAAGAGGACCTCAATCTGCTCAAAGCGATCTCATCCATCGCCGCAGTGGCGCTGGAGAACGCCCGGCTCTTCAACGCCACGCGAACCCGCGCCGAAGAGCTGGCCCTGTTAAACGAGATTGGACTGGCGCTGACGTCTACCCTGGACTTCAATGCCGTCGTTCAAGCGGCGCTCTCCCAGGTTCAGCGCCTGTTCCACGCCCAAGGCGCGACACTGGCCCAGGCGATGCCAGAGGAGAAGACCTTGCGTTTCGTCAGCGCGCTGGTCGACGGACAACCGGTCGACACACATGACCTATACCTCCAACCGGGCGAGGGTATCCTGGGGTGGGCCTTGAATCGGCGACAGGCCCTCCTGATCGAAGACGCCCAGACCGATCCCCGCAACACAGAACGGCTCGATCGGCGACTGAACATCGAACCGCGGGCGATGATCGTCGCGCCGCTCTTGACTCGCGAGCGGGCCATCGGCGTGATCGGCATTTCCAGCGACGAGCCGGGCGCATACACCCGCGATGAACTGCGCACGTTGCAGACCCTGGCGGCGACGCTGTCGGTGGCGCTGGAAAACGCCCTGCTCTACGACGAACTCAAGGAACTCCTGCGCCAGAAGGAGGAAACCCAATCCCAATTGATCCACGCCGAGAAGATCAGCGCGCTGGGTCGCCTCGTCGCCTCCATCGCCCACGAAATCAACAATCCCCTGCAAGCGGTGCAGGGATGCCTGACCCTGGCCGAGGAGGAGCTGGAAAGCGAGCGGAGGCCCGATAAGCTGATGCGGTATATGCAGATTGCGGATGGTGAAGTGGAGCGTATCTCAGCCATCGTCAGCCGGACCCGCGATTTCTACCGCCCATCCAGAGAGGGAGCGCAATCCATCGACGTCCACAACATACTAGAAAGCGTCATAGAACTGGCCAATAAGCAATTGCAACACAGCGACATCCAGGTGGAACGGGAATGGATAGAGGAGATTCCCGCCATCCGGGCCAACGCCGATCAGATCAGGCAGGTTTTCCTCAACATGGTCATCAACGCCATCGACGCGATGCCCGAAGGCGGCGTATTAAACATTGAGACGAGCGTGGAAGAAAAATCGCTGAACAATGAAGCGCCGGAAACGACCGTCTGCATCCGTTTCAGCGACACCGGGGTGGGGATTGCGGCGGAAAATTTGCCGCGCCTGTTCGAGCCCTTTTACACCACCAAGGAGTACGGCTCGGGCTTGGGACTTTCTATCAGCTATGGCATCATCCAGAATCACAGGGGGCGCATCCAGGTCGAGAGTCAGGTCGGCCTGGGGACGACTTTCACGATCTGGCTGCCGGTCCAGAAATCTCAGAGGCAAAGTTGATTGATTGTAGCGTCAAAATCTGCTGCGCAATACACGTTTTGAGACTTCCGAATTCGGTTCTCTGGGATTTCGTATGGCGAGACCCTAAAGGTTTTGCTCAAGGCCGCGCAAACAACGTTTTTGCCTTAAACAATGACCTTTTTCCATCAAAACCAGCGCAAAAACCTTTAGGGTCTATGATGGGCCATGCGAAATTCTGAAGACCCCCCAACTTATTGAGACAATACGAGACGTCGACAATGCGGGTCGAACAAATCCCGCAACGTGTCCCCAAGCAGATTGGCGGATAGCACTGTGATAACGATGGCCAGGCCGGGGCTAATAGCGAGCCAGGGAGCGGTCTGTAGGTAAATTTGGGCATAGTTGACCATTGCGCCCCACTCCGGGTGAGGCAATTGGACCCCCAGCCCGATGAAACTTAATCCGGACATGCCAAGAAGCACATTCCCCAGGTCGAGGGTCGACATGACAGCGATCGGCCCGATGATATTGGGCAATAGATGCCGGATTACAATACGCCAGTTTTGCGCTCCCAGAGATCGGGCGGCCAAGATGAATTCTCGCTCCCGCACTGATAGGGTGAGGCTCCGCACCAACCGCGCACAGCCAGCCCATCGTACCAGCGTCAACCCCAGGATGAGGTTGCGCAATCCCGGCCCGAGCAAGCCAACCACGACGAGAGCCAAAATGATGGACGGAAAGGCCAAAACCGTATCGACCAGGCGCATGATGATCTCGTCGATCCATCCGCCGTAGTACCCGGCGACGGCGCCAAGGATGACGCCAATTGTCGTGATTACCGCCACGGTGAAGCCGGCCGCGCCCAGCGAGACGCGCGCTCCGACCAGCAATCGGCTCAGCACGTCCCGGCCCAGGTTGTCGGTCCCCAGCAGATGTTCACGGCAGGGCGGCATGAGCGCCCGCTCCAGGTTGATGGATAACGGATCGTGCGGCGCGATAACGGGCGCCAGGATAGCGGAGACAATGAGAATGGTCAGTATTAACAGGCCTAAAAAACCGGCCGGCGCTTGCTGGACGTAGTGGGATAGGAAGGTAAAGGCCGCGCTCAAGCGGCTTTTGCCGTGCGTTTCGTCACCCAGGATCTGGCGTTGCGGCCGGGTTAATGAGTTTGTTTGCTCCATTGACGATTTTCCTGTGTGTGTTTATGTTCCGTACTGTACTCGTGGATCTAGCCA
>DAOTUC010000210.1:0-6273 GCA_034437315.1 Anaerolineae bacterium
GGGGGGAGGGGGAGACTGGGAGAGGGGGTGAGGGGCTCGGCGTCGAGGCGGGGTGGGCGGTCGGTGATGGAGAATTCGATGCAATGGATGTGGAAGTGGTGGTGGGCGTGATCGTGGCTGTTTGCGATAGCAGGGTGGGTGTATAGGGGGACGGGATCGGCGCCAGGCGGGAGTTGATGTAGGGGTAGGTCAATACCCCTCCCACGAGAAACAGCAACAACCCCCCGCCAATCATCGCGCGGGTCGCTAGACTGGTTCCGGTTCGTTCCGTCAATGCACGCTCCTGTCTTTTACGTCGTCTTTACGTCGCCTTTACGTCGTCTGTCATTTGACGTTGTTTTCCATCGGTTGCCCGGCCTCCCAGAGCAAGGCGTCCTGGTCGCCGGCGCCGACGTCGATGGCGAGAATGCGATTCACGTTCATAATTTTATCGCTTTCGCTTGCGATCTGTTTTTATCTCTTTTATCTCTTCCTCAATCTCGAACCAAAAACTCGAATAAGCAGTAGCGGCCAAGTAGGAAAAGATCAGGTGAGTGCCGACAATGGCGAGCATCGAGTGGAATTGGGTCAGATCGGTGAACCTTTGGAGAACGAGGCTTTCCAGGGCGCCGGCCGAGATGATGACGACAGAAATGATCCATGAAAATATCCACAGCCAAAATCCGTTAAGAAGGAAGAGGGTTTGCAATAAGTACACCAACACGACGTTGCACATAAATGTGATGAACAGGGCCTGGGTAAAGGTCAACGTTGTCACGCCCGCAAGCCCCCAAGCGACGATCAATAACGAAATGAGTATGAGCGGGGAAATCAAGACTAAGGGGAATAGGATGATGAGTGCACCAAATAAGAGTGTTTTCATATTTATAATTTTCTCCTCAATGGCTTGGTTTACCAGCTTACCGATTTACCAACCCACCAATCAATAACTGAAATCGAAATCGGCCTGGTTGAGCGGGGGCAGACGGGCGTCTTTCTCCGAGAGCTGGGGCGTCGCGATGGGCCAGTCGATGGCCAACGTCGGGTCGTTCCACAGGATGCCGCGGTCGCACGCCGGCGCGTATTCGGCCGTGACCTGGTAGAGAAAGTCGGCCTCCTCGCTCAGCACGCAGAAGCCGTGGGCGAAACCGACGGGGATGTAGAGCAAGCGGTGGTTTTCCCCCGAAAGCGTCTCGCTCACCCATTGGCCGTAGGTCGGCGAGCCGCGGCGCAGATCGACCGCCACGTCGAACACCTCGCCCCGCAGGGCGGTCACGAGCTTGCCCTGGGCGCTGGGATGCGTCTGGTAGTGCAGGCCGCGCAGCGCGCCGCGAATCGAGTGGGAATAGTTGCTCTGGACGAAGGCCTCCGGGATGCCGTGAGCGGCGAAATCGGACCGCTTGTACGTCTCCTTGAAATAGCCGCGCTCGTCGGCAAAAGTCCTGGGTTCGATCAGAATCACGTCGGGGATATCGAGTCTGTGGAATTGAAAGGGCACGGTGATGATTTTCCTTTCTACTGGGCGTCGCGAGACGCTATCCTGACCGCGGGAGCAGCAGCACGTCGATCTCGGATTGCTTGGGCAGGTGATCGGCGTCCTCCGGGATGACCGCTAACCCGTCGGCGGCGACCATCGACTTGAGGATGCCGGAACCCTGGTCGCCGGTCAGGGCGGCCTCGTAACCGGCCTCGATCCTCTGCAAGGTCACCCGCAGGTAGTGGCGGCGACCGTCTTTCCGGGCGATGGGCTCGGTCAGGCGCGCGCGCACCGTCGGGAGCATCCAGGCCGACGCCGTCTGCGCGCCCTGCATCTTCAGGATGGCCGGCCGGGCGAACAGCTCCGTGCTGATCATCGCCGCCACCGGGTTGCCGGGCAAGCCGATCAACGGGACGCCGTCCACCACGCCGAAGGCCAGCGGGCGGCCCGGTTTCATATTGAGCGACCAGAAGTGCATCTCTCCCTCGGCGGCCAACACCTGCTTGACCAGGTCGAAATCGCCCACCGAGACCCCGCCGGAGGTGATGATTAAGTCGGCCCGTTGGGCCAGCGCCTCCCGGACGCCCTCGCGGACCAGGCTCTCGTGGTCGTGGGCGATGTCCAATACCAGCGGGACGCCGCTGTAGGTCTGCACCTGCGCGGCGACGGCGTAGGAGTTGGCGTCGCGGATCTGGCCGGGGCCTAGATCCTCACCGGGCGGGACGATCTCGTCGCCGGTGGCCAATATCGCCACTCGCGGCTTGCGCCCCACCTCCACCGACGTGCGGCCGACGGCGGCCAACATCCCGATGGCCTGGGGACGCAGCACGCGGCCCGGTTGCAGGACGACCTCCCCGGCGCGCACGTCCTCGCCGGCTTGCCGGACGTTCTTGCCCGGCGTGTACGCCTCCAGGATCTCGACTTGAAGCCCGGTTGCCCGCGTGTCCTCGAAACGCACGACGGTGTCGGTCCCCTTGGGAACCGGCGCGCCGGTCATAATGCGCACCGCCTGGCCCGGTCCCACCGTCACGTCCGAGACGTGACCGGCGGCCGCCTCGCCCACGACCCGCAACTCGGTTGAGCCATCCTTTACGTCTTTCACGTCCCCCCCGCGCACGGCGTAACCGTCCATCGCGGCGTTGGTCAGCGGCGGGATGTCCCGGTCGGCGACGATTTTCTCCAGCAGGACGCGCCCTTCTGCCTCCAGCAGTCCCACCCGCTCCGGCTCGAGGAGCGAGACGGTCGCCAGGATGCGTTCCAGGGCCTCTTCGACGCTCAATACCGGGCGTTCAGGATGTGTGTCAGGCATGGCGTAATCCTTTCCTCTCGTGGTCGTGTTCGTGGCTGTGATCGTGGGACGTATCGACCCCGCGCAGCATCCGGATGGCGTGGGGCAGGATGGGCGTCAGCGTCTCCATTCCCTCGCGTACCGCCCTGGGGCTGCCGGGCAGGTTGACGATCAGCGTCTGCCCGCGAATGCCGGCGACGCCTCGCGAGATGACGGCCAACGGCGTCTTGCGGTAACCCTCGAAACGCAGGGCCTCGGCGATACCGGGCATCTCCCGCTCGACGACGGACAGGGTCGCTTCGGGCGTGACGTCGCGCGGGGCGGGGCCGGTGCCGCCGGAGGTGATGACCAGGTCGACCTGCGCCTCGTCGGCCCATCCGATCAGCGCGCGCTTGATGTCGGCCCGTTCGTCGGGCACGATGGCCTGCTCGACGACTTCGGCGCCCATCTGCTGCAGGCGTTTGACGAGGATCGGCCCGCTGGCGTCCTCTCGCTCGCCAGCGAAACCCTTGTCGCTGACGATTAACATAGCCGCTCGAATTTTCTCCATAACGACTCCTGATGATGTAAAACGTAAGGCGTAAAACGTGAGGGGGATTATACCCGCTCTTGGACTAAATCGCAATTTATCTAACCTGCACACTTGCAAACTTGCCACTTGCACACTTGTCACTTGCAAACTTGCCCGGCTTGACACCTTTATCGCCATAAGCTATCATACACCTTGATATGATCGAACAACTTTCTCTCTTCAATTCTTCCGCCGCCTCGACGTCGTCATTCTCGGAACCGTACACCGTCAGCCAATTGACGGGGCACATTCGCCGCCTGTTCGAGGACGACCCCCAGCTGGTCAGCTTGTGGGTTGAGGGGGAGGTCTCCAACTTCACCCGCGCCTCCTCTGGACACTGCTATTTCACGCTCAAGGACGCCGACGCGCAGATCCGGGGCGTGATGTGGCGCACCGTCGCCCAGCGACAGCGACCGCTGCCCAGGGATGGCGATCTGGTGCTGGCCCACGGATCGGTGGGCGTCTACGAACCGCGCGGCCTGTACCAGCTCTACGTGGACCAGATCCGGCCGGCCGGCGTGGGCGATCTCTACCGGCAGTTCGAGTTGCTCAAGGCGCGGTTGGAGGCGGAGGGATTGTTCGCCCCAGAGCGCAAGCGACCGCTGCCGCCTTTCCCGCGCCGCATCGGCGTGGTCACGTCGCCGGCGGCCGCGGCGCTGCGCGACATCGTCAACGTGCTGAAGCGGCGCTATCCCCTGGCGGAGGTGTTGCTCTCGCCGACCCAGGTGCAGGGGGACGCCGCCCCGCCGCAGATCGTGGCCGCGCTGGAAGCGCTCAACGCCCGCGAGGGCGCCGACGGCGTCGACGTCATCATCGTGGCCCGGGGCGGGGGCAGCCTGGAGGATCTGTGGCCCTTCAACGACGAGGCCGTGGCCCGCGCCATCGCCGCCTCGCGCGCGCCCGTCATCTGCGGGGTGGGGCACGAGACCGACTTCAGCCTGGCCGATTTCGCCGCCGACCGGCGAGCGCCGACTCCCTCGGCGGCCGCCGAGCTGGCGACGCCCGATCGGGCGGTGTTGCGGGCGCAGGCGGCGGGGTTGAGCGAGACGTTGGTCGCGGCAGTGACCGGGGATCTTGAGGCCCGCCGTCGGCGTTTGGCGGAGCGTGAGCGGGCGTTGAAGCGGGTTTCGCCCGGCGCGCAGATCGTCCAGGCCCGCCAGCGAGTGGACGATCTACTCGGCCGAGCGACGTCGGCGGTGCGCCATCGCCTGGCCCTGCATCGGGAACAAGTGCGCGGATTGGAGCGCCAACTGGCGGGCGTCAGCCCCCTCCAGACGTTGGAACGGGGCTACGCCATCGTGCGCCGCCGGGAGAACGGCGAGATCATTCATTCAGTAGAACAGGTAAAATCGGGACAGATGCTCGACGTCCAGGTCGCCGACGGTGCCTTCGACGTCGAGGTAGGGCTGGTAGACCGCTAGATTGGTAGACCGGCTGAGGAGGATGGGATGGCTTACGGATATACCGGCAGGATATTGCACGTCGATTTGACCGATGAGACGTTGGCGGTGGAGACGCCCGACGAGGGATTTTATCGCAAGTACATGGGCGGGAGCGCGATGGGCGCGTATTATCTCCTCAAGCACGCGCCGGTCGGCGCTGATCCCCTGGGGCCGGAAAACACGCTGAGCCTCATGGTTGGCCCGGTGACCGGCGCGCCGATCTCCGGGCAATCGCGGGTGTCGGTGACCGCCAAGTCGCCCATCAGCGGCCTGGCGGATGAGTCGACGGCGGGCGGATTTTGGCCGGCCGAGTTGAAATTCGCCGGTTTCGACGGCGTCGTGATCCGCGGTCAGGCCTCGCGCCCGCTGTACCTATGGATTCACGACGGCGAGGCGGAATTGCGCGACGCTCGGCATCTGTGGGGCCGTTTCACCGCAGACGTCGAGGACATCATCCGGGAGGAAGTGGGCGAGTCGCGGGCCCAGATCATCCAGTGCGGGCCGGCGGCCGAGCGAACGGAGAACGGGGATGGGGCCGTCGGCGTGCGCTTTGGGGCATTGATCAACAACGCCAACCGGGCCAACGGGCGCGGCGGGATGGGCGCGGTGATGGCGTCCAAGAACCTGCGGGCGGTCGCCGTGCGCGGCCACGAGCGCCCGGAGATCGCCGATCCTGAGGGACTGAAGGCGCTGGCCAAGTGGGGGGCGGAACACGTCGACAAGTCGGACGTGGCGGGCTTGAGCCTCTTTGGGACGGCCGGCATCGTCACGGCCCAGGACCGGGTGGGCGGCCTACCGACGCGCAACTGGTCCAGCGGCACCTTCGAGGGGGCCGAAAATCTGGGCGGAAAGCGCATGGCCGAGACGATTCGCAAGGAGCGGGACACGTGCTACGGGTGCGCGATTCGCTGCAAGCCGGTGGTCGAGGTGAACGAGGGCGCGTTCTCGGTCGACGCCCGCTACGGGGGGCCGGAGTACGAGACGCTCTCGACGATGGGCTCCTATTGCGGCGTCTCCGACCTGGAGGCGGTCGCCCGGGCCAACCAGTTGTGCAACATGTACGGGATGGACACCATCTCCTGCGGGGCGACCATCGCCTGGGCCATGGACTGCTTCGAGCAGGGTCTGCTCACCAAAGAGGATACCGATGGGATCGACCTGCACTTCGGGAACGCAGAAGCCATGGTGACCCTGGTCGAAAAAATCGCCCACCGGGAGGGATTCGGCGCCCTCCTGGCGGAAGGCTCGGCCCGGGCGGCGGAGCACATCGGCCCCGCCGCGGAAGACCTGGTTGTGGCAGTCAAAAAAATGGAATATCCGGCCCACATGCCCCAGGTCAAACGCAGCCTGGCCCTGGTGTACGCCGTCAACCCCTTCGGCGCGGATCACGAATCCAGCGAACACGACCCCAGCTACCAGAATTACCCGGAGCGCATGGCCGCCCTGGGCCTGACCGATCCCCAGCCCAGCGACGTGTTGAACAAGGAAAAAGTCCGCTACGCCCTGACCACCATGT
>DAOTUC010000211.1:0-7939 GCA_034437315.1 Anaerolineae bacterium
TGTTCTTCGTGGATTTCTTATTTGCCATGGTCATCGGCTTATTGTTGACGACGCTTTTTGCGGCGATTTTCGATACCCGGGGGCCATGGGACATCTGGTGGGTCTTTCTATTACTCGTCTTCCTCGCCGCGTGGGTGGGCGGCGTGTGGATCACACCCTTCGGCCCGACGTTGTTTGAGGTCGCCTGGCTGCCGTTCCTGTTCATGGGGTTGATCTTTGCGCTCTTGCTGGCGGCGATTCCACCGGCGCGACCCCGCACGTATGGCGAGGCTGTGGCGGAGGCGCGGGCGGAAGAGGCAGCGGCGATGGCGCTCAGTGTTTTCTTCTGGGCGCTGATTTTCGTCATGTTCATCGCCGTCATCGTGGCTTACGTTTGAAGGCTGAAGTTGGGGGCATGAGCCAATCTCGTGAGGACTTGAAAATTGAACAACCGTGGACTCGCTCCCGTGAGGAGATACTGGAAGCTTTGGACGTCTCGCGGGAGCGGGGGCTAGACGAGGCGGCGATCGAGGAACGCCGAGAAGCCGTGGGCGCCAATCGCCTGCGCAGCATCGAGCGCAAGAGCGCCTGGCAGATTTTCGTCGATCAGTTCAAGAGCTTGATCGTCCTGTTGCTCGCCGTGGCGGCCACCCTATCTTTCGCGTTCGGCGAGTTGGTGGGGGGATCGGTCGTTGCAGTGATGATTCTGATCAACGCAGCGATCGGTTTCGTCACCGAACTCCGGGCGCAAATGGCTAAGACGTCATCATCGGGATGAGCTTGATCCCGTGGGCCGTCGGTCAGACGTTGGCCCAGTTCGGGGTGAACTTGTGAAACAGAAGGGATCTGAGTGAAGCGAGAATCGGAGCGTCAAAATCAAGGGGAGAAACCACAGGAAGATCCACGAGGGATGCGACGGGTGAACCTGCCCGGTTGCAGCGGGTGGGGCATGTTGATCTGGCTTTTCGTTCTGCTGATCGCCATCGCGCCCAGCGCGTGGAACCTGTGGCGGGCCGACGCCGGCCGCGTGGAGATCGACTACAGCACCTTTCGGGAACAAGTCCAGGATGGCAACGTCGAGCGCGTGACTGTCGTGGGGGAGGAGATCTCCGGGCAGTTGAGCGAAGCAGCCCAGAAGGCGCTGGAGGAGGGCGAGCCGGTGGAATACACCGAGTTCGTCACGTACCTGCCGTCCTTTGGCGACGAAGGGTTGCTGGCCCTGCTGGAGAGACAGGGCGTCGAGGTGAAGACGGAGCCGGCGTCCGATTTCTCGTGGTGGACCGTCATCCTGAACGCCCTGCCGTTATTGCTGATCATCGGCATGAGTTATCTCTTCATCAACCAAATGCAATCGCGGGGGCAGAACATCTTCTCGATCGGGCGGAGCCGGGCCAAGCTGTACGAAAAGAGGGAGGAGCGGACCACGTTTGAGGACGTGGCCGGGGCCCAGGGCCCCAAGGCGGAACTCCAGGAGGTGATCGAGTTCCTGAAGACCCCCGAGCGGTTCCAACGCTTGGGCGGCGAGATGCCCAAGGGTGTGCTCCTGGTGGGGTCGCCGGGGACGGGCAAGACGCTGATGGCCCGGGCGGTGGCCGGAGAGGCCGACGTGCCCTTCTTCAGTATCACCGGTTCCGACTTCATGGAGATGTTCGTCGGCGTGGGGGCTTCCCGGGTCCGGGATCTGTTCGACGAGGCCAAGAAGGCGTCCCCCAGTATCATCTTTATCGACGAGTTGGACTCCATCGGGCGGCGTCGAGGGGCGGGGCTGGGGGGCGGCCACGACGAGCGCGAACAGACCTTGAACCAGCTGTTGTCGGAATTGGATGGTTTCGAGCCCAACGAAGACGTCATCGTGATGGCGGCGACCAATCGTCCCGACATCCTGGACTCGGCCTTGCTCCGGCCGGGGCGTTTCGACCGGCGGGTCACCGTCGATCTCCCGACAATGCAGGACCGGGTGGAGATCCTCGAGATTCACGCCCGCAACAAGCCCCTGGCCGGCGACGTGGAACTGGAGCGCGTCGCCCGGGGGACGCCGGGCTTTAGCGGCGCTGACCTGGAGAACCTGCTCAACGAGGCGGCCCTGCTGGCGGCCCGCCGGGGCGCTGACGCTATCAAGCAGCAAGACGTTGACGATGCGCGGGATAAAGTGCTGATGGGGCTGGAGCGGCAGAACCTGGCGTTAACCGAGGATGAGTGCCGGTTGCTGGCCTATCACGAGGGGGGGCACGCCGTGGTTGCGGCCGTGCTGCCCCAGGCGGACCCGATTCACAAGGTCACCATCGTGCCGCGGGGACGGGCGATGGGCGTCACCCAGCAACTGCCGGAACGGGACAAGTACGTCTACGCCCGGGAATACATGCTGGACCGGCTGGCGGTGATGATGGGCGGCCGGGCGGCCGAGGCCATAGTGCTGGATACGGCGACCAGCGGCGCCGAGAGTGACCTCAAGCAAGCGACCAAACTGGCCCGCAAGATGGTGTTGGATTGGGGGATGGGCGAGCGCTTCCGCCACGTCGCCCTGGGTGGGCGGCGCGAACAGGTCTTCCTGGGCGAGGAGATCGCCCAGCGGCGGGATTACAGCGAGACGACGGCCCGCGAGGTCGATGAGGAGATCCGCGCTATCCTGGAACAAGCATATGGACGGGCCCAGGGGGCATTGGAGGACCACCGGCAGGCGCTGGATCGCATCGCCAACGCGCTATTAGAGCGGGAGGAGATTCCCGGCGACGAGGTGCTCGAATTGCTCGGCGTACAGGAATCTGGTGACGTATCTTCTCAATAAGTAGGGGAGATGGGGTATGTGGAGGTGGCAAAGCCACCTCCACATACCCCGCCCCCCGATTTGTTGAGATGATACACGGTGACGATGGTGATGAAGAGGAAGGGAGGTCAAATGGCGGTCAATGAAGTGGTTCGTGTGATGCGAGACTATATTGAGGACGACGGCGCGCGCCTGGAACAAACCTATGGCCCCGAGGCGGTGCTGGCGGTAGCGGACATGAAGGATCTGCTGGCGACACGCCTGACGGAAGAATCGGCCTACGGCGCCTTGTGGGAGCGATTCGAGGCAGATCCCCGGGCGGTGAGCGCTGACTTGCTCGGCGCGCTGGAGGCGCTGACCGAGGCCGATCCGGGGTTGGCCAAGCGGCTCAATGGATTTATGGAGGCATTTCACCGGGTTGAGGCAGGGGATCAGGCGCGCACGTTCGCCCCGATGCCAGAAAAATCGCCGGTGGGCGGCGGTGTCCCCGACACGACCGACACGTCACAGGACAAGGAGATCGTGAGGGAAGAGGGAACCTACACCTCTACGGCGACGTGCCCACGTCGGGCGTGACCTCGGTGGAGAAGGGCGTGGGGGGAACGGAGGATTAGCGGATGCCGGTCTACAATTCGGACGTCGCGCGGATCTTCAATCAGATCGCCGACCTCCTGGAAATTGGGGGGGGCAACGAGTACCGGGTGCGGGCCTATCGCGACGCCGCCCGCACGATCTCGACCCTCTCACGCAGCGTGACCGACATGGTGGCGGATGATGAAGACCTGACCGAGTTGGAGGGCATCGGTGACAGCATGGCGGGAAAGATCACAGAGATCGTCGAAACCGGGGGCCTGAAACAATTGGAGGAGATCGAGCAGCGGACGCCGCCGGCGTTGGCCGACATGCTGAATATCTCCGGGCTGGGCCCCAAGCGGGTCCGGGCGATCTATGAGAATTTGGGCGTTACCTCGCTGGAGGGTTTGAAGGCAGCAGCAAAACAAGGATGGATTCGGGACCTGGAAGGCTTCGGCGAGACCATAGAGCAGAAAATCGTCGCCGATCTGGCGCAGGCCGAGGCGGAGGAGACGCGCACCCGGCTGGACGTGGCAGAGGAGTTGGCGGAGCCGCTGGTTGGATACCTGCGGGAGATCGAGGGGATCCAACGGGTAATCGTCGCCGGCAGCTATCGCCGTCGAAAAGAGACGGTGGGCGACCTGGATATTTTAGCCATCATCGGGAGAGGTAGTGGGCGCATCATCGATCGCTTCGTGGTTTACGAAGATGTGGCGGAGGTCGTCTCTCAAGGTGAGACCCGCTCCACGGTGATGCTTCGCACGGGGCTCCAGGTGGATCTGCGGGTAGTAGCCGATGAGAGTTATGGGGCGGCCCTGCTCTATTTCACCGGTTCCAAAGCGCACAACATCACCCTGCGGAACATGGCCCTGGACCAGGACCTGAAGATCAACGAATACGGCGTGTTCCGGGACGAGGCGCGCGTCGCCGGGGAGACGGAGGCGGAGATCTACGGTTTCTTCGACCGGCCCTACATCGCGCCTGAACTGCGGAAGGACCGGGGCGAGATCGAGGCGGCCCGGGAGGGGAACCTGCCCCAACTGGTGGCGCTGGAGGACATCCAGGGTGATTTGCAGATGCACACCAACGCCAGCGACGGCCATAACACGTTGGAGGAAATGGCGCGGGCAGCAAAGCGGCGAGGTTACGCTTACATCGCCATCACCGATCACTCCACCCACATCGCCGTGACCCAGGGCTTGGACGCCGAGGCGCTGGCCCGGCGCGTCGACGAGATCGATCGCCTGAACGATGAACTGGATGGGATTCGCATCCTGAAGGGGATTGAGGTCGACATTCTGAAGGACGGGTCGCTGGACCTGCCCGACGAGGCCCTGGAGAAGCTGGACCTGGTCATCGGGTCGGTGCACGTCAATTTCGACCTCTCCCGGGAGAAGCAGACGGAACGCATCATCCGGGCCATGGACAACGCGCACTTCAACATCCTGGCCCATCCCACCGGGCGCAAGATCGGGGAGCGGGACCCCTACGAGGTCGACGTGGAGCGGCTGATGGAGGCCGCCCTGGAGCGGGGCTGTTTCCTGGAGGTGAATGCCTCTCCCAAGCGCCTGGACTTGGACGACGTCTACTGCAAGATGGCCCGGGAGATGGGATTGAAGCTAGCTATCTCGACCGACGCCCACCGGGTGAGCGAGTTGGCCTACATGCGTTTCGGCGTGGGGCAGGCCCGGCGGGGGTGGTTGGAACCGGGGAACGTGTTGAACACCCGCTCGTGGGAGAATTTGAGGGAATTGCTGGAACGGTGACGGAAGTGGTGGTTGAAATGCCGGAAAACGAGCACCAGCCGGACGTCGCGCCGGGGAAAATCGACGACCAGGCAACGGCCCGCGAGGCGGTCGAGGAACTGCGAGAAGCGATCCGCTATCACAACTATCGCTACTACGTCCTGGACGACCCGGTCATCTCCGACGCCGAATACGACGCGTTGATGCAGGATCTGCGGGATCTGGAGGAGAAGTTCCCGGAATTGCAGCGCGCCGATTCTCCGACCCAGCAGGTGGGAGGCGAGCCCCGGGACGAACTGGGCCTGGTCGATCACCCTCTGCCCATGTTGAGCCTCAAGGCGGTCTACGACGCCGACGCGGTGCGAAATTTCGACGAGACATGCCGCGACGAACTGGATCGGGAAACGGTCGTCTACGTGGCCGAGCCCAAGTACGACGGCCTGGCGGTGGAACTGGTTTACGCGGATGGGGAACTGGCCGTGGCCTCGACCCGGGGCGACGGCGAGACCGGCGAGGAGATCACGGCCAACGTGCGGACCATCAAGGAGGTGCCGCTGAGGCTATTGGCCCAGGCGGACGTCTCGATTCCCGACCGGCTGGTGGTGCGGGGCGAGATCTACATGCGGCGAGACGAGTTCGAGGACTTCAACCGGCGACGGGCCGAGGAGGGCCAGCGCCGGTTCGCCAACCCGCGCAACGCGGCGGCCGGTTCCGTCCGCCAGCTCGACCCCAACGTCACGGCCCGGCGGCCGCTGCACGTTTTCTTCTACGCCGTCCCGGACGCCGGGGACCTGGGCTTCGAGACCCATTGGGAGGTCTTGCAAAGGCTGCCCCGGTGGGGGTTGCGGGTCAATCAGGCGTTGACGCGCCGCTGCGAGGGGGTCCGGGAGGCGATCCAATACCACGAGGACGTGGCGGAGAAGCGGGAGGATCTACCCTACGAGATCGACGGGGTCGTTTACAAGGTCGACCGGCTCGCGTATCAGGAGACGTTGGGCGTCAGGACGCGGGACCCCCGGTGGGCGCTGGCCTACAAGTTCGAACCGCGCCGGCAAACGACGACGGTCGAGGACATCCAGGTCCAGGTCGGCCGTACAGGGCAACTCACCCCGGTGGCGATGCTGGACCCGGTGCCCATCGGCGGCGTCGAGGTCAGCCGGGCGTCGCTCCACAACCAGAGCGAGATCGAGCAGAAGGACATCCGCATCGGCGACCAGGTCGTGGTGGAGCGGGCGGGCGACGTGATCCCCCACGTGCTCAAGTCGATCCAGGAAGCGCGGGATGGGTCGGAGAAAAAGTTTCACATGCCCGGCGAGTGCCCCGTCTGCGGGACCGAGGTGGTGATGAGCGCGGATAAGAAGCAGGCTCACTGCCCCAACCCCAATTGTCCCGCCCAACTCCGGGAGAGCCTGACCCATTACGCCTCGCGAGAGGCGATGGATATCGAGGGCATCGGTGAAAAGCGGGCGGCGCAACTGATCGAGGCCGATCTGGTGACCCGGCTCTCGGATCTGTACGCGCTCTCCCAGGACGACCTCACGTCCCTGGAGCGATTCGCCGAGAAATCGGCCCAGAATTTGATCGAGGAGATTGAGGGCAGCAAGGCGTCCACCCTGCCTCGCTTTCTCTACGGGCTGGGGATCCCCCTGGTGGGGAGGCACGTGGCCGGGGTGTTGGCCCGTCATTACGAGACACTGGATGACCTGATGGCGGCTTCGGAATCGGCGTTGGAGGAGATCGACGAGATCGGCCCCCAGTTGGCCCACAGCGTCGCTGCCTTTTTCTCGGAGGAGCGGAACCGGCGGATGATCAAGGAGATACGGGAGGCCGGCGTGACGCTCTCCAATCCCTACGCCGAGGAGGGCGCGTGCCCTTTGGAGGGCCTGACCTTCGTCTTCACCGGGGAACTGGAGCGCTGGACGCGGGACGAGGTGAAGCGCTACGTCGAGCGGCTGGGCGGGCGGGCCACCTCTAGCGTGAGTAGCAAGACTGACTACGTGGTGGCCGGGCCGGGCGCCGGGTCGAAACTGGATGAGGCTCGCGATCGAGACGTCCCGGTGATGGATGAGGAGGCATTCGTTGAGTTTGTGGACGAAAGGAAAGATTGATATAGAGATGGAGGAGCATGGGCGCATACAAATCTTGGGGGAGTGCTAATGGATCATGCTATCAGGCACCCTCTCCACAGAATTCATTGCACGTTCAGGCTATAAATCACAGAATTTTGTGTACTGGTGCTTTTTTTTGACCCTTCTTCCCAGGTTGTTATGGCCCTTTTGTGCCTATCAGTATGCGCCTAACTCCTGATGGCAAGGGTTTTGATAGCCCTATGACAAGGGCTGAGAGGCTTCTCGACGGATGTCCCTATGCGCTAGCAGGAACAGTCAAATCGAAAAGGTCATCGAAGCGCTCGTTGACCCAAGCCAACCGGAGGTAAAGCAGGTGATCGAATCCATCGTCGCTCCAGCGCATGCCGACCCCCTTGAAACGCTGTTGAATCAGCCATTTGCAAGCGCTCTCTACTATACCACTGCCGATAGGCAATCCCCATTCCTTGAACTGATCGTACTTGATGTGGTTGCGGTGGGTGTCCAGGTAATTGTACAGATTCTTCAACGTCTTGCGCTTCGAATCCGACAAATCTTCTTGGTCCAAGATGGACTCGATGGTCGCCAGCACCTGGTCGGCTTTGCCCCTCCGCAGATTGCGACGCATCTGAGCAAACCACTGGCGAGATCGCCTGGTACGACCATCCAGCCAGGCTTTGGCGCCCTTCCACAGGTTTTGCGCCGCGTGATAGAAGTCCAGGATGCCGTGAGCATACGCCTCGAATTGCTCGTGAAACAGCCCCCAGAATCCTCTTCCTCCATCACTCAAC
>DAOTUC010000212.1:0-4160 GCA_034437315.1 Anaerolineae bacterium
TCGTAACGGGCCAGGATTTGCAGAGCCGCCCCTACGTCCGGCGTGTCGTAGAACGTGTTCACGTCGTTCCGCCGCTGGTCGACGGGCGATCCGGGTAAAACGGTATATTGCTGCACCTGGTGCCAGCGCCAGCCGACTGCGGTCGGCAGGCCGGTGTAAATCGAGACCCGATTCGCCCACAGATATTCTCGATGCCCCAATCCCTCTATGATCACGGGCGACCCCTCGACGTTGTCCTGCAGCCACCGGATAGCCGCGTAGTCACCGGCCAACGAGATCTCCTGACCGCCCTCGTCGGGGTCGCCATCCCACACCACGCTATCCGCCATAAAGGCCATCCCGTCCAACGTCAAGCCGGTCTCATCCGCCATCCGGTCGACCGCCCGGGCGCGCACGCCATAGAGCAGGAAGAGCGCGCCGCCGCCGATCAGCAGCGCCATACACACCCGCCACAACGTCCACCATTCCACCTTCCAGCAACGCGCCTGTTCGCGCACCCAGGCCACGCTCACGGCGGCTGCAATTGAAAGCAAGACCCACACCTGCATGTAAAATTTGAACACCGTGTTCTGCCGGCCGATGTCGCCCTTGAGCAC
Organism: Anaerolineae bacterium; assembly: GCA_034437315.1. Classification (GTDB taxonomy): domain Bacteria; phylum Chloroflexota; class Anaerolineae; order B4-G1; family B4-G1; genus DSAR01. The sequence goes on from DAOTUC010000212.1 coordinate 597, forward strand.
GACGATCTCCACCGCCAGGCTCAAGGCCATCGCTGTGCCGACGATGAAGCGCCACATCTGATGCGGTGCGCGCCGCATCAGCGCGCGTTGCGGAATGAACAGGAGATAAGCCGCCCCCATCCCCACCGGCGCAGCGACCAACGCCATCTCGCCCCCCAACGTGTACAGGATGAGCGTCAGCGTCAAGGTCGCCGCCAGGTAAAGCGCGTTCCAAGTCGCACGGCGTTGAGTCGCACGATCGACATTCGCCCGCCAGATTTCGATCGCCATGCGCGTGAGAATCGGGAAAAGCAGGATAGCGTGAATCCACAGGTAGATGTTGACCGGCGTGTTCCCGCCCGTCCACCGCTCAACCGACGTGTAACCGGCTGCGTAGTGGTGATGATAGGGCCAGTAAAGCAACAGGCTTAATCCGAGCAACAAAGCGGATAACGAGCATCCGATCGATCCCAGCAGTTGGAACGATAGATTGTCCCGCCGCCGCCGCCAGAAGCCAACGAGCAGGCCGACCAAGCCCAGCGCGAGGTAAGTCGGATAATCCCAGGTATTGGTAGGCCACAGCGCGCCGATCGCCAACCCGCCGAGGATCAGGCTCTGCCAACGGGGACAGCGCGCACGCAGCCAGTAGACGACGAACGTCAGCGCCAGGAGCGTCAGGGGCAACGCGATCATGTGAGCGTGCAGATCGCCGTAGAGAAAAGTGAAGGCGGGGAATTCGGCGATGGGATTGCCAGTCTCGGCCGGGATGATGCGGGTCGGATGCCAGTACCACGATTCGATGCGTAACGGCAATGGGAGGCGATGGGCGATCGCCTGCCACAAGCCCTGCAGCGCCGTCACCGTTTTGGAGAAACCTGGGATGAGGCTGGGGAAGGGCTCGCCGCCCAATTGGGACAGCGTGTCTCGCAACAGGTGGACGACGCCCAGATTGCCCAGCAACACCGTGAAGAGTACCGCCATTCCGCCGGCGAACAACGCCCCTCGCCGACGCCAGGCAAGCCGACCAGCCTGATGAACGGCGAAGAGATTATACGCCGCCGAGAAAGCGCCCACTCCGGTCATCGCGAACAGGAGCGGTATCGCCAAATTGTAGGCGATGGCGGGCACGGTACCCATCAACTTAATCAATGTTCCCACGATCACGAAACCGAAGTAGTAATAGTTGATGTAGTGACCGGCGAACCAGGGGTTATAAGGCGGGAACCAGGTCGATTTCATCACTGCGTTGAGATAGGCGAAATCCATCGGTTTCTCGCCGCCGACGACCGGATGCCACAGGTCAGGCTGCAAGAGACGCACGCCCACCCAGAGCACGTAGAGCAGCGCGAACAATCCCTCCACCCACAGGAGAACGTCCCGGCGGCGACGCAGGAAACGGCGCAGGCTGTCCCGGCGGAACCAGCCCACCCCGCCGCCCACCAGGGCCAGGAGCAGCGTCATACGCACGATGGTCCCCCGGGTGTTGGGCATGAGGCGCAAACTGGACGCGATCCAGGTGAGGTAGGCCACGATCAACAGACCCATGATCCGCGCCGCGCCGTATCCCCGGTCGGGCAGGCCCGGCAACGCCGTGAACAACAGCGGGAAGGTCAACCAGCCCAGGAGCGTCACCACGACCCACCAGGCGATCGCCGCCAACGCCGGATAGCGGTTGAGCAGCCCGTCGTAATTGAACATCTCCGACCAGGTTCCACCCGCCCGCTGCTCGGCCCAAGTCTGTGGGTCGAACTGGAGCCCATCGGGCGCGTCGGCCGCCTGCTGGGGGGTCTGCCCGTGGAGAGCCTGCGAGACGTCTACAGCGCCCAGGGCCGCAATGACCCGCTGACGACTATATTCGGCGGACTTGCGGAAGATGAGCACACGGGGATGGTCATAAACGCTGAAAGCCTCCTCGGCTGGGGGCAGGCGAATCTCGACCGGTTGCGATTGATAAATGAACGGTCGCCGACCGGTGGTCGGCCGACTGGTGGGCGGCCGCCCATTTTCATCGGCCGCTATATCGAGTGCAAATGGATTCTCCTGATCGGGGAATTGGAAAGGCCCGATAGCCGGACGGGAGGTGAAATCGGCCGCCAGGTCGAAACCCAATTCCCCGGCGAAGAGCGCCCGGTAATAGGCGATTGTCAGGGGATAGCGGTCAGGCAGGCGCGGGATCGAGGCGTAGAGCCGGTTGCTAGCGATGATGATGTAATCGGCCCGGTCGAGCCAATCGAAAAGCTGGGCCTGCTTCTCCCACGTATCCTCATTGTAAAGTTGCATCTCGAAACCGTTGTACAGGCTGCCATAGGGATCGTATCCATCCAGCGGCAGCGGCGGCGCCCAATCCCAATGCTCGGTCGCCAGCGTCGACCCGGCCGGCACGTTGGCATAGATCCAGCGGGAGGCGGCGAGTCGGGTATGCTGGCGCAGGTAGATGGTAAACACCGCAGAGGTCCACAGGGCGGCCCCCGTCACGACGAGGGCGGTGAAACCAACTCCCACGAAACGCTGCCAACGGGAGGACGTGCGGCACAGGCGCGCCAGGAGATAGGCCGCCATCAGCACAAACAGCGGGTACAGCGGCAAGAAATAGCGCATCGCCTTGACCCATCCCATCCCCTGGTAGACGAACATCACGGTAGTCCACCCCCACGGGACCAAGTGGGCCAGTCCAGCCTCCCGCCGGCGCCACAGTTCCACCCCGATCACGGCCCAACCGGCCCACGCCGCCAGGCCCAGCGGCAGGCCCATCCCCCACACGACGATGTTGATCCAGGGGAAAAGGATCGGGGCGCGATCAGCCCACTGGCGCCCGGAGGGAAGATCGGCCGCGCCGCTCTGCTCCGCCCGAATCTGTTTCAACCGATCGAACCACTCCGGGCTGAGGCGCACCCCGAAGAAACCGGGCCCCTCGAAGGCGTAAGGCTGGGCAATCCGGAAGGCGATGAAGGAAAGTACGCCCGCCAGGCATAAGTAAAGGACAAGGCGTAAAATGTATTGCAGGCGGCTGTCCTTGATCTGCCTTTGTCTTATCGCATACGAGATAGCGGCGAGAACGACCAATAAGGCGGCAAACACGGCGCTGACCTTGCAGGCGGTCGCCAGACCGGTCGCCAGACCGGCTAACGCGAAATCGAGCCAATGCCCACTTTGACCGGCGCGGACCGAGAAATAGACGGTCAATGTGATGAAAAAGCAGGCGATGCTGTCGACGGTGAAAAAGTGGGCCTGTTGGACGGAGAAGGCGATGAACGCCATCAACGTCGCGGCCAACAGCCCGACCGCGACGCCGTACAGCCGTCGCCCGATCAGGTAGACCAGGAGGACAGTCCCCAGGTCGAAAAGCGCCGAATAGAAGCGCCCGATAATGGCGCTCCAGCTGCCGGTGAAAATGCCCGGCCGGCAATCCCCGGCCGGCAGGAGAAAAGAGATTGCCGGATGACGGGCATCCGCCGGATGCCTTTCATCCGCCTTTGCACAACCGGCGTCCAGCCACTCGGCCGTCGCGCGGGTGAGGAATAGAGGGAGCGTGCCATAACTATAGCGATGTCCCTGATTCCGGCAGTTCAGGGGCGAGTTATGGGT
>DAOTUC010000213.1:0-11119 GCA_034437315.1 Anaerolineae bacterium
CCGTTCACACTCCGCGCCCGCCTCTCCGCGCCCCCGCCCCCGGCCGATTGGATCGGCGCGGGCGAACAAGAGAGCGCTGGCCTGGGCTATGCCCTCTCCACCGCCGGGGACGTGGATGGCGACGGCTACGCCGACTTGATCGTCGGCGCGCCCTGGTACGACGGCGGGCAGCCCGACGCCGGCGCCGTCTTCGTCTACCACGGGTCGGCGACGGGGCTTGGCGACCATCCGGCCTGGTACGTCGTGGGCGACCGGGAAGGCGGGCAACTGGGACAGGCGCTCGCCGCCGCCGGCGACGTGAACGGGGATGGCTACGCCGACGTCGCCTGCTCCGATACAAATGATGGCGGAACCATCCTCATCTACCCCGGCGGTGAGAGCGGCTTGAGCGCCGCCCCGGCGTGGACCCTCTCCGGCGCGAATGCCGCCCCCCTGGGGGACGTGAACGGCGACGGTTACGACGATCTGCTCGTCGGCGCGCCGGGTGGAGAGGATACGGACGATATGGGCATCGTTTTGATCTACCACGGCGGCGCGGATGGCCTGACAGAGGCCGCGCGGGTGGAAGGGGCGCAGCCCGGCGACCAATTTGGGGCCACGGTCGGGCGGGCCGGGCGCGTGAGTGACAGCAGCGAAGAGGACGGCAAAGGAGACGGCATCTATTTCGCCGTCGGCGCGCCCGGTTACGACGGGGTCGCCGGCACCCTCGCGCTGACCGACACCGGCCGGCTCTATCTCTACCCCGCTCACATCAGCGGGACCGTCCCCTATACCGCCGTCCACGCGACCCTCACCGGTCAGCAGACCGGCGCTCGATTGGGCGCGGCCTTCAGCGCCGGGGACGTCAACGGCGATGGTTACGACGACCTGATCGTCGGCGCGCCTGGTTACGACGTCGAGAACGGCGTCGCAGGATCCACTGTGCTGACCGAGGCCGGGCGCGTGCTCGTCTACCACGGCGGGCCAGACGACATCACGACCATCACCGCGGAAGCCGACTGGACGGCGAGCGGCGATCAGGCGGGCGCCCATTTCGGGGCGGCGCTCGCCATCCTGGGGGATACGAACGGGGACGGATACGCCGACCTGCTCGTCGGCGCGCCCGGTTACGCCGACGAGCAACCGGACGAGGGCGCCGTCCACGTCTACCGGGGCGGGCCGACTGGCCTCTCGCCCGCGCCCGTCTGGGTCGCGCATCCCACCAACCAGGCGAACGCCCGCTTCGGCGGGGCCGTCTCCGCGGCCGGCGACGTGAACGGCGACGGCTACGCCGACATCGCCGTCGGCGCGCCCGGTTACATGCGCGAGCAAGTGGGCGAGGGCGGGGCCTTCGTCTATCACGGCGGCCCGGCGGGGCTGGCGAACGCGCCCGCGTGGCAGATCAGGGGCGACCGGGAGAAAATTCTCCTGGGACAGTCGGTCGCCAACGCCGGCGACGTCAACGGCGACGGTTACGCCGATCTGCTCGTCGGCGCGCCCCACTACGACGGCGGCTTGACCGATCAGGGGGCCGTCTTCCTCTACGCCGGGGGGCCGGGCGGCCCCGCGACGACGCCTCTCTGGAGCGCAGAGGGAGGACAGGCGTGGGCCCGGTTGGGGCAAGCGATCGCCGGCGCGGGGGACGTGAACGGCGACGGCTACGCCGACGTCATCCTCGGCGTCCCGCTCTACGATCACGAGATGCACGACGATGGGCAGGCGCACGTCTACTATGGCGGCCCCGACGGCCCGGGCGACGAGCCGGATTGGATCGCGCCGCCTCCGAACCAGGGCACGGCGGTCTACGGGATCAGCGCCCGTTTCGGGTACGCCGTCGCCGCCGGGGACGTGAACGGGGATGGCTACGCCGACGTCCTCATCACCGCCAACGGTTACGACGCCGAGGCGAACAACGAGGGGGCAGCCTTCGTCTATTACGGCGGGCCGGATGGATTGGCGGACGAGCCGGCCTGGATCGCCCATCCCACCGATCAGGCCTTCGCCAATTTCGGGCGCGCCGCTGCCGTTGGGGACGTGAACGGCGATGGTTTCTCCGACGTCTTCGTGGGCACGCCGTGGCGCGACGTCGATCCCAACCTACACAGCGACGTGCAGGACGAGGGCGCGCTCTACGGCTTCTACGGATCGGCGGAGGGGCTCTCGCCCACCCCCGACTGGACGATCATCGGGGACAACAATCGCGCGGAACTCGGCCTCTCCATCGCTGTCGGGGACGTGAACGGGGAGGGCTACGCCGACCTCGTCGCCGGAGCCTACAAGCACACTACTGACCAGGTCTGGCGCGAGGGAGCGGCCTTCGTCTACCACGGCGGGCAGGACGGCCTGGCGAATAGCCCCGCCTGGTCCATCCACCCCACCGACCAGGAGAACAGCAAGTTCGCCATCGCCGTCGCATCCGCCGGTGACGTGGACGGGGACGGGTTCGGCGAGGTCGTCATTGGAGCGTCCAGCTACGCCATCCATCCAAATGACGAGAGCCGAAGCGAGCCGGGCGGCGTCTTCGTCTACCCCGGCGGGCCGGACGGGGTCGCGTCCGGCGCACAGCCGTGGACAGCGACGGGCGATCAGGACAAATCCGCTTTCGGGTTCAGCGTGGCCGTTGGGGACTGGGATGGGGATGGTTTCGCCGATTTAGCGGTCGGCGCGCCGACGTATGACGACGGTTACGTGGACCGGGGCGGGGTGTTCATCTATTTCGGGAACGGCGGCGGGGCGCCGGCCCGGCCCATGCAAATGCGCACCGACGGCGAGACGGTCATCGGGCCGCTGGGCCGTTCCGATTCGCCCAACGGCGTCCACCTGCAATTGACCGCCCGCCGGGCGCTGGCGGGCGCGCCGCTGGCGCTCGAATGGCAGGTCGCGCCGTTGGGCGTGCCGTTCACGTCCACCGAAGCGATCGCCGGCGTCGGCCCGTTCACGAGCGGCGACGTGTTGAGCCAGACGGTGGAAGGCCTGACGCCCGATACCGTCTACCGCTGGCGAGCGCGCCAACGACACCCGCCCGGCGACCTGCTGGGTTCAACCGCAGGCTACTGGCATTCCCCACCCTGGAACAGCCCCGCCGAGGCGGATTTCCGCACACATCCATAGGAGCGTTGCGCAAGGAGAATGTTTTGGACGCTGACCAAGATACGCCCCACGAATCACGGAAACAGGTCGCTCAAGCCGCCGGCGTCATCGCGCTGGGCAATATCGCCAGCCGCATCCTGGGCTTGATCCGAGAGACGGTTAAAGCGAATCTATTCGGAGCGGGCGGCAACGTGAGCGCGCTGGACACGGCGATGAGCATCCCCGCCATCGTATACGACCTGCTCGTCGGCGGGATGATCAGTTCCGCCCTGGTGCCCGTCCTATCCGATTACGCCTCGCCAGCGCAGCGCGCCGAGATGTGGCGCTTGCTGAGCATCATCCTGAACGTCATCTGTTTGATCGTCACCGTATTCATCATCGCCGGAGAATTACTCACCCCGCAGATCATCCGTCTCTCGGCCGGCGGCCTCTCACCCGCCGATCAGGCGTTGGCGACCAATCTGCTGCGGCTGATGTTGCCGGGCGTCCTGTTCCTCAGCCTGGCCAGCGTCCTGAGCGGCGCGCTGTACGCGCTCAAGCGCTTCACCTTACCCGCCTTCACACCCGCCATCTTCAACGCGGCGGTCGTCGTCTCGGCGCTGTTCCTGGGCCGCCGTTGGGGCGTCTACAGTATGGCCGCCGGCCTGCTGCTCGGCTCTATCCTCCAGGCGGCGCTCCAACTCCCCGGCCTGCGCGACGCGCCCTTCTCTATGGCGTTCGATCTACGCCATCCGGCCCTCCGTCGCATTGGACGCCTCTACCTGCCCATCCTCATCGGCCTGATCGTCGATAAGCTGGCGGAACTGCTGAGCTATCGCTTGGCCTCCCACACCGGCGCCGCCTCCATCTCGTGGATGAAATACTCGGCCACGATGATCCAACTGCCGCTGGGCTTGGTCGTGACCGCTGTCTCCATCGCCACCCTCCCCACCCTTTCGCGCCAGGCGAACGACCTGCAACCCGACCATTTCAAGAACACGCTGGCCCAGGGATTGCGCCTCGTGCTGATCCTGATTATCCCGGCGACTATCGGTCTGTGGGTGTTGGCCTACCCCATCATCGCGCTGGTCTTCGAGCACGGCGACTTCAGCCCGGCGGACACGGTGGCGACGGTCGCCGCGTTACGCTGTCACCTGGTGGGTTTGATTTTCGCCGCCATCGATCAACCCCTGATCTTCGCCTTCTACGCTCGCAAGGACACGTGGACGCCGGCCCTGGTCGGGATCTTAACCGTGATCCTGTACGTCATTCTGAACGCGATCCCCATCCTGTTCGCCTCATTGACGCTCAACCTGCTCATCCTGGCCAACTCGCTCAAGTGGGCCGCCCACGCCATCGTGATGCTGATGCTTATGCAGCGCGCCATCGGGGGGTTACACGGTCGCGACGTGGGGAAAGTGGTCGCCAAAGCTACCCTGGCCTCACTCGCGATGGGCGGCCTCGTCCACCTATTCATCCAGATCACAACGCCTTTCGCGCCCCACAACACGTTCGGGGAGGCGTTTCTCGTCGGCGGCGGCGGGCTACTTGGTCTTATGATCTACGCCGGCCTATCCATCTTATTCGACATCCCAGAGATCGCCGTCCTCTGGCGAGCCGTTCGGCGCACCATCAGCCGGACGAGCAGCCGCCTGCGCTGAGGCTTGACGGCGCTTATCCGGTAGATTATAATGCCGCCTAGCGACCCGATGCTTTATATCTAAGCAAACTGACAAAGGGAAGGTATGACGCGAGCGCCACAAACCCGACACCCCCAACTTGAACCGGTTAGCCCAGAGAGTTACGACGAGACATATTTCCTGAAGGCCTGCGAGGGATACGCGGAATTTATCGACAGCGAAGGGATGCACCTCTCGCGCCGGTTGACCCAGGCCTTCAGGGCGGCGCAAGTCTCATCCGGCCTGCGCGTGCTCGACGTCGGTTGTGGGCGTGGTGAGATTTTACGCCATTGCACACAGATCCAAGCCCGCGCTTATGGGATCGATTATGCGCCAGCGGCCCTGCAAATAGCCCGCGATTTCGGCGAGGTCTATCAAGCCAACGCCAAACAGCTCCCGTTCCCCAACCACTTTTTCGATCGTATCCTGATGTTCGACATCGTCGAACACTTGCATCCCTGGGAATTGGAGCAAGCGCTGATCGAAGCCCGGCGGGTGTTGCGCCCCGATGGACAACTTATCGTCCACACCGCCCCCAACGTGTGGTATGATCGTTACGCTTACCCCATCGTCCGCTTGGTGCGCACGCTGATGGGGCTGGGCGATCGCTACCCGAAGGATCCGCGGGCCATCATCCCGGCCAACTTGAGCGTGCACGTCAACGAACAGAGCATCATCAGCCTGTGGCGGGCGCTCCGACAGGCCGGTTTTCACGCTCACGTGTGGCTGGATACGCCGCCTCAAAACCGGGAGGAATACTGGCTATTCCGCATCACCCGTCACGTCCTATTCAACTGGCCGCCCTTCCGTTGGTTCTTTGAGCGGGAAGTGTTCGCTGTGGCGACGGTAAACGCAGCCTGGGTAGGCCTGGGTAGGAAGAGGGATTTATGAAAGACCGCCGGTCTGTCGACGACCTGTCCATCGAAGAATTGGAGGAAATCCTGCGCGTCCGCAAGCGGGAGGCGCGTATGGAACGAGTGCGCCGACTGGGCGAAGACATCAAGCCGAACGTCGACCCGCTGACCGCCAGGCAAACCGTCCCGCCGCCGCCCCCTCTATCGACTGAGCACCGGCGCTTCCAGGATGCCGGCGCCAGCGCACACTTCCGTTCGCGCCCCCTGGATGCGGACAATCCACGGGAGGAGCGGCCCGCTCGCCCCATTCAATGGGGCTGGATATGGAACAAAAGCCTTCTCGTCGTCGAGATCGTCCTAGTGCTGGGATTGGTTCTCGTCTTCCTGGACGCCCTGAGCACAACGCGCCAAATCAACGTCGAATCGAGCGCCGCCCAACGGGCCCAGATTCCCACTTCGCCGGCGCCCACCGCCACGCCGGTCATCCGCGTGGCGATCTTGCCCGGCGGTCACACGCCGCCCGATTCTCCTGGCGGCCCGGCTCCGGAAGAGATACCCGCCCATCTGAGGGACGTGGTCAATGCCATCACGCCCCTGCCAATGCCCACGCCAGGCCCAGAACAAGCGACCCGCATCCAGATTCCCGTCATCGGGGTGGACGCCCCGGTGCTGCCCGGCGACGATTGGGAGACGCTCAAGAAAGGGGCGGGGCATCACATCGGCAGCGCCAATCCTGGGGAGAGGGGAAATTGCGTCATCTCCGCCCACAACGACATCTTCGGCGAGATATTCCGCGACTTATCCGAACTTGACCTGGGCGATGAGATATTCGTCCACACCCGGAGCCAGGTCTACCGCTACGTCGTGACGCAGAAACGCATCATCAAGCCCACCGAGGTCAGCGTGATGTACCCCACGTCTCAACCGACGCTGACGCTGATTTCGTGTTATCCGTATGGCATCGATACGCACCGCATCGTCGTTATCGCAGAATTAAAACCGAGTTGAGGATTGAGAACTGAGGATTGAGAATTGAGGAGAAATTATGGCAAAGAAATCACGTAAAGTTCGCCTGACTGAAGCACAGATGATTCGGCCTGAGGTTGCTCAACCGGTCGAGAGCGTCGAATCTCAAGAAGCGACGACTGATCTAACTGAGGAGTATCAATACGTCATCGCGGATCTCAAGCGCATCGGCGTCATCGCGCTGATTATGCTGACGGCGTTGATCGGGCTGGCGATGCTGCTCACGTAGGTCGCCCAGAGGAGGGCGATGGGGCGGGGAACCAGCGACGCATCAAGGCCGCCCAGCCCCACATCACCCCCCCATGAAGAAGGATCGCCAACCACAAATTCTGCGTGGTCAAGAAGAAAGCGGCGCTGACAACGGCCCATCCGCCGCGCGCTAACAACGCCAGCGCACGGGAAACGTCCGTCATCCCTCGCCGCCAGCGGGGGTTGAGCATCGCCTCCAGCGCCGCCAGGGCGAACCCCGCCCACACACCCCAATAGGTCCCATCTTCCACAAAGGAGCGCAGAAAAACCACCGGCGCATTGCGATAAAACGCCCAATGGACTTCGTGATAAGCCGCTTCGAGCAATCGCTCGATCGCCAAGCGATCTAACCCGGCGATAGTCGCCCCATCATCGAGCCCGAGGGCCATCAACGCTCGCCAATAGGCCCATCCCCCCAGCGCCAGCGCCGTCAGTCCCGCCCCCCCCAGCGCCGCCAACCATCCGATGTCGCTCAACCAATCGAGCCAATTGGCCGAGACGCCGCTTCCCGCCTCGCCGAACCCGGTCAGTGGAACGATCAACGGCTGCAATCCCAGGATACGGCCCACGACAGCGTCCTGTCCCCAGAAAAGTGCGGCGAAAGGTAAACCGAGGTAATAGATCAAACGAAGGAATTGAAATAACCAGGAGACAAAAGGGGTCGCGACAAAGCGCTCAATCGTGTCACCGAACGCGCCCAGGCGGGGTTTCCGGAAGAACCACCCCACATTCGACCATAGAATGGCCGTGAACAATGAACCGGACAACCACCACCAGGCTTCTTGCCCAAAAAGAGCCGCCAGGAGATCCAACAACACGTCTGACATTTACCGGCCCGGCAACGGCGCTGTCAGCGTAATTCGCGTTCCTTCTCCAGGGGCGGAGGAGATTTTCAACTTACCGCTGACCAATTCGGCCCGCTCGTGCATATTGATCATCCCCAGGCTGCCCCGCTCGTCGTACCGGGTCTGTACCGCGTCGACGTCGAAACCGGCGCCGTCATCCTCGACCTCTGCGATAAAAGCGTTGTCCCCAACGCGCAAGCGCACCCATAAATTATCCGCCTTGGCGTGCTTGCGAGCGTTGCCAATCGCCTCTTCGATGATGTAAAAGATCACCCCTTGGGCGTTCTTCTCCAACACCTGATCAATGCCAGGCACAGCTTCCAGGTGAACCGGCGGTTGTGGAGAGGTCTCGGCCAACTTGGCGATATACTGCTCCAGAGCCGCCCTCAATCCCTGGGTTTCGAGAATCAGCGGCCGGAGCGTAAACAGCATGTGACGAATTTCCTTGGTTGTCCGACGCGCCAGGTCCTCGATCTTAGAAATCTCGTCCAACGCATCGGCGATGCTGCCCTCCCGATCCAACAACATCCGGATGTAGTTCAAGCGCATCGCGATCGCCGCGATGCTCTGTGTGGGGCCGTCGTGGAGGTCGCGAGCCAGCTTCTTTCGCGCGTCCTCCTCCACGTCGACGATGCGCTCCTTCTCCTCCCTCAAACTCTGGTACAACTGGGCGTTCTGGAGCGCGACGATAGCCTGGTTACAAATCGCGACGAGCATCTCCCGCAAATCATCGGTATAGACGCTGGGCTTGGAACTCCCGAAAACGACCAGGCCGAAGTTCTCAAACCCGGCCCGCAGCGGCACAACAATAGCCTGTTTGCAACCGTGCATCGCGATCAATTGACCTAACTCAGGGTCTTGCGCGGGATTATCGAGCAACGCCACTTCAGCCGTCGTCAAAACCTGGGCCAGAACACCGCATCTGCCCTCAAACGTCTTATTCTGGTCGCGATGGGATAAGTGGCGACAAGCGACAATTTCCAGGTCCTTCTGTCCAAAGAGCATAACCAGGCTGGCATGCACTTGATTGGGCTCCCCAAACTCATGCATCCCTGCTTCGCCCACCTCGAGCACGGCCTGTAACACGCGGTTGTAATTTAACGTCGCGCTGAGGGTGCTCGCCAGCTCAAAGATCACGCGCGAATGTTCCTGCGCGGCCCGCAGTTTACGCAGTTCGGCCTCTTCCTCTCGCCGGCGCGCCTGTGCGACGATATCCTTGATGTTATTCCCCACCAGGCCGCTGATTAAAGCAGCCATCACGAGAACGAGCGAACTGATGAGGAATGGAATCAAGTTGACCCACGATTTCCCCGGCGCTTCCAGCGCGTAGCCCATCGCCCCGCAACCGATGACGATCAGAAAAGAGACGCATAAGCTCACCCACCACGGAAAACGCAACGCCGCGGTCAAAATGGGGAATAGACCGAAGAACAAAAGCGGGCTCGACAACCCACCGGAAACGAGGACGAAACCGATGGTGAGGAATGTATCGATCAACAACGTCAAAATAGGGACAAAGCGGCGCAACGTGACGTTGGTCAATATCAACATCACGCCCAGGTTGTACAGAGCGGCGAGAATTAGAAGCACCAGCTGAGGTAGAAGATCGAAGAGGGACAAAGATTCCCCATACACAACGAAGGCGTTGATGAAACTAACCAACGCGACGCTAACCAAAAGCAACCAACGCAGGTTGCTGATCACCCAGTCGACTTGAAAACGCCCCTTAACGCCCTTGTATGTAAGCATAGGTTCATATCTATAGAAATGAAAGCCGCGGGGAGCGGGGAAACCCCACATTCGCGGCTAAAAATCAAAGATGGGCGCGAAGGGACTCGAACCCCTGACCTCTACAATGTGAGTGTAGCGCTCTAACCAGCTGAGCTACGCGCCCAATCCGTTTGGCATTATAACACTGAACAAGGCAGACGGCAAGTTGACAAGCGCTCCTTGACAAGCGCCCCTTGACAAGCGCTCCCCTTCGTGGTATGATTTCACGCAATTGAATAATTTCGGCGACACGCTTATCCAGAGAGGTGGAGGGACCGGCCCGACGAAGCCTCGGCAACCAGCCAGTAGCAACTGGTCAGGTGCCAATTCCGGCAGAATGATAGAATCTGGAAGATGAGATGTGGTCACCTAATCGTGCCCCTTCTTATCTTGTGAGAGGGGTTTTTGTTTGCCCCCTCCCACTGCGGCTGTCGCGCGAACCCACAGGAAACGTCAGTTTAAGAGTTTAAGCAAAGGAGTGACAGAATGAGTGACAGAATGAGTGACAGCAACGCTACGTTTATGACCGCCCCGCAGTACTTCTACACGTCCGAATCGGTGACTGAAGGGCACCCGGATAAGATTTGCGATCAAGTCTCCGACGCAGTGCTTGACGCCATCATCGCCGACGACCCGGACGCGCGCGTCGCCTGCGAGGTCGGCGTGACCACCGGCCTGGTCGTCGTGATGGGCGAGATCACGACCAGCACCTACGTGGACATCGGCCAACTGACCCGCGACGTCGTCGAGGGCATCGGCTACAATCGCGCCAAGTACGGTTTTGACGCCGAGACTTGCGGCGTCATCGTCAGCATCAAAGAGCAGTCGGCCGACATCGCGCTGGGCGTCGACAAGGCGCTGGAGGCGAAGACCGGCGAGATGAGCGACGAGGACATTGAAGCTATCGGCGCCGGCGACCAGGGTATGATGGTCGGGTTCGCCTGCAACGAGACGCCGGAACTGATGCCGTTGAGCATCATACTGGCCCACAAGCTATGCAAGCGCCTGGCCCAGATGCGCAAGGACGGGACGTTGGATTACCTGCGGCCGGATGGAAAGAGCCAGGTGACGGTCGAATACGCCTACGGCAAGCCCAAGCGCGTCGATACCGTCGTCGTCAGCGCCCAACACGCGCCCGACGTGACCCAGGAACAGATCCACGAGGACATCATCGCCCACGTCATCAAGGCGGTCATTCCGGAAGATATGCTCGACAGCGAGACGAAAATCTTCGTCAATCCGACCGGCCGCTTCGTGACCGGCGGGCCGTTAGGAGACGCCGGCGTCACCGGCCGCAAGATCATCGTCGACACCTACGGCGGCGTGGCCCGTCACGGCGGCGGGTGCTTCTCCGGCAAAGATCCGACAAAGGTCGACCGCTCGGCGACTTATATGACCCGTTACGTCGCCAAGAACCTGGTCGCCGCCGGCATCGCCGAGCGCCTGGAAGTTCAAGTCTCCTACGCCATCGGCGTCGCCCGGCCCCTGTCCCTGGCTGTCGAGACGTTTGGCACCGGGAAGCTCTCGGACGAGCGGATCGTCGAGCTGATCAACGAGCATTTCGACCTCCGGCCGGCCGCCATCATCCGCGACCTGGACCTGCGCCGCCCCATCTACCTCAAGACAGCCGCTTACGGACACTTCGGGC
>DAOTUC010000214.1:0-3232 GCA_034437315.1 Anaerolineae bacterium
GATGCTGCTGGAACGCTTGCACGCGATGTCTGGCTGAACCTGAGCAACGGCGCTCTGGACTGGACGGACCAGGGATTGATGAGGGTGTAAATGACTCTTAGTTACCTTCATCTCTGGACTTTGGATAGAACTTAGATCTCCGCTGAGAACCTTCCGGAAAGCTAAAAAGAACAGTCTAAAAGGCCAAAAAAGGCCACTTTTAGATGATTTTCGGCTAGCTTCGCCGCTTCAGTAAGCTTTCGGGAAGGTCTTGCGAGCTTTGTCCAAAGTCCAATCCTTTTGAGAGTCTTAAATAATTGCTCTAGCCGCCGTCCCGAGGGCGTTAATCGGCCTGAGGACGGACCTCTGAGCGTTTTCAGAAAAATAATTCTCCCACCTGCTCCCGCTGGATCGTCAGATCCAGCAGATGAACGAGTCATATTTGGTCTGTTTCGCCTGCTTTTGGCCTGAATGGCAACCGCAGGTTGCACGCGATCCAGGCCGAGCGAAATGGGAGGTTTTAGATTCTGTAATCGCCCTGAGCGAATTTTTTAATAGTCTCTCTATCCCAACATAAAAGACGCGCTGCAAATGCTGGCTTCGATCAGACCTGTCGTTGAGTTACGTTAATAAGTGTTGGATTTGGATTGGATCGTTCACTCGTTCACGGATATTGCTTTTAAGGCAGCAATAGACCCACCATCAGACCAACGATCCACCCGGCGAGGATGTCGGATAGAAAGTGAACCTGGAGCGCCACCCGGGCCAGCCCGACGGCGCAGACCCAGGCGGCTAAGCCGCCGGATGGCCATCCGGCGGCGAAAAAGGGGGATAGGAGAACGGCGATGCAGGCGGTCCGGCCGGCGTGACCGGAGGGAAAAGCGTGGCGGTCGAAACGGCTGTAGAACCCAACGCCCTTACCCGGCGGTCGTTGGCGACGGAAGAGCCATTTGAGGCCTGTCGTCGCTGCGCCGGCGACCAGGCAACCGATGAGCACCCGCCCCCCAAGCGCGCGCCACACGGCGACGTCCCTCAATAGGCCCCACGCCAGCGCGCCCAGACCGAACAGCAACCACAACGGGCTGTCGCCGCTATGAGCGACCAGGAGAGCCAGCAGACGCAGGCCGCGCGCCCCTTGGGGGATCGCCAGGCGCGTGGATAGGACGCGGTCCAGGCGGATGAGGTCGCGCAGTTGCATCTAGTGAGCCGGCGTTGAACGGGCTTCCAATTCTGCGCGGACAATCTCGAGTTGGAATGGCTTATCCACGTCCATTCCCACCTCGGCGTGGGCAAAGGGGACCGCTTTCATCTCGATGTTGAGCGCTTTGCTGGCGCGCCGTTCCGCCTCCGCGATTGATAGACGGCGGGTGATGAGTTTGAGGAAAGGCCAGAAACCGACCATGCGGGCCTGTTTGAGAGCGTTCTTGCGCGCTTCGGCCAGTTCCAGCCACAACGAATGATCTTCTACAACCAGGCTGGGGCGGGCGAGGAAGACATCGCCGCCGGCGAAATCCCCCTCCCGCAAGTGGACATAGGTACGGCGGGAGTTGGGAAAGCGAGCCTCCATAACCGAGCGCTCGACGATGCTGTAATATAGATCGTGATCGGTGCGCATACATTCCTCAATGAAGGCGTCTATGATAGGGGCGGTAATGGTGGGAATGTCGGAGGTGCACAGGAGAATGGCGTCGATGTCGGGGTGCTGAGCGACGACGTGATTCATCCCCGCCTCCGCATTGGCCAAAATATCCCCGGCGTCGGGCACGTATTCGATGCCAATTGAAAACTGCACGTCGTTTTCAGGAGGGAGAGAGATGACGGCGACGTAATCCACGTATCGCGAATTGGCCAACGCATCCACGACGTGAGCGACCATCGGTTTGCCGACGACAGGAATCAGCGCCTTCGGTTTGTTATGCGTGTACTCGGCCAGAGGATCGTCGTCTTTGGGACTCCACCCGGTCGAGACGAGGGCGGCAACGGAGGGCTTTTCGTTGTTCATTTTATTTCTCCCTTCATGTCGGTCATAGGATAGCTGATTGAGCCTGTGCACTGTCTCTCAATCGTTCAGCCGTTGGATGGTTGGCTCAAGGCCGAGTCGGTCTAGCATCTCCTGGAGTTCGTCGGTCGTGAGAGGGCGGCCTTTTCCAGAGACGGCGACCAGGGCGGCCTCCATCATATTGGTGCCGAAAGAGCGCCCCTCAATGCGCGGCGTGGACGTCACCAGGTAGCGGACGCCTCGCTCTCGAAAGGCCTTCACGTCGGCGCGCGTCGTGGTGTTGGTGGCGATGACCTTGCCGTCCAGGCGCTCCGGCATGTGATGTTTGATGTACAGACAATCGCCGCCGATGACGGTCGCCCAGGCGTACCACCCGCCGAATTTAGGCACGATTTCCTCTTGCTTCTCACCGGTGGGATAGAGCATATCCAGGGGAAAGCGCCCGACGATGGGCAGAAGAATCCGCCCTAGAATGTGCAGCGCCCGCAGCGAACGAATGGGGATAGGAATGCCCAGAGCGAAACCGAGGTCGCCAAACAGCAGGTCGTATCCCGCCTTGTGGAACGATAGCACGCTGCCGTAGCGATCGACCCCGGCGGTGATGAGCGTCCGCTTGGGATGGACTTCGCCGCCGATCTCGCGCTCGATGGTTTGGGCGAGGGTGCGCTCGAGCGTCAGTTTCAGTCCGCCGCCGTCGACCACCGGCGTTTGGGTGACGTCCGCCACCAGCTTCTGGGCGTCATAGAGGGGATAATGGCGACCGGCGAAATGCATCCCCAGATCGATGCCGCCCACGCCGAAAGCGTCGACTTCGCCATCTAATGCTTGATACAGTTGGATGGCCTTTTCCACGTCCCCATCGGTACCGATCCGCTCGATTTCCACCTCGTCGCCCAGCAAGTGGACGATCGCTTTTTTGTCCCTGAGCTTGCTGCCCAGGCTAACGCTGACGGCTCTTTTCATTCGGTTTGATCTCCGTGGTAACATGACCTTTTTCAATAGAGTCCTTGAATCAATACCCGTGAATGAAATATATTCCTGGGGAGGAGCCCAACCCCCGTTGGCCATTTCTGTGCTAAAACCGTCCAACAGGGGTTGGCCTACTCTGCCCATAAGGTGATTGAGTCGACACTCATTCACGGGTATTGGTTTTAGCGCTTGTCAAGGCTTGCTTCCTCTGTTAAAATCCACGCTCGATTTGAGATAGCGTCACATAGTAAAGGTGTGAATCGTATGGTATTGATAAAGCGATTG
>DAOTUC010000215.1:0-9334 GCA_034437315.1 Anaerolineae bacterium
TCATAGACCCTAAAGGTTTTTGCGCTGGTTTTGATGGAAAAAGGTCATTGTTTAAGGCAAAAACGTTGTTTGCGCGGCCTTGAGCAAAACCTTTAGGGTCTCGCCATGCGAAATCCCAGAGAACCATTAACTCAAAAGCGATATTGTGGTTGCATAAGCCGCCCTTCAGTTAAAACTCAAGTGGGCAGAAGGTGATCAGCGAGAGGGCGTGTCGCTGGGCTAATGCCTATGAAGGGGCAGACAGGCGCAAGGCCCCGGAGGTCATCCGGGGCCTTGCGCTCAGACCGCTGAGAGGGTTTTTATTTAATCCACGTCTAGTTTGGCGTGACAACCTCGCTAATTGGTTGCAGCCTTCCATTTCCACCGAGCGTTTGCTCCAACTCGGTCTCTTTTTCGACCGCTTCCAACGTGAGCTTGGGTGTGATCGCTGTCTCCAACACCTCGTCCAGGTGTTCGACCAGGATGAAGGATAGCGCGTCTCTGATTTCCTCCGGTACGTCGTCCAGATCGACCTCGTTGGCCTTGGGCAGGATAATCTCTTTCAATCCATGCCGGTGGGCGGCCAGCACTTTCTGCTTGACGCCGCCGATGGGCAAGACCTGCCCCTGGAGCGTGATCTCTCCGGTCATACCGACGTCTCCCCGAACTGAGCGTTGAGTCAGTTCCGAGACCAACGCTGTGACCAGCGTGACGCCGGCCGAGGGGCCGTCCTTGGGAATCGCGCCCGCCGGCACGTGGAGATGGATGGCCTTGCCCTCCAGTCCGTCCCCAGGTAGGCCGAGCGTCTTTAGCTTACCCTGGACGTAGCTGAGGGCGATACGGGCCGATTCCTTCATCACGTCGCCCAGTTGGCCGGTCAGGATCAGGTTGTTTTTCCCCTCCATCACCCGCGCTTCGATGAAGAGCACTTGACCGCCGGTGGGCGTCCAGGCCAGGCCGGTCGCCACGCCGGGGATCTCCGTTCTCAGTTGGGCCTCGTCGCGATAACGCGGCTTGCCCAGGAATTCTTGGGCTTTCTCGGCGTCGATCTCCACGTCACACTTCGCGTCGCAGGTTGCGATTTGCGTGGCGACCTTCCGCAACGCGCGTCCAATCTCCCGCTCCATGTTGCGCACGCCAGCCTCACGGGTTTGCTCACGGACAATCGTCCGGATGCCATCCTCGGTGAAACGGGCCTCCCCTTCTTCCAGTCCATTCGCTCTGATCTGCCGGGGAATCAGGTATCCCTGGGCGATCTGCACCTTGTCGTACTCGGTGTAACCGTCGATTTCGATGACCTCCATCCGGTCCTTCAGCGGCGCCGGAATTGTGCTCAGCGTGTTGGCTGTCGTGATGAAGAAGACGTCGCTCAGGTCGAAATCGACGTCCAGGTAGTGATCGCGGAAAGCGTAATTCTGCTTCGGATCCAGCACCTCCAACAGCGCGCTGGCCGGGTCTCCGCGCCAACTATTCCCGATCTTGTCGACCTCATCCAGCATAAAGACCGGGTTGCGCGTCTTTACCCGCTTCAGGGCCTGGATGATGCGGCCGGGCATTGCGCCGATATAGGTGCGGCGATGCCCGCGAATCTCCGCTTCATCCCGCATACCGCCCAGACTCATCCGGGTGAACTTGCGGCCCAGTGCGCGGGCGATTGACCGCCCCAGGCTGGTCTTGCCGACACCTGGCGGTCCGACGAAGCACAGGATCGTGGTGCCGTTCTCCTCCTTCTCCTCCTCATCGTCCTCAATGCCGCGTTCCAGCCGCAGCTTGCGCACAGCCAGAAATTCCAGAATTCGCTCTTTGACCTTCTCCAGGCCGTAATGGTCTTCGTTCAACACCGTTTCGGCGTGTTTTAGATCCAGGTTATCCTCTGAAAGCGTGTCCCACGGCAGATCGGTCAGCCAATCCAGGTAGGTTTTGATGACGCCCGCCTCGGAAGATTGTGGGTTGAGTTGCGAGAGGCGGTTCAATTCCCGTTCAGCTTCGTCCCGCGCCTCTTTGGGTAAATTCGCCTCCTTGATTTTCTCCTCGTAATTTTCGGCCTCTGAGGCGTCCTCGTCCTCGCCCAGTTCCTTTTGGATCGCCTTGAGTTGTTGCCGCAGGTAGTAATCCCGTTGCGTCTTTTCCATCTCCGATTGGGCTTCCTTGCGAATCTCTTGGCTAATCTCCATCACTTCCAGCTCGTGACGCAGGATGTGGAGCAGCTTTTGCATTTGCTCGGCGATGTTTTCAGCATCCAGAATGCCCTGGGCGTCCTCAATCTGCAATTGGATATTGGAAGCGAGCATGTAGATCAGCATCGTCGGATCATTGATCTGAAGCAGCATATCAATGACACCCTCGGGCACCTGGGGGATGAAAGAGACCAATCGTCGGGCGACGGTGAGCAACTCACGTCTCAGCGCTTCTATCTCCAACTCGTCGGCTTCTCCTTCTGGCATGATATCGACCTGAGCCTGTAGATAGGGGGAGTCGCTCGTCCATTGCGACACTTTGACGCGCGTCAACCCATGGACGATGATCTGATACGTGTCGTCCTCCAATCGTAAGGCGCGCTCGATTTGAGCGACCGTGCCGACCTGGTAGACCTCTTCGGGCCCGGGCTGCTCAATGCTCGGATCGGTCATCGCCAACAGGACGATTAAACGTTCTCCATCAAGCGCATCTTCCAATAACTCGACAGAGCGCGGCAGGCCCACAGACAATGGAAGCAGCGTGTGAGGGTACGAGACGACGTTCCGCAAGGGCAGCACCGGCAGGGCAGAGAGATGCCCATCCTCGTTTTGTATGACGTTTGCTTCGTCGTTCTTTTTAGCTAGTGGTAATAACATATCTTCACCTCAATATTCGCTATGCAAGCGCACAATTTTTGATTTTTAGTATTTCGTATAGTTAATTATTCGATTGCAGACTGGATGAGACTGCTATCATCAGACTGTGTTATATTATGACATAAATTTATTTGAAATCCGTTGTTATTTTGTTAGAATCCCGTTAGAAATTGGTCTTTGAGCGCGTCTCGTGATAGAATACACGAGAAAGTCAATGTGGAGGTGTTCGTGCGCTTATTTTTTGAACGAGTGGTGAAAATTAAATGGTGGTTGGTTTTGCCGATCGCCTTGATGTTGGTCCTGGGGTGGGGGCGGGAGGCGCTCACGCCGTCGCCGGATGCGTATCCCACGGATGCGCATCCGTTTGCATTTGCGCCCTCCCTTACACCGTCCAGCGCGCCTTTCTCGATACCTTCGCTGACGCCGGTTTTCACCGTCGTTCCGCCGCCCACGTGGACGCCCATCGCGACGCCGACGCCCGAATCCACTGACACGCCATCGCCTGCCGCGACGCCTACGTGGACGCCTACGTGGACGCCCACCGCGACGCACTCTCCCGACCGGACCCCCACGTCGGAACTACCCACCGACTCGCCGTCCACCCAAACGCCTCCGCCAGCCTCGACCCACGCGGCGACGCCCGCCGAGGTCGAGACAGCGGCCCATCATCCAGAAATTGCGCCCATCGTCCTGGCCAATTATTTCCCCTGGTATGACCCATCCACCTGGGAGACCGGTTGCACGTCGGCCGGCGACGCGCCGCAGGGGGGCGGGTATCAATCGGACGACGCCGGCGTGATCGCTCGCCACATTGGGCAGGCCCAGGCGGCCGGCCTCGACGGTTTCGCGGTGCATTGGTTCGCGCCTAACGAGCGCACCGACGCCAACTTCGCCCAGGTGTTGAATCAATCCCCCGCCGGTTTTGATTCGACCGTCACGTTTCTCCACCACATCCTGCCGGGCGTCAATCAGCAGGGCGTGGTGGACGCGCTGCGTCATCTCATCAATACGCATAGCGGGCACGCCCGTTTCTTCCGTGTGGGGGGCAAGCCGGTCATTATGTTCAGCGATATGTACCGCGCGCCAGGCCCCGGCGGGTCGCGCCCGGCCTCCGATCAGGATACGGCGACCGCCGTCGCTCGCTGGGCGGAAATCCGCCAGGCGGTGGATCCAGGACACGAGACCTGGTGGATCGCCGAGGGATTGAAGCCGGATTATCTGGCGGTCTTCGATGGGTTGTACGTCTACAAAATCGATCACGCCTGTTGCCCCAACGCCTATGCCAGCGCGCCCCGGTGGGCCGGATGGGTGCGCGATTGGGAACAGCGGTCCGGTCAGCCGAAATTGTGGGTGGGGACGGTGATGCCCGGTTGGAACGACCTGAATTCCGCCCAGTCCCATTGCGTCGACCTGCGGGTCAGCAGCGCCCCCTTCGCCCGCGACCGGGCCGACGGCGCCTATTACGCCCGCACCTGGGAGGCGCTTTTGCCCACCCAACCGGATTTTATCCTACTTCATTCATTCAACGAATGGGTGGAGGGTTCCTACATCGAGCCCAGCGCCCATTTTGGCGATCTCTACTTGCAACTGACGGCCCAGTGGGCGGCCCGCTACAAAGGCGGTCAATAGTGAGAGGCAAGGGCCGGATATGCGCTCGTTGAACGTGGGATTTGTCGTGCGCGGTGGGGTGCTCGCATTGCTCACCGTGCTGCTCGTGGGCGGAACCGGCTTGGCCTTCATCATCTCCCGGACGCCGGTGGGGCAGGCGCCAGCGCCCACGCCGTTGCCGCCGACCATTCTCGCGCCTTGGGGGTCGTTGCCAACGGGGCCGGTCGGCTTGGAGGCGCTGGTGAAATACCAGGGGGCGTCACTCGGCTTGGCGGGGAGCGGATTTCTCCTCTCGTTAGCCAGCGGCGACGTCGTGGGCGTGATGGCCGCGCATAGCATCGGGCTGGGGGACGTCGCCCGCTTGCCGGAACGGGTGACGTTGCGCGTTGCCGGGCGGACGGCGGACAGCTGGGCGGTCGATTTTGACACGTTGTGGGGGACGCCGGGGCGCGCCGGCGGGACCTTGGCGATGGATTACGTCCTGTTGCGCCCGCCGGGGGCGGTCGATCCGGCGCTGGCGCTGACGCCGGACCCGCGAGGCGCGCCGCAACCGGGGGAACGTGTGGCGTTGTTCAGCGGGCTGGGGGATGGGGCGGGCGGGCGGCGTGTGTTGACCGGCACTGTCCAATCTGTCGGAGCGTCCGGCGCGTGGATGTTGATGGATGACACCTTCAATCCGGCGATGATGAGCGGTTCGCCTGTGCTCAGCCAGCACACGGGGCAGGTCGTGGGGATGGTGCTCGCGGCCGCCCCGCGGCGCTTTCGTTTGCTGATCGGGATGAATCCCATCGGTCACGTCGTCCGGCAGGCCGAGGCGGCTGATGCGTTTCCGACGCTCATCGAGTACCGCCGGCCGGATAAGGGGAGCGATCGGCCATAGGGGATGTGGTTAGGGACGACGCCGTTACGGGGCGATAGTCCATTCCTGATCGGGCCTGATCTTGATCTGGAGATCGACCTCGCACGCCTTCCGCCATTTTTCGTACAGGTCAGCTAAACCGGCTTGCTGTATCTCCTCGACATCCTCCGCTGCCAGATTGGCGATGGACGCCTCGCGCGCAAGATAGCTCAATTGGGTCGCCGTCATGACCGGGTCGTGGATGTTCGGCACGTGTTTCATAAAGATCGGCGGCTCGTCGGGCATGCGGATGCGGGATTCGGGGGCCTCGAAGGGCGGGAGCGCGCACCATCCCTTGACGGCGATGGGAGCGTAGGGCGCGCCGAGCCGAGCAAACCAGTTGCCGACGACCACCTCGGCGCGGTTATCGCGCAGCGCCTCGTAGACGTAGGTTGTCCTGGCGATTTGTTGCTCTTCCGCCTGTTTTGCTACCCGCTCGGTGGTCTGGTAGGCCAGGATGAGCTTATCGACGCCGGTCAGTTCGCCCCACCATTCATCCCAGGAGGCCCACGCGCTCAGGGGGGCGCGGCCCACGATCACGACGTGCAGCCTATCCTGAGGGAAGCCCGCCTGGAGCAGCGCGTCCAACGGGTTCAGCGTCGATTCCGCCACGGTGTAAGGCCCCAGGGTCTCCTTCAGGAAGACGATCCTGTCGCGCCCCAGGGGCGCTTGCCACGTCATCTCGCCTCCTTGCAATCGCCACCGAAGGATGTTCTTGATCTGCTGGTAATGGGACTCGATGCCCACGGCGCTGAAGACCCGCAGCAGGATCGTCGTCCCGCTCCGACATGGCGAGACGGCGAGGACGAGGCGGGCGACCTGTTCTGGATCTCCCACGTCAATTCGGCGTGCTATCTCGATGGGAGAGACGGCGCGTTTCTGGTACCGGTCGTCCATCCTTTCCGGTGGGGTCATCAGGCTAACTTTCTTGTAGCTGGCGGATCAGGTTTAATTGTTGAGAAACGCCCTTCGCTCCCTCGTCATCCCCTAACGCCTGGCGGGTCGATAGCGCCTGTTTGTAGTGCGTCTGCGCTCGGTCGTAGTCGGCTTGTAAAGCGGCGAGGATACCCAGTTGCTCGTGGACGTCAGCGCCGCCTGCCTCGTCGCCCGCTTTCTCGAAGGTTTCCAGGGCTTGCTCGTAATGGGCCGAGGCCTCTTCGCGCCGCCCCTGCGCCACGGATTGTTTGCCTTGGGCCAGCGCTTCCCGGGCCGCTTTGATCTGATCGTCCACCTTCTTCTTTTTCCGGGGCGCTTCTTCTTCTTTTTCTTCCTCTTCCTTGATTTCCTCTTCTGTTTTCTCTGGCTCGTTCACCTCGTTCACCTCGTTCACCTCGCTCGCCTCGTTCCGTTTTTCTTCCGTCTCGTTTGACATATCGTCTCTCCTATCTGAACGGTATGGGGCCTATGGGGATAGCCGCACCGCGCCAACTTTACGAATCTGAACCTCCCGCAGATTATGAGGCTATTTTCGGTCTATCCTGACAGTGAACCTGCGGGAGGTGGTCACTAGATCATATTGTACTGTTATTTGAGATTTAAAGCAAAACGCCGAGCGCGGGGCAAACGTAAATGACGTGGAAACAGACAGATATGAATTGTAGTTGCCTGTGGAATATGGTACAATCAAGCCAGTTGCTACGACATCCTGGTCGAGGGCCAGGTCAACCAGAATGCGGCCTGGTACTATCCCCAGCTCAAAAACTAGGCAGATCACAGCCTCGCGTTCTGGAAAGGCGTGGAGATCAAGAAATAGATCGTTACAAGCCAAAAGGAGGTCAAATACGGATGATGATGATGATGACGACGACGACAGAAAAATATGACGCCATCCTGATCGGCGCTGGACAGGCCAACAATCCCCTCTCGACAGCGTTGGCCCAGGACGGATGGCGGGTCGCGCTCATCGAACAAAAGCACCTCGGCGGCACGTGCGTCAATGAGGGCTGCACGCCCACCAAGACGATGGTCGCCAGCGCCCGCGCAGCCTACGTGCTTCGCCGTGCGGCCGACTACGGGGTCCAAACCGGGCCGGCGACGGTCGATATGGAAAGGGTCCGACAGCGGAAGCGGGGCATTGTGAGCAGCTTCCGCGCGGGCAGCCGGCGGCGCATCGAAAATACGGCCGGCGTCGACCTGCTGATGGGCCAGGCCCGCTTCACCGGTCCCAAAACGGTCGCGGTGGACCTGAACGATGGCGAGACGCGCCGCCTGACCGCGGACAAGATCTTCATCAACACCGGGCAGCGTCCCAGAACGCCTGACCTGCCCGGGTTGGACGACGTATCCTACCTTGATTCCACCTCGATTATGGAACTGGGCCGGGTACCGGAGCAGCTGATCGTGGTCGGCGGCGGCTACGTGGGCGTCGAGTTCGGGCAGATGTTCCGCCGCTTCGGGGCCGAGGTCACAATTGTACAGCGAGGCGGGCAGTTGCTCACCCACGAGGATCGCGACGTTGCTGAGGAGGTCGCCCAGATCCTGCGCGAGGACGGCCTGGAGATCTTGTTGAACAGCGATGCGCAATCGGTCGAGCAGGACGCCGAGGGCCGGATCCGCTTGACGGTCAAGACGTCCCAGGGGGAGCGCGTCATCGGTGGGTCGCATCTGCTGATCGCCGCCGGGCGCGTGCCAAACATCGAGCCGCTCGACCTGGCGGCCGCCGGGATCGAGACCAGCAGCCGCGGCCACATCAAGGTAAACGATCGGCTGGAGACGAGCGCGCCGGGGGTCTACGCTCTGGGCGATGTAAAAGGCGGCCCGGCTTTCACCCACATCGCCTATGACGATTTCCGCATCGTGCGCGCCAATCTGCTGGAGGGCGGCGATGCGACGACCGAGGGGCGCTTGATCCCTTACACTGTCTTCATCGACCCGCAGCTCGGCGGCGTGGGCCTGACTGAGCGACAAGCGCGCGACCAGGGTCGCCACATCCTGATTGCCAAGCTGCCGATGGGCCACGTGGCTCGCGCTATAGAGACGGACGAGACGCGCGGTTTGATGAAGGTCATCGTCGACGCCGACACTGACCGCATCCTGGGTGCCGCCATTCTGGGCATTGAGGGCGGAGAGGTGATGTCGGTGTTACAAATGGCGATGATGGGCGACCTGCCGTACACGGCCCTGCGCGACACGGCTTTCGCCCATCCAACGCTGACCGAGTCGTTGAACAATCTGTTTATGACGCTGGATTAACGAAATGGAGAGGAAGATGGACCAAGCACAGAAGACGACTATCGTTTTGCATAGCGGGGATATGGATAAGATTTACAGCGCGCTGATCATCGGCAATGGCGCGCTGGCGATGGGAATGGAGGCCGCCATCTATTTCACGTTCTGGGGGCTCCAACGTTTGCAGAAAGGCGGCCTCGAAAAAGGGCCGCTTTCCAAGATGAATTTCCTGGGGTTGGGCAAGTGGATGATCAAACAGCGGATGAAGAAAGCGAACGTCGCATCCCTGGAGCAGCTGCTCCAGGATTTCAAGGAATTGGGGGGTCAGATTATCGCCTGCGAGATGACGATGGAGATTATGGGGATTGGCAAGGCGGATCTCCGCGAGGAACTGATCGACACATACGGCGCTGTGGGATCCTACATCCAGGAGGCGCGCGATTCCGAGATCACGCTGTTCATCTAGCAAACCCCAAAAACGAGCGCCATGCCGAAGCGCTCCAGGCGTCTTGACGTTTTTGAGACGCGTGGAGCGCTTTTTTCGCGTGCGGCCCGTTTAGCTGATTTCGCCCTGGAGCGCTTTCACCTGTTCCGGTGATAGGACGTTTACCGTTTGTTCGACCAGGGGCCCGGCTTTCAGGGCCGGCGCTTGTTCCTCGTAGGTGGGAAGCGGGTCGCTTCGGTAGAAGACGCCGATGGGGATGCGCTCGCCCCATTCCTGTGACTTCTTCCAGGCGGCGGCGCGGTCGCCGGGATCATATCCCGCTTCATCCTCCAGCTTGTAGACCCGCTCATTGTAGAAATCGTAGGCGTAGGAGCGGTTGAAGGTCACACAGGGTTGGAGGAC
>DAOTUC010000216.1:0-4109 GCA_034437315.1 Anaerolineae bacterium
ACCCTAAAGGTTTTGCTCAAGGCCGCGCAAACAACGTTTTTGCCTTAAACAATGACCTTTTTCCATCAAAACCAGCGCAAAAACCTTTAGGGTCTATGATGGGCCATGCGAAATCCTGAAGACCCGAAACTATTAAAAAATTCGCTCAGAGACCCGTCATCGGGCCGGTTAGCGCCCCCGGGATGTAGCGGCTAGAGCAATTGTTTAAGACGCTCTTTAAAAAATCTGAACCGGCAGCGTCAGCCGGAAGGAGATCGAGACGTTGATGGCCCGAGGGTTGAATGAGGAGGAAGCGACCGACCTCATCATTCGGGGAATGTTGAGGCAACAGGACCGCTTCGTCAGCCCCCGCACTCTTCTTGACGCGGGTAGGGGATGGGCAGGTCCCAGTGGGCCCTCAGGCCGGCCGACGTGACCCAGAAAGAAGTTCGCATACTCTGGCAAACCTGCCACCGTGCGCCGTGGTGTACGCCGACCCACGGCTCCTCCGGATTAGGGGCGAAGAACTCATTATCGGGCGCGATGACGTCCCGGTAGAATCGATAATCCCCGTTGCCCCCGCGGGCGACGACGTAAATATCAGCTTCCCATTCGCCGTTGCCTAACTTCCGAAACGTCCCAGGGACGATGCCGACGCTGTCGATGCGGGCCGGCCCCATCGGTGTGGCCGAAGCCTCCAGCGTGGGCGTCGACGTCGGCGTTTCTGTCACCAACGTCGGTGGAGGCGGCGGGGTTGGCGTGGGCCCGACGACGATAGCGATCTTTAATTTCTCGCCAATGCCCTGCTCTTCGTGATCTTCAACCTGCCACGCGCTGACATATTCCCCGAATTCGGTCGGAGCGCGAAGCGTGATCGAAAGTTCGACCGCTTCTCCAGGCTCCAGTGAAGGGACTCGGTCCTTCTCAACCACCTCTAATTCGTCTCCGGATGCGAAACGTAGATGGACGCGCTCAGGCCAGGCGCACGTGCCTGTGTTCTTGATCCGCCAGACTTTCTCGAATTCTTGTTCTGGCATAAGGACACGGGGTTGGATCGCCGGGTCGTCGCTAATCTCCAGATCAAATATGCAGTCGGCGATGGCGGTCGCTGTGCGATCTGGGGTAGGCGTAGGTGTCTGGGTGCGGGTGGCGTTGACGACCGCTTCCTGCGTGGCCTGGGCGTCGCGGGTAGCGAGTTCAGCGTGCAGCCCGGCGGCTATCTGGGTGGACAAAGCGTGTTGAGTAACGAGCGCGTCCGGCGTGGACGTGCTCGTGGTCGTCAGCGTATGGGTCAACGGCGGCGTGGGGGTGCTGGTCCCAGAAAGTTGGGTCAACAGCGAGACTAAAATTGGTAAGGACGTCCCGCGCCGTGCAAGGAGCGCGCCGCCGATCAGGGCGATGAGCAGGATGACCCCAATGGCGACCGTCCAGATGCGGGCCGGTCTGCCTTGAGGGTGGAGATCGATCTTAGCCGTGGCGCTTCCACTCGATTGGACAGGGAGAGCGTCGGATAGATGCTCCGCGTTAGGTAGTGGCTGCATCGCCAATTCCGGCGCGACCGCCTCAACCGTCTCATCATTCAACGCCTTTTTCAGATCGTCGATCAAGTCCCGCGCGCTCTGGTAGCGATTCTTAGGCCCCTTCGCTAACGCGCGGATGATGATAGCTTCGACGTTCGCCGACACGTCGGGATTGACGTGAGAGGGCATTTTGAGCGGTGTGTTGATGTGTTTGAGCACCAGGGCCAGCGGCGTGTCGGCGTCAAACGGAAGGGCGCCCGTGACCAGTTGATACAGGACGACGCCGAGGGAATAGATGTCCGCCCTTTCATCGCCCGCCTGGCCGATGCCTTGCTCCGGGGCCATATAGGCGGGGGTGCCGACCATCGCGCCGCTGGCCGTCAACGCCGTCGTGTTGACGATACGGGCGATGCCAAAATCGGAAAGGATGACCTGCCCATCCTGGGTGAAGATGATGTTGGCCGGCTTGATATCCCGATGCACCATCCCCCGCTGGTGAGCGTAATCCAGGGCCTCGGCAACCTCAATGACGATCTGAATGGCCTCTTTGACGGGGATTCTCTGGCCCGTCCGAGATACGTCCTTCAAGCGATCCTTCAGCGTGGGGCCGTCAATGTATTCCATCACCATGTAGTAAAGCCGATTTTCCGCGTCGAAATCGAAATCGTAAACCTGGATGATGTTGGGGTGACGGAACGTGGCGACGATGCGCGCTTCACGTTGAAATCGAGCGAGGAAGTCTTCCTCTTCTGCTAAAAAAGGGTGGAGGGCTTTAATCGCGACGTAACGGTCGAGATCGGGGTGGTGGGCCTTGTACACCTCAGCCATGCCGCCACTCCCGGCGTGTTCGATAATGCGATATTTGCCCAGTGTCTTGCCAATCAGTGTCTTATTCCTCTGTTGTAAAATCTCAAAAGGACGGATCCCCGGTACAATGCGGTTTATTTTACCTCTTTTACTTGTAATGTCAAAGGTTAGACATAAAAGAGCGGTCTTGGGCGCATTGATAAGTTGGGAGAGAGCAGACTTCCGAAGTCTTGACGACGCTCGCAAGTTTTGCATACGCCCGCGACCTTCTTATTTGTCTTTTGCGCCTAATCACGTTATAATCGCTCGCGTATGAACAAGATCGCGCGCTTTGAATCGCTCGCCGAACGGCTGGTGGAGGGCACCTTTGCCCGTCTGTTTGCCGACCGGCTGAGCCCCCTGGAGGTCGTCCGCCATCTGGCCCGGGCGATGGAGGATCATCAGACGTTTTCCCCTGTCGGCATTCCCCAGGCGCCCACGCACTATTGGGTGCGTTTGAACCCGGATGACGTGAAGGCGCTTGACCCGGATCCCAACCTAGCGGCGCAGGGCGTGTCCGATTCTGTCCGCTCGCTGGAGAGCGAGTTGGCCCTTCACGTGGCGGAGTTAGCGAATCAAGCCGGATTGGCGCTTAGGTACAAGCCAACGGTGCGCGTTACACTGGATGAAGACGTCGCATCTCACGACGTACACGTTGAGGCCAGATGGATGCCGGAGGAGTCCGAGGCGGTCGAGAGCACCGGGCAGATGTCGCGGGTCAAGGATCAAGCAGCGAAGGAGGAGCAAGTTGACGAACCGCCCTCGCGCCGTCCATTCCTAATCCTGCGGGGAGAGCGCCACATTGACCTCTATCAACCGATCGTCTCCATTGGTCGGGCGCTGGACAACGATATTATTCTGGAAGACCCCCGCGTATCCCGTCATCACGCACAACTCCGGAGGCGCTACGGACGCTACGTGCTCTATGACCTGAAAAGCTCGGGCGGCACACAGATCAACGGATATCCCGTCGAAGAGTGTGTGCTCCATTCGGGGGACGTGATCTCCCTGGCGGGCGTTCAACTGATCTATGGCGAGGATCCTCAGCCTGCGATTCCGTTGGAGGGGGGAGAGGATACGCCATTGCTGGCTCACGAGTAAATCGGCCGTAGAGATGGACGTGCTGCTGTTGTTCTTGCGTCTCTCATTGGCGCTCCTGCTCTACGCTTTCCTGGGGGGCGTATTTTGGATCCTGTGGCGCGATCTACGCCGCGCGGCTGAAGATCGCTCGGTCGCCCTTCCGGCAATGGTCGCCCGCCCGCAGGGGCAATTGCTCGTCATCCGCCCTCCCGACGATCCCTCCTGGGCGGATGCGATGGCGGATGTCGAACGGCCGGCTTTCCAACTCCAGGTGATCAACTCCCTGGGTCGTTCACCGGTCAACACGATTCACATTCCAGACACCTACGCATCCGCTCAACACGCTTTGTTGACCTGGCGAGAGGGCCAGTGGTGGCTTGAGGATCAAGGCAGCCGCAACGGGACGTTGCTCAACGACGCCTGCATCACTGGCCCAACGGTCGTCAGCGCCGGGGACGTCATCGGAATCGGGCAAGCGCGCTTGAAATTGGTTTTGGATTAGTTTGACAATGGCACATTACAGCGCACAGCGGTTAAAACCGCGTGCTACAACTGCAGGGTCTTCAGGATTTCGCATGGCCCATCATAGACCCTAAAGGTTTTTGCGCTGGTTTTGATGGAAAAAGGTCATTGTTTAAGGCAAAAACGTTGTTTGCGCGGCCTTGAGCAAAACCTTTAGGGTCT
>DAOTUC010000217.1:0-4744 GCA_034437315.1 Anaerolineae bacterium
GTACCTCGTGCACGTAGCAGATTGAGCTCTCGTTTCAGATTAGAAATCTGTCCTTCCCGTTTGGCGCGCGCCAAAATCCCCAACGTCCCTCGCACGTTCAGTCCTAGCTGTTGAGCTACCCGACGACCACGGATCTCGTCTATCAGCAATAAACCTGCGTCACACTCCTGGGCCAGGATAATTGCCGATGCCTCACCTCGACCTAAATCGGTTGCCAAAACTCGTACTGCCAATTCGTCTTGGGGGATTCGAACCTCAATCCAATCGGCCTCTCTTACCTCATGACTGCCATCGCGCCCCGTTCCTCGCACCACTACCTCATCGTAGACCGCTTGAGGTATGACAACCTGACCGTAGAAAGCTGCCAAAAGGTCAAAGTGGCTCAGGCGAGCCAGGTTGATCAGCGGAGAGGCATCGGAGACGATGATGCTCACGGTGTAACCTCATCTCGTAATTCATCAGGAGTGAGGCGGAAGATCGAGACTTGATGAGCACTCAGGTAGGAGATAAACTCTGCCTGGCTCACCCCGATCAATTCCGCCGCCCGAGGGTAAGTCAGCGCCCTTTGCCTGACCAGCTCAAGTGCAACCAGCTTCTCAATCTCAGTCGATAGCCTTTTCTCACTGACTCCAACTAAAGGGAGAAACGTTCTTGGTAACTCTACGGACAGCTTGATTTTCTCCGTCATTTTGTCCTCCTACTGTTAAGCCCTCATCGTCTCCAGCATCACTTGGAACATCGAAGTGTCTACCATACCACGATGCAGTCCACATACTACCGGCATCGTCTCAATCACGGGGATAAACGACATCCCCAACCCAATCAGCTTGTCCTCGTTATACACCGGCGCAACGACACCGACAGTGGGGTCACGGTACACAGGCTACGCCCTGTTAAATAAACAAAAGAATTTCACGGATAGCGTTCGTGTTCGGATAAGTCTTGCAAGAACGCCACAAACGCCTCCAACTGCTCACGGTAGAGCCCTTTGAGATCTAAGGCCTTGCGCCACACCAACTGCAAGCGTTGCGGATCAAGGTCTATCATATACGAATGCCGAAATAGATGTCTGAAGCGTCGTAGCTCATCCAGCGCCTCGTAAGCTGTGTCGTCAATCACGGCGGGCCGTAACGGCATCGCATTCAATCGCATACGCTCTAATAGTTGAGCGTGCCATCTTCCTTCATCTTCTACCGAGTTTTCAAACACAGCCGCGATGTTCTGGAAGATGTTCTCGAAGGCGTTGTACAGATTGTGAAGATGGTAGGGCCTATCCAGTGAAATTCTTGTTTTTTTGTGCAAGAATTTTGCATACGATGCGCTCCTCATTGGTTCCGGCTCTGTCCGGGATAGGCAATCACAATCAAAACGTCGTTGTCGGTTTCAGATGACAACGGATGACGCTCTAATTCGTCGTAGATCACAGCGATGGCCTCGAGATCGCGGCGGATGCTGTTGATCAGGATGATGAATTTACCGTTCATAGATCAACTCCCCTATTTGGGTAGCGACGTCCTTCACGGCCCCGGTCAATGGGCGGATATCCACATCCCGCTGCAACTCTTTTTCCAGGGCGCGCCAAAATGCGCTTTCCGCGGCCACTGTGTCACATTCTACTGCGATATCGATGTCCGAGCTGCTCCGGAACCGGCCCGCTTGTGTCAGAGATCCAAACAGATAAGCGCTGCGCACTTCGGGATAGTGTGGAGCCAGACGCACTACTGCCTCTCGAACGCGGCGCAACCATTCCCGGCGATCCCTTTCTCGACGCGCATACGCGCGCGCTTCTCGCTCGTGGTGATAGCGCCGTGCGGCTTCCAGGGCCATGTTATCCAGCATGTGTTTGTCTCTTTTAACCAGCCACACTCTCAGGCTTCATGCGCCAAATCCAGCAAAAAACCCACACAAGTCTCCAAATCCCGTCGGATTATCCAATCTTTCATACACCGCGCGCAAATAGCTCAACCGTTCCCAATCGTAATCGAAACTGTAGTAATAGTGCATCTCAGTCTTTGGCATAGACAATCTTCCCCTCGGCCAACGTATCCTCGTCGGCCCAGTCCAGGAACTCCTGGTACGTCATCTTGCGCGCCTCCGCCGGTGTTAACAGCGCCTCCAACAATCGGCGGCGGCGGCGGTCCGCATCGAGATCCGTGGTGAACACCTCGCGCCACAACATCCCCCACACCACGTCCTGATCTGCCCAATTGGCGCGCGGTCGTCTAGTGCGATGTGGAACAGGCTGTTGGGATCTGCCAGCTTGGTCGTGAACCACTCCACGTGGCGCTTCCAGGGAATCGGTTGCGTCGAAAATGAAGCAGCGCGGGTGGCCGGATCGTTGGCCCATTCCCAGATCAGAAAGATCGCTTTCCCACCTTGCGCCTGCCAGGCCTGGGCCAGAGCCAGACAGCGCATCAGGTGCCCGGCGCCCATCCGGGCGTTGGCGTCGGCGCGGATGAGCAGACAATCTCTCTCGTCCATACCGCTAGACTCGCTCAAGCAGGTCAAAATACTCTTCGCGCGTCATACCGGCCGTCCGCATATTGTTTCTGATAATCACCACGTCAATCTCCTTGTACTCTGGTATAACGACCGCGCGTTTAGCCTCAGGGCAGATCAGGACGTGGTGTGAGCCCTTCTTGCGCCTGTATTCACACCCGTACAACTCGAACACGCGCACCAGCGTTCGCCAATCAACCGGCGTAATGCGAGGCATCACGCCACCTGCACGGCGGATTTTTCAAAACTGATCATCTCTGACTGGGGGAGCAACACGCCGTCGTCCTTGACGTAACTGCACTCCGATAAATAGTCCTCCAGGGTACCCAGGGCACTCATCTCCTCAAATTGGATCTTGATCACCTCGAGGAGATTCCGCCGGGCTTCCTCCGGCGAAGGCCCCTGGGAGACAAAATCCAGTTCGGGACACGTGGCGACATACCACTCGCCTTTTTGCCAGATTTCAATCGTCACTTTCAGTTGCATCCCATCCTCCTCAAATTGCCTTCTGTTGCACGTCTCGGTTGATCGCCAGCCACTCCAGATACTGCTCCAGGAGAGCCAATACCTCCCGCCAGGAGAACCGGTCGTGCCCAAAGTGCTCGTAAATGCGGCGCACGAAAGCCAGATCCTCGGGCGTATCCACCGTCCAGCGCATATAAGAGAGGCCTTTTATACATCAATAAAGTCCCAAAGTGATTCGATTACGCCTCTTCCCAAAAGGCTAACTCGTTGTAGCCAAATCTTTTCACCACTCCATCGGTGAATCCAAGTGTCACGTGGCCCTCCGAACCCTTATGGACCACCTTTGCCGATTCTATCGTCTTTCCCGACACACCTGGGATCTCCTTCTCAACACCAGGATCACGGTAGCTTACTTCAAACCTTTCCTCTGCCATTACAGATTCTCCAGCAAGCGCTCATTCAGCTCAAATTGGCTCGCTCCTCCGCGAGAATAGCCAACGCCGATAGACGGACGATCTCGTCAGGCACTCCTGCCTCACCTCGGTCACGTTCCCGCCTCCCTACAGCACGCCCAACTCTCGCAACACGTCCAGCGTCTTGGGCAGCGGCTCCTGCCACAGCCACTCGACGCGCAACCAGAAGCCGGGCAGCGCCAAGGAATGATATTCGCCTTCGCGGCCGTCAAAAGTCAGGCGGTACCGACCTTCTTCCAGGCGATAGAATTCAACCCACTCCTGTTGGAGATTGATCAACCAATATTCCGGCACGCCGCCCTCCGCGTATTCGTTGAACTTTTCGCCGCGGTCCCGCCCAATGCTCTCCGGCGAGATGATCTCCACGGCCAGATCAGCTGGGCCGTCCAGATAGGTCTCTCGCAAACGATCCAGGTGCTCCCTCGCTACAAAGAGTACGTCCGGTTCGCGGCCGGAATGCTCCAGCTTCATCTGAAACGGGGCGCTCAACACGACCCCTAGATCAAACTGTTCGGTGAAGATTCCCATCACCGTAATCAGGAAGCCTGCAATTCTCTGATGTCGCTCCGATGCCGGACTGTACATCACCACCTCCCCGCCCAGCCATTCGGCTAACGTATCCTCGTCGGCCCAGTCCAGGAACGCCTCGTAAGTCACAGGAGATGGGGGCGCGACTTTTTCCGTCTGAGCGGGCGACTCGCGTAGCGCTTCCCGCAAGCGTCGTCGCAGCGCCGGGTTCTCCTCGATCCAGCCCGGCAGTTCCTGGAGGATGACTTTTTGAAGCGCCTTGGTAGTTTCCGTGCTAACCGTCCTCATTTCATGCCTCCCCCTGCATAGCTCCGCCCAGATGTCATAACCGCGGCCGGTCACATCCCCCACACCACGATCCGCCGCCCCTCGTAGCGCTCCTCCCGGCGGAACAACTTCTCCTCCCAGGATTTACCGGCCGTCCGGTCGAAGATCACCAAGTGCGCCTCGTCCGCCCCGCACCGGTCGGCGTATGCCCACGTCTGCGCCAACCCCTGCTCGATCGTGCGCTCCAGGCTGCCGCGCAGCAACTTGACCTCAATCACCGCCCGCTGCACCCCGTCCGGATACGGCCACACGATCAGCAGATCGGTGCGCATGCGCCCCAGCCCGTACTCCCGCTCGATCCGCCCGCCGCTATTAACCACCCGCTGCAAGAACGCCTGCAACAGCAACTGCGGCCCCGCCTCCTTGTACTCGAAGCGCTCCACCCAATGCTCCGAATGCTCGCGGAAGAACTGCTGGAACGCCTCCAACAGCTTGCCCACGTCCAGCCGCCC
>DAOTUC010000218.1:0-4877 GCA_034437315.1 Anaerolineae bacterium
GGCGCTGGAGTACCAGCGCAGCATCGAAGCGCTGGTGCACAGGCAATCGGAGGGGGTGTTGCGTACCCGTTTGGACGCCACGGCCGATCAACTTAGCGATTGGGTCGGCAACGTCTACCGGCTGACCCGCCGGTTGGACGCCTATCGAGATGATCGCTTGCTCGAACAAGAGCGAGCGCGGGCACCGGCGGAACTTGAGGCGCTCATCGCCCGGCGCAAGCGAGAGCCGGGCCCCACGGTCCATCAGGAGTTGGATGACCTGATCGCTGGCAAGAAGAAACACGTGGAAACTTTGCAGGCCCTGGACGCCCGGATGAAGCAGGCCGAGTTGCAATTGGAGCAGAGCCTGACCGCCCTGGCGACCATCTACAGCCAGATGCAATTGATCGACGCCCAGGAATTGGAAAGCAGCCGCTCGGAACGGTTACGGGTCGACGTGCAAGAACAGGTGGAGCGCTTGAATGACCTGATCGCCAGCATCAACGAGGTCTACGACTATCATCGTCACGGCGGTGGATTGTCGTAGTAAGCTGATATTTTGGCGCGTATAAAGAACCGTATAAAGAACACGGATAAACAGGATTGTCGGATTGGGTCGCGATTGATCCGCTGATCCTATTTATCCGTGTTCTTTTTAGATACGCTCCTAGTTCTCGCACCAGGGCGGCGAGATCCAGTAATCGTGTTTTGCGATCTGC
Organism: Anaerolineae bacterium; assembly: GCA_034437315.1. Classification (GTDB taxonomy): domain Bacteria; phylum Chloroflexota; class Anaerolineae; order B4-G1; family B4-G1; genus DSAR01. Next base: position 699 of record DAOTUC010000218.1, read on the forward strand.
CCATCGGCCGATTTGACCGTAATCGTATGCACGATGCCACTGCATCCGCGCGCCCGAAAGGTAATTTGAGGATCGGTTTGCCACGCCGTCTTGACGAATTCCAGGTCGTGGTAGATGGCATAGGGCGGGGCGCCGCCGATGATCTCCACGGTGAAGGCGGCCAACATCTCGCCGTCCACCACCTCCTCCCAATGATCCAGGCGCGTGGGCGGGGTGAAATCCAGTGGGCCGGCGCTGACGGGCGCTGTGGGGGTTGGGGATTCTGTCGGCGTCTCCGTTGGTGTGGGGGTATCTAGGATGACGACCGGTGTGGGCGTATCGGTCGGCGCAAGGGTCATGGATGGGAGAGGGGTATCTTGCGCCTCAATGCCACCGGGGCTGGGCGATGGCTCTTCAGATGTAGGCGTCGGCGTTGGCGCATTGCACGCTAGAATGGCGACCACCAGCCCCAGGCCGATCAGAATTTTCAGGAAACGTCGTCGGCGCATCTCACACCCTCTCCTATCTTTTGATCTTTTGAGATTTTACAGACAAGCGGGTCTCCACGTGTTCTGCGCTTATCATCCCTGAAGGGTCTCGTATTTTTCCTTGAGCTCCCGGTAATCCTGAGCCAATTCAGCATTCCTCTGGCGTAAATAGGCGATCAAGCTCTGGTCGATCTCGCGCAGCCTGGGCGTGATGGTGAGCATGACGCGCACCGCCAGCGGAGCGCTTTGGCGCAGCATGTGCACGAAATCCTCGCGATTGATCTCCAGCACCGTCGTCGGTTCTACCGTGTGGACGGTAGCCGTGCGGGTCGTTTCTTGCACCAGGGCGATCTCGCCGACGAAATCCCCAGGTCCGGGCCGGTTGAGCACCGCAAATTCCTCGTCGTCGAGTTGCTTGGCGACCTCGGCCCCGCCGCTGACGATGACGTAGAGGGTGTCCTCCACCTCGCCCTCGCGGCATAGGATCGCGTCAGTTGGGTAATCGCGCTGATTGGCGACGTTCGCCAGGGCCTCCAGATCTTCTTGCTGCATATCGGGGAATGCTTGTTGCAACACGTCGATTTTGCTTTGCGACATTAGAATACCTCCTTTGGGATTATCTATAGGCTGGACATTATACGTTACAACAATGATGCGAGGTCGGCGGTCTGTTCCAAGATGTGATGGGCGCCGGCTCGTTCCAATTCCGCCCGCTCGCCAAAGCCACAGAGCACGGCGATGGCCCAGGCGCCCGCCCGCCGGGCCGCTTTGACGTCGACGGTCGTGTCCCCGACCATAACGCAGCGCTCGACCGGCGCGTCCATCTGCTCGGCTGCGTGCAGAACGGGGGTGGGATGTGGTTTGAGCCGCCAGGTGCTTTCGCGGGTGACGGTCAGATCGAAGAAGTCGTGTAGATCGTGTTGATCCAGGAAGGCGTCGGTCTCCGCTTCCCCGCGTGTGCTCACGACGGCCAGGCGGTAGCGGTCGCCTAGGTCGAGCAGCATCTCTCGAACGCCCGCCATAAGCTGGAAATCGTGCTCGCATCGACCCAAGCAATGACGGAGCCGCCCGGCGCATGCCGCAACCGGTATATCCAGGCCCACCATATCCAGCAGCGTCACCAGGAAATTACCCGGGGTTTCAGCCGCCATGACGAGACGACGGGCTGCTCGATGGGGGCGAGGCCAATGCAGACGTTTCAAGCACTGGGCCGCGCGCTCGACCGCTTGATCATCCGTATCCATTAGCGTGCCGTCCAGGTCAAACAGAATGACGTCAATTTGATCTTTGAGGTCGTTGGTCATTTTTCTCCTTGCGCCGCGCTTGAAGTTAATGGTATCACGATGCCGCCTGGCTGTCAATTTTCTCACTTGCAGCGAGTGCTTCCCCGATCGTATGTTGTCTGTTTTTGTCAATGAAGGTCGCGGCCTGACCGGAGGCCGCATCTATTCCCCAGCGTCATTTGACAATTTGGAGGAAGTGTGATACACTATCGCCAGTTAAGATGAAGTAGGTTTTGGCTGTACAGGAGACTGCCCGGGCTTGCGGAAACTGGGCCGTCTTTTTTTGTTCTGCCCTACTGCTTCACCAAATTTAAAACTTTTAAGGAGTAAGGTAAATGACTGAAAAACAAACCGGAACCGTCAAATGGTTCAGCGATGCTAAGGGATATGGTTTCATCTCCCGCGAGGACGGGGACGACGTATTCGTCCATCATTCGTCTATCGAGAGCGAGGGATTCCGTTCCCTGAGAGAGAACCAAGAGGTTGAGTTCTCTGTCGAGCAGGGACCCAAGGGGTTGCAGGCTGTTCACGTAAAGCCTCTGTAACCATACCTGAGCGGTCCCTATTGTCTCTAGCTCGTTTGGAGTAAAAGCAGTAGGGTTCCAACTCAGAAAGTAGTCACAAACGCACGGCTTCTCCGCAGGCCGTGCGTTTGTCTTGTTTATGGGCCGTTTGCTGTTCAGGGTAAGAGAAGAACGAGAATCAAAGCGGAGATGGCGGGGACGGTCAGGTTATCGACGCCCCACGGGGAGAAGGCCTCGACGGCCGTGGCGTTGAGGGCGGTCACCAGCGCCGCCACGATGGCCGTGCTCCAAGCCAACGGTTCCGGCGCGAGCAGTCTCAGCGGGGCCAGCGTGGCGATCCAACTGGCGAGCAGCATCGTCGCCGAGCCTTCTAATGAGCGGGCGCCACCCTTGACCTCGAAACGGTGTTTCCCCCAACGTCGACCGACAATCGCCGCCAGCGCGTCCCCCCACGTCATCGGCATCAGGCTCGCCACGAGCAGTTCGGGCCGGTCCCAAAACAGCCAGATGAGGGCGGCGAAGGAGAGCGGGAAGTAGACGGTGCCTAATTTCCACTTCTCGCCGGTTTCCATCGCCTGGAAGGTTCCTTGCCAATAGGAGATGGCGTTGATGAGCACGAACGCCAGCGGCGGGATCACGGCCCAGGCGCGACTCTCGAAGAGCAGGACGGTTCCGACGGACCACATACCGACGGCGATGTGGATGAATTTGCGGGTGAAGTCGACGGAGTAGCCGCGCCAGGCGCGTAAGCCCTCGGCGATACCGATGGCGGCGAAGACGTAGATGAAGGAGGCTAGGAGGGCGAAAAGATTTTTGGGCATATCACATGATACTCACAGAAGCGTCTTAAGAGGAGAGCGCTTGCTTCTCTATTGACGTGAGAAATTGCTTCTTGGCAGCCAGGGGTAACCCAACAAGTGGGTCTTGTCTCTCCAACCGAATTTCGGCCAATGCCTTACAACCGCCACGGCAATTATAGAATGCCAGGCAAGCATCACATGCATCGGGCGAGAGACTGCGCCAACGCCGCATAGTTTCGGAGCGCCACAGATCATCCAATGGACAAACTAGCAAATTGCCTACGATAGTAGGAGAATGATTGCAAGGGCGCATGTTACCCCCCGGATCTATGGTGCAATAGGCCACCCCGGCCAGACACCCACGGCTGCTGTTGGCTGCAAAGCATTGGGGGATTGGATTGCCATAGCGCACGGGCGCGCCCTGGGCCATCATCGTTTCAATGGTGTGAACCGCCTCTTGGAGTTGGCTGCGATTTGGCTCCAGTGAAGGCAATGGTGCACCCAGATAACGGTTGAAAACCACGTGGTCAACTCCCAAGCTTAAGGCAAACTCGATGGTCGATGGAATGCGCGAGCAGTTGTAACGGGTCAGTACAGTGCTGGCGGCTACCAACAATCCCGCTTCTGCAGCACGCTGAATATTTACCACCGTTTCATCGAAAGAACCAGCCACACCGGTGAAAGCCTCGTGCGAACGAGCATTGGGGCCGTGGAGTGAGATGAGCAAACCGGTACATTGCGCGATGTCGCGCATAAGGGCTATAGTAGCAACTGGGTCTTGCCAGCGCGCGTTGGTGAACAGGGCAAAGGGGATATCACGGCGGGCAATCTCGGTTACAATGGCGGAGAACTGGGGATGCAGGGTTGGCTCTCCGCCGGTGATCTTGAGACGTTGGGCGTGTGGCGCGATGATATCTAGCAGCTTTTTCCATTCTTCAACTGCAAGGGGGGAAGATGTGCTGCGATCGCTGGCGAACACATTGCCGCATCCTGCACATTGGTTGTTGCACTCGGGAGTTAATTCGAGGGAATAGATAACGGGTTCAGGTAACGGAATGCCTAACTCGGCTCCGGATGCGTAGTCGCCCAGGTCGCAGGCGCAATC
>DAOTUC010000219.1:0-19792 GCA_034437315.1 Anaerolineae bacterium
TGCGATGCCTCCAAACAAATTGGGTGGGGGCGTCATCGCCTCCCACCCAAAGTTTATGACGCGGGCGCCCCTTTACGGGCTGGGGTTGCCGATCACGCCTTCGACGAACCAATCAATCGTGGTTAGTTCAAAGACGGTCAGGCGCCGCCCCGCTTCGATCTGCAACTCACCATCCTGGTCGTTGATCGGCCCGGAGAACGGGTCGAACAACACCGCCGGGTCCTTCATCTGATCGACGCGCGTGAAGACCAGGTCGTGGACGTTCGTCTCACCCAGGATGGGATCGGTGATGTTGACCGCCTTCAGCGGTTCGACAAAGATGGGGTTGATAGGCACGCCGGGCTTCCCGCCCAGTTCCACCGAGGCGGGCGCGCCCAGGTTTGGTCCGCCGCTCAACAATCCCCAGTAGTCCACATTTTCGAGGTTCTCGGTGGTGTAGATGCCCAGGTAAATCTTGGTCAGGATGTCCTCGTAGAGCACGCCCCAGTTAACCAGCTGCCCGCTGATCAACGAGTTCGGGCCGAACTGGGCCATCGGGTTGTAATGTCCAAACGAGTACACCGTCTCCCCTTTTTCGGTATACTCCTCGGCTACCTGGACCACCGTGGCGGTGTCCTCTGTGAAGGCCAACACGTCCACCCCGTTGGCGATCAGGGCTTCCGCCGCCTCGCGCGCCTTGGCGGGATCGTACCATTCAAAGATCCAGTTCACCTCGACGGTGGCTTCGGGATTGGCCTCGCGCACGCCGAGGGCGAAGGCGTTGATGTGGCGTATTAGTTCGGGGATGGGGTGCGCCGCCACGTAACCGGTTTTGCCGGATTCGGTCATCGCGCCGGCCATCAGGCCATTCAGGTAATACAACTGGTAGAAATCGGCCATCAATGTGCCCATGTTGGGGGCGCGCTTGTAACCGGAGACGTGGAAGAAGTAGTTATCCGGGTATTTCTGCGCGGCGGCCAACGTGGCGTCCATAAAGCCGAAGGAGGTCGTGAAGACCACGAGACACTCCTCTTCTACCACGAAACGGTCGATGAAGCGCTCGGAATCCGCTTCTGGCACCGATTCGGCGTAGGCGGTTTCCAGCCAGTCATATTTTTCGTCCACGTACAGGCGGCCTACGTCGTGGGCGTTCGTCCAGCCGATGTCGCCAATCGGTCCGACGTAGACGAAACAGGCTTTGATCTTCTCTTCCGGCGCGGCGTCCGGCGCTTCTTCCTCCGGCGCGGCGTCAGGCGCTGCGCCTCCACATGCGGACAGGAGCAGGGCCAGCACGACGAACAACGAACTGAATTTCAACAACTTACTCATGGGGTGTTCCTCCTTTAGGTGTGAATGGTGGCTAAAAGATTTTACGGTTTGCAGCGAGCGCTTTAGTCCCCAAGACACACTGGCGGCGCGCTACGAGTGCTAACCGAGTTGAATTGTATGCCGATTTTCAAGAATCGTCAAGCTTTCGCATCCCCCTGACCAGGCCCTAGCGCATGGTCAAGGCCATGACGCCCTTTTGGGCGTGCAGGCGATTCTCCGCCTGGTCGAACACCACCGAGTTTGGCCCATCCATCACCGCGCTGGCGACTTCGACGTCCCGATCGGCGGGCAGGGGATGCATGTAGATGGCGTCTTCCCGCGCCAATCCCATCCGTCGCTCATCGGTGATCCAGCTTTCATATTTATCCTGCAAGCGCTTGCCCTCGTCGGGATCGCTAGTCGTCATCATCGGCCCCCACGATTTGGCGTAGACGACGTCGGCGTCCTCGAACGCCTCGTCCATATCGTGCACGATCTCGAAACCAGTCCGGTGCTTGCGCGCCTGGGCCCGGGCCTCGTCGACGATGTCCGGCATCAGGGCGAGCTCTTCCGGGTAAGCCAGGGTGACGTCCAGCCCGAAGCGCGGCATCTGCAGGATCAGCGATTGGGGGACTGAAAGCGGCTTGAGATAGGAGGATGCGTAGGCCCACGAGACGACCATTTTCTTAGCTCGTAGATCGCGGCCCTTCTTCTCGATGATGGTCATCAGGTCGGCCAGGCATTGGAAGGGATGGTAGATGTCGCATTGCATGTTGAGCACCGGCGAGCGGGAGGCTTCGGCCACCCAGTTGATGTACTGGTTGCCGTAATCCCAATCGCACTGCCGGATGGCGAGACCGTCAAAATACCGTCCCAGGATCTCGCCGATCTCTTTGGCCGTGTCGCCGTGGGAGACCTGCGTCGTGCGCGACTCGATGAAGGCGGCGTGTCCGCCCAGTTGCGCCATCCCGGCCTCGAACGAGCAGCGGGTGCGGGTGCTACTGAAGAAGAAAAGCATGCCCAGGGTCTTATCGCGGAGATAGGCGTGGGGTTGACCGGTCGCTCGCTTGCGTTTCAGATCCCACGCCACGTCCAGGACTGTCTCGACCTCCTCCCTGGAGAAATCCAGGTCGCCGATCAGATGCCGTCCTCTTAAATCGGTTATCATCTTTTTTACCTCTTTCAATTATTCTATTCGACCGCGCCCAGCACCAGGGCCAACAGCGCCATTCGCATGACGACGCCGTTGAACGCCTCCTGCCAGTAGCGGGACCACTTGGTGATGTCGACGTCGGGGGGAATCTCGTCCATACGCGGGAGCGAGTGCAGCAAAATGGCGTCCGACTTGGCCTTGTTGAACAACAGATCCCGCGTGATCTTGTAATTGGCCGGCGTCATCCCCACGTCTCCCTCCCGCTCGTCGCGGGATTTGGTGTAATCCGGTTGGACGACCGGTTCGACGAGGATCACGTCGGCGTCGGCGATGGCCTCCTCGACGTGGTCGGCCTCCGAGAAGTCCAGACTGTAGCGCCGGAGTTCCGCCTTGAATTCGTCGGTCAGCGCCATCTCCGGCGGCGAGACGAACGTCACCGGGCAATCGAACTGGGTCAGCGCGTAGCCCAGGGAGTGCATGGTGCGCATCCGCATGTCGCCCACCGCCAGCCACTTCAGCCCGTCGATGCGGCCCTTCTCGCGGTAGACGGTGTAGAGATCGGTCAGAATCTGGGTGGGATGTTCACCCCAGCCATCGCCGCCGTTGATGACGGGCACGCTGGCCCACCGGGCCGCCTCGTGCGGCGCGCCGATCTGGAAGTGGCGCATCACGATGACGTCGCCGTAGAATTCCAGCATCTTGACCGTGTCCTTGATCGACTCCTGGTAGAAATCGCCCGCGCGCGTCATCTTGGCGTCGGCGAAACCGGTCACGTGGCCGCCCAGGCGATGCATCCCCGCCTCGTGGGCCAGGCGCGTGCGCGTCGAGGGTTGGTAGAAAGCGGTCACCAGCGTCTTCTCCGTCAGCAGATCGACGTTGCGTCGTTGGCGCGCGATCGGTTCCATCGACTCGGCCACGTCCAGGACGTGGAAGAACTCGTTACGCTCGAAATCTTTCAGAGAGAGAATATCACGACCCATAAAACTGCGCATTTACGAACCTCCTGTCTAAAGTTAGTTTGGGTAAAACAACGAAGTTAGTATACTTTTGTCGAAAGGCTTTGTCAAGCTTTCATCCAGGCCTTAGCTGCGCCGGTGCTTGTTTCATCACGATGGTTCTGTCACGACCGCTGCTTTACAATTAGACAAGATGCGCAATCCATAATACAATGTAGATGTAGAGGTATTACCCTGAGCGTGGGGGACTGTTCCGCCGCTCATTTTGACCATTCATTTTTGGATTAGACGCCATACCCGTCGTTAAATGTCTAGGGTCTTCAGGATTTCGCATGGCCCATCATAGACCCTAAAGGTTTTTGCGCTGGTTTTGATGGAAAAAGGTCATTGTTTAAGGCAAAAACGTTGTTTGCGTGGCCTTGAGCAAAACCTTTAGGGTCTCGCCATGCGAAATCCCAGAGAACCAATGTCTAAAAGAGAGTCTTAAATAATTGCTCTAGCCACCGCCCCGAGGACGGGCCTCTGAGTGAATTTTTTAATAGCCTATAAAGTCTATTGAAGAGGCGACCTATGACCGAAAAACTGCGCGTTTTGATCGTCGAGGATTCATCCGACGACGCCGAGTTGATGCTCCTGCGTCTGAGCGAACAGGGTTTCGATCTGGACTGGCAGCGGGTGGAGACTGAAGCGGCCTACCTGGATGCGCTCGACACACTGCCCGACCTGATCCTGGTCGATTGGTCGTTGCCCCAATTCAGCGGCCTGCGCGCCCTGCATCTGATGCGCCAGCGCGGCCTGGATATTCCTTTCCTCATCGTCTCCGGCAGCGTCGGCGAGGAGGCGGCCGTGGACGCCCTGCACCAGGGCGCTCACGACTACGTGCTCAAAGACCGACCGGCGCGCTTGGGCCAGGCCGTGCAACGCGCGCTGGAGGAGAAACGGCTGCGCGAAGACCGCCGGCGCGCGGAGGAGGCGCTGCGGGAAAACCAGGCGCTTCTAGAGGCCACCCAGCGATTGGCGAAGATAGGGGGCTGGGAATGGGACGTGGCGGCGCAGACGATGAACTGGACCGAGGAGGTCTACCGGATCCACGATATGGAGCCCGGCGAGATCGCGCCGCTTTCCTCGGAACACATCGACCGGAGTTTGGCCTGTTACGAAACCGCCTACCGCCCGTTGATTGTGGACGCCTTCCAGCGTTGCGTGGAACAGGGCCAGCCCTACGACCTGGAACTTCTCTTCAGAACGGTCGAGGGCCGCCAGCTCTGGATTCGCACCGTGGCCCAACCGGTGATGAAAGAAGGCCGGGTGGTCAAGGTGATCGGTCATATGATGGACATCACCGACCGCAAGCAGGCCGAAGCGGATTTGCTCGCGAGTGAGCGCAAGTTGAAGAGCATATTCTCCGCGGCGCCGGTGGGCATCGGGCACGTGAAAGACAGGGTCATCCTCGAAGCCAACGACGCGCTGCTCTCTATGACCGGATACACCCGCGAGGCGCTGATCGGTCACGACGCGCGCATCCTCTACCCCACCGACGAGGATTACGAGTACGTCGGTCGGGAAAAGTACAGGCAGGTCGCCGAGCACGGGGTAGGGACGGTGGAGACGCGCTGGCAGAGAAAAGACGGAAGCGTCATCGACGTGATTCTCAGTTCCGCCTATCTCGACGCCGATGATCTGTCGAAAGGGTTGACCTTCACGGCGCTGGACATCACCGACCGGAAGAGCGCGGAGACCGCGCTCCAGGACACGCTTTTCGAGCTCTCCACCATCTATCAAAACGTGCCCATCGCCATGATGCTCGTGGATCGCGAGCGGCGGGTGAGAAAAGTCAACAGCGCCGCGGCGGCGCTCGCAGGTAGCAGCGGCGATGAGATGATCGGTCAGGTCGGCGGAGAGGCGCTGAGATGTCTGAACGCGCTCGACGACCCCCAGGGCTGCGGCTATGGGCCACAGTGCGAGACTTGCCTGATCAGGCAAGCGGTGCTCGACACGTTCGAGGATCAAAAAAGCCGGGACGGAATCGTGACCTGGCTGCCCTTCCCCTCAGATGATGGGGATGACGGGATGGAGGAAAAGCGCCTCCAGGTATCGACCGCCTACCTCCGCTTTGATGAAGATGAGCGCGTTCTGGTCTGCATCCAGGATATCACCGAGCGCGAATGGGCCGAGGAGGCGCTGCGGGAACTCAAAGAGTTCAACGAGGGCATCGTCCAGAGCATCAGCGAGGGCATCGTCGTGACCGACGCCCAGGGCGTGATCCTTTTCGTCAACCCGGCGCTGGCTGCGCTGCTGGGATACACGCCTGGAGAACTGGTCGGTCAACCGTGGCTGTCCTTCGTGCCTCCCGGGCAGCAGTCCATCGCGCGGGCCGCCGATAAGCGGCGCGGGGCCGGTCAGTCGGACCGTTACGAGTTGGGGCTACAGCGCAAGGATGGCGCGCCGCTGTTAGCGTTGGTCAGCGGCAACCCGCGCTTCGACGCCCAGACGGGCCGTTTCGTCGGTACCCTGGCGGTTTTTACCGACATCACTGCCCGCAAACAGGCGGAGGCGGAACGGGAAAAATTGCTGGCGCAGATCCAGGCCCAGGCCCGCCAGGTGCAGCAGATCATCAACTCGGTGCCCGAAGGAGTGCTGCTGCTGGACGCCGTCGGGCGGGTATTGTTGGCCAACCCGGTGTCCAAGCGGTACCTCGCCACCCTGGCCTCTGGCGACAGCGACCGGATCACCCGTCTGGGCGACCGCTCCTTGACCGAACTGCTGACCTCCCCGCCCAAGGGGTTGCGGCACGAGGTGCGGGCCGGCGGGCGGCTGTTCGAGGTCATCGCCCGCCCCACCGACATGCCCGAACCGGCGCGCTGGGTGCTGGTGATCCACGACGCGACGCAGGAACGGCAGGTGCGCGAGCAGTTGCACTTGCAAGAGCGGTTGGCGGCTATTGGACAGCTCGCCGCCGGCATTGCCCACGATTTCAACAACATTATGGCGGTCATTATTCTCCACGCGCAAACCTTGGGCCGCCTGTCGTCGCTCTCCGAACAAGCGCAGCAGCAATTAGAGACTATCAATCAACAGGCGCGCCACGCCACCCGCCTGATCCAGCAGATCCTCGATTTCAGCCGCCAATCGGTATTGGAGCGACAGCCGCTTGATCTCTTGCCATTGCTCAAGGAACAGGTCCGGATGTTGAAAAGGGCATTGCCGGAACACATTGAGATCGAACTGACCTATGGACATGGGGAGCACACGGTGCAGGCCGATCCCACCCGCATGCAACAGTTGGTGATGAATCTGGCGGTCAACGCGCGGGACGCTATGCCGGATGGGGGCAAATTGCGGCTTGCGTTGAATCGCGTCACGGTCGAGCCGGATGCGTCGCCGCCCATACGGGGGATGACGCCGGGCGCGTGGGTGCAGTTGAGCGTGTCGGATACGGGCGTCGGCATCTCGCCGGAGGCGCTGCCGCACATCTACGAGCCGTTCTATACCACCAAAGCGCCCGGGCAGGGCAGCGGCCTGGGATTGGCCCAGGTGCACGGTATCGTTGGCCATCACGATGGGCACATCGGTGTGGAGACGGAGGCGAGCGTGGGGACGACGTTCACCGTCTACCTGCCGGCGCTGCGGACGCCAGCGACCGTTCGTATCACGCCTGACCTGGACGAGGTGCCGACCGGTCGGGGTGAGGTGATATTGGTCGTCGAAGACAACGGGCCGTTGCGGGCGGCGCTGCGGGAGACGCTGAAGCAGTGGAACTACCAGGTGCGGGAGGCGATCCACGGCGCGGAGGCGTTGGCGTTGCTGGATGAACCGGGCAACGCGATTGACCTGGTATTGAGCGACGTGGTGATGCCGACGATGGGCGGCGTGGCGCTGGCGCAGGCGCTGCGACAACGCGCGCACCGCGGATGTGGACCGGACCTACCCGTGATCCTGATGAGCGGCCACGCGCACGATCAGGACCTGAGCGCGGTGCGGGCGCTGGGAGTGCGCGCCCGGTTGTCCAAACCGCTGACGCTCGACCAATTGGCCCAGGCGTTGGCCGACGCTTTACGGGCGCCGCCGGCCGACGAATGACTCGACCCTGATCAGTTTCCCCTTATTAACCTGGCGCGGCGCGGATCACAATCCGCGATGGAAGGATGTGATCATGGAAACGGAGATTGCAGCGCAGATATTGGTCGTGGACGACGACGGGATCAGACGGCGGGCGACGGTTCGTTTGTTACGGTCGGCCGGTTATCAGGTAGTCGAGGCCGCCACAGGCAACGACGGCCTGCGCCTGGCCCGAGAAAGCCGGCCCGACCTCGTCCTGCTGGATCGGGTGCTGCCGGACGCCGATGGTGCGGACATCTGCCAGCGGATCAAGTCGGAGTGGGCGCCTGTGCACGTCTTCATCGTGCTGATGTCGGCTATCAAAATCTCCGGCGACGATCAGGCGGATGGCCTGGGGCAGGGCGTGGCGGGGGGCGCTGACGGATACATCGCGTTGCCCATTGGCAACCGGGAATTGTTGGCCCGTGTGGAGGCCCTGCTGCGCATTCAGAGGGCCGAGGAGGCGCTGCGAGTGAGCGAGGCGCGCTTCCGCACCATATTTGAAAAATCCACCGTTGGATATTCCTTGACCGCGCCCGATGGTCAGATCAAGCAGGCGAACGCGGCTTTTGCGGGGATGTTGGGGTACAGCCTTCGGGAACTTGAACAACTCGATTTCGTCGCCATCACCCACCCCGACGACCTGGACGAGAGTGAGGCGTGCGTGCGCTGCCTGATTTCCGGGGAACAGGATACCTACCGGATGGAGAAGCAGTATCTGCACAAGGACGGTCGCATCGTGTGGGCCATCGTCAGCACGACGCTGCTGCGAGACGCCCAGAGCGATCCGCTACATTTCATCACCAACATCCAGGACATCACCGCGCGCAAACAGGCCGAGGATGCGCTGCGTATGAGCGAGGAGCGCTTTCGGATAGCTTTTCACACCAGCCCGGACGCCGTCAACATCAATCGTCTTTCCGATGGCGTATATGTGGACATCAACGAAGGGTTCACGACGCTGACCGGATTCACCCGCGAGGACGTGCTCGGCAAGACGTCCGCGGACATCCAGGTGTGGTGCGATCTGACCGACCGGGAGAAGTTGGTGCGGGGATTGCAGGAAAATGGCTATTACCGGAACCTGGAGGCTCGCTTCCGGCGCAAAAACGGAGACATCGCCGTTGGGTTAATGTCAGCGGCGGTCATCTTGCTCCAGGGCGTTCCGCACATCCTGTCCATCACCCGAGACATCACCGAGCGCAAACAGGCGGAACAGGCGCTGCGCGAGAGTGAGTTGCGCTTCCGCCAGGTCTACGAATACACGCAAGTGGGTATCGCGCAGGTGTCGCTCGAATTCATCATCAAGCACGCCAATCAGGCCTATTGCCAGATGCTCGGCTACAGCGAGGAGGAGTTGCGCGGAAAACATCTGCGCGAGATCACGCATCCCGAAATCGTCGAGGAGAACCTGCGTAAACAGGCCCAATTGGCGCGCGGCGAATTGGATCACTACCAGATGGAAAAGCAGTTTATCCACAAGCAGGGGCAGACCATCCACGGCATCCTGGACGCCAACTTGATCCGGGATGCCTCGGGGAATCCGGCTTACTTTTTGGGCAGTGTGGTGGACATCACCGAGCGCAAACAGGCGGAGACTCAGCGCAACGAACAGCTCACCGAGCTGCGCCGCTGGCGCGAGGCCACGCTGGGCCGCGAGATGCGCATTCTCGACCTCAAGCACGAGGTGAACGAACTGCTGCGCCGCCTGGGTGAGCCGATCCGTTACTCCAGCACAGAGACTGAGGATATTCATCCGCCGGATAAGCTTTCCGTAGGAGATGGAACGGTATGAACAACGACCGTTTATCCGATCAGACTTTGATTCACCGACTCGAGGGCAAAATACGCGAGCTCGAGCAACGCATTCAAAATCTTACTGAGATTGAGGCTGGGATTGGGACTGAGAAGGAGCATTGCGACGGAGAAAATTTTCGCCGTCTGACCGAGAACGCGCAGGATTTGATCTACCGCTACGAATTCAGCCCGCAGCGTGGCTTCACCTACGTCAGCCCGGCCGCCACGCCCATCACCGGTTACACCCCCGAAGAGCATTACGCCGACCCCGAATTGGCCTTTAAACTCGTCCACCCTGAAGATCGTCATTTGCTGGAGGCGATGGCGCGTGGGGAAACCGCAAGTGATCAGCCGCTCCTTCTGCGCTGGGTGCGCAAGGATGGCGAGACGATCTGGACCGAGCAGCGCAACACGCCCATATTCAACGACGCCGGGGAACTGGTCGCCCTCGAAGGCATCGCCCGCGACGTCACCGAGCAGGTTCAGGCGAAAGAGGCGCTGATAAAGAACGAGCGCTTTTTACAAAATGTGTTTGACGCCATTCAGGATGGCATCAGTGTGTTAGATACCGATCTCAACGTGATCCAAACCAATTGCTGGATGGAAGAGACGTATTTCCAGCAAATGCCCCTGAAAGATCGAAAGTGCTATGTGGTATACCAGCAGCGCCAATCGCCGTGCCCCTGGTGTCCCACACTTCGAGCTATCGAATCAGGAGAACCCCACACCGAAATTGTTCCTTTTCCATCGCCTGACGACCCCACAGGCTGGATCGAGTTATCCGCTTTCCCACTCTGTGATGAGCAAGGGGATGTGATAGGCGTGATCGAATATCTCAAGGACATCACTGAGCGCAAGCGTGTGGAGCGAGCACTGTGGGAGAGCGAAGTCAAATTCAGAACGCTGGTTGATCAGGCGCCGGAAGCCTTGTTCCTGCACGATCTGGATGGTCGGATTATGGACGTCAACCAGGCCACGGTAGAGCGCTATGGTTACACCCGCGAGCAGTTGCTCCAGATGCGGGCCGGCGCCATCGACCCAGATTACGTCGAACGCGAGGACGGGGGCGCCTTTTGGCGGGAATTGAGGAAGCAAAAACTAATGAGATTTGAAGCGTGTCACCGGCGTCGAGACGGGCATATTTTCCCTGTGGAGATTCATCTGTCCGCGATAGAGTTCGGAGGCGAAGAGCGGATTCTCGCGCTGGCAAACGACATCACCGAGCGCAAACGGGCCGAAGAGCAGATGTGGGCGGCGCAAACCAAATTAGAGATATTGTTGAACGAGGCGGAGCAGTCACGTCGCGCCCTGCTCAGCGTGATAGAAGATCAGAAGATGGCGGAAGAGGAGATCCGCAAGCTCAACGTCGAATTAGAAGCGCGTGTCCGCAACCGCACCGCTCAATTGGAGGCCGCCAACCAGGAGTTGGAAGCCTTCGCCTACTCCGTCTCCCACGACTTGCGCGCTCCCCTGCGGGCGATGGACGGTTTCAGCGCCGCCCTGCTCTCCCATTACGGGGGACAGTTGGACGCGCAGGGCCAGCATTACCTGGAACGCATCCAGGCCGCTTCCAAACGGATGGGCGACTTGATCAGCGATCTGCTCAACCTGTCGCGGGTCACGCGCCGCGAGATGAGCCGCCAGCAGGTGAACCTCAGCGGGTTGGCGCGCGAGATTGCCGACGAGTTGCAAGCGGAGAGACCGCAACGGCAGGTCGAGTTCGTCATCGCCGCCGACGTGCACGTCCAGGGAGACGCGCATCTGCTGCGGGTCGTCCTGCAAAACCTGATCGGCAACGCCTGGAAGTTCACGGGCAAGCGAGAGCGGGCACGCATCGAATTTGGTGTGCTGGATGCGTCACCCACTCGCCCGCACCCCGTCTACTTCGTGCGCGACAACGGCGTCGGTTTCGATATCACTTACGCCGATAAGCTCTTCGTCCCCTTCCAGCGCTTGCACGGGATGCGCGAATTCCCCGGCGCCGGCATTGGACTGGCGACTGTGCGGCGCATCATCGCCCGACACGGCGGGTATATCTGGACCGAGGCGGCGGTGGACGAGGGCGCGGCGTTTTATTTCACACTGGAGAGAAATTATGAAGAAAAAAATCATTCTGCTGGTTGAGGATAACCCGGACGACGAAGAACTGACCCTGTTGGCGTTGCGAGAGAGCAACATCCTGAACGAGGTCATCGTCGTTCGCGACGGCGCGGAGGCGTTGGATTATCTCTTCGCCGCCGGCGAGTACGCCGATCGCGACCCGCTCTGCACGCCGCAACTCATCCTGCTCGATTTGAAATTGCCCAAGTTGGGTGGGCTGGAGGTGCTGGAACGGTTACGCGCCGACCCACGCACTCGGCTGATCCCGGTGGTGGTGCTGACCTCCTCCAGCGAGGAGGAAGACGTCGTCGCCAGTTACCGGCTGGGGGCTAACAGTTACGTGCGCAAACCGGTTGAGTTTCACCGTTTCGCCAACGCCGTGCGACAACTGGGGCTCTACTGGCTGCTGCTCAACGAATTCCCGCCGGCCGAAGCGTAGGGCCAATGCAAGGAGTGCATATGTACGCGCTACAACTCGATGATAAACAACTCCGTCTCGTGAAGGACTACCCTAGGCCGGAACCGCCCCCCGGGGAGGCGCTCGTCCGCGTGACCCTGGCGGGAATCTGTAACACCGACCTGGAACTGGCGCGGGGCTACATGCAATTCCAGGGCGTACCGGGCCACGAATTCGTCGGTGTGGTCGAGCGTGCGCCGGGGGCCGAGGCGTGGGAGGGCCGCCGCGTGGTCGGCGAGATCAACGCCGCTTGCGGCGAGTGTCCCACCTGCCGGGCGGGCCGCCCGACGCACTGCCCCCACCGCACCACGCTGGGCATCGACCATCGCGACGGCGCTTTCGCCGAATATCTGACGCTGCCTGTGCGCAACCTCCACCCGGCGCCCGACGCTCTGCCCGACGAAGTCGCCGTCTTCACCGAACCGCTGGCCGCCGCCTGCCAGATATTGGAACAACAGCCCATCCGCCCCAGCGACCGCGTGATCGTGCTCGGCGACGGTAAGCTGGGGCTGCTGTGCGCTCAGGTCGTCTCCCTCACCGGTTGCGACCTGACGCTCGTCGGACACCACCCGGAGAAGCTGGCGATAGCCGCCCGGCGCGGCATCGACGCGCAACTGGGCGACGAAGTAATTAATGCGAACACAGCCGACCTGGTGATCGAGGCCACCGGCCATCCGTCCGGTTACCGGGCCGCCCGGCGCATCGTTCGCCCGCGGGGGGTGATCGTGCTCAAATCGACCTTTCACGGCGACGTTGAGGCCGACCTGACCATGGCCGTGGTCGACGAAATCACTCTGCTCGGTTCCCGTTGCGGCCCCTTCCCGCCGGCCCTGCGCCTGTTGGCGCGCGGCCTGGTCGACGTCACGCCTCTCATCCAGGCCCGTTATCCCCTTTCCCAGGGCCTTGAGGCCATCGAACGGGCTGCCCAGCCGGGCGCGTTGAAAGTCTTGATTGATGTGAATGAAAGTTGATTTGGAGGTTGTCCATATGTCCGATACCATCACGCTGCTATCCTGGAACGTCAACGGCATCCGCGCATCCCACCGCAAGGGTTTCCTCGACTGGCTGTTCGAGTCTCGGCCCGACATTCTCGGCCTGCAAGAGAGCCGCGCCGAAGAGCGCCAGCTCCCCCAGAAGCTCGCCCAGCCGGCGGGTTACCGGGGCTACTGGAACCATTCGCGCCGCAAAAAGGGGTACAGCGGCACTGGCCTGCTCACGCGGATAGAGCCGTTGGACGTCCAGTTTGGGCTGGGCGTCGAAGCGTTCGACCAGGAGGGGCGCACGATCATCGCCCGGTATCCGTCCTTTACCTTGCTCAACTGCTATTTTCCCAACGGCGGGCGCGACCTCAGCCGCGTGCCTTTCAAGATGGCGTTCTACGAGGCGTTTTTGGGGAAGTGCGAGGAACTCCGCGCCGAGGGGCAAGCGCTCATCTTTTGCGGCGACGTCAACACCGCCCACCGGGAGATCGACCTGGCCCATCCCAAGGCGAATGAGGGCAACACCGGTTTCCTGCCGGAAGAGCGGGCCTGGATCGACGCCGTTTTAGAGGCGGGATACGTGGACACCTTCCGCCATTTCCATCCGGACCTGACGGAACAATACACCTGGTGGTCGATGCCGACCCGGGCGCGGGAGCGGAACGTGGGGTGGCGCATCGACTACTTCTTCGCCGCCGAGGAAGTGATGGGCCGCGTCGCCGACGCCTTCATCCTGCCGGACGTGATGGGCAGCGATCATTGCCCGGTGGGGTTGAGACTTCGCAGATGACGGATACCGCCCTAGGACGTCAGGGCCCGGCGAACGGCGGCGGCTAATCGATTTGCGTCAAAAGGCTTGTGCACCACGTCGATAAAACCCTCCGATCGCAGTTTCCGCAAATCTTTCTGTGAGATGTAGCCGGTAATCGCGATCGCTTTCAGATCCGGCGCGAGTGCTTTCAGCGCTTGCACCAGGTCCCGTCCCCCCATCTCTGGCATGGCCAGATCGGTGATCACCAGGTCGACGCGCTCGGCCGAGCGGTAGACCTCCAGACCGGCCGCTCCGTTCGGGGCGGTCAACACCTGGTAGCCCAGTGATTCCAACAAATCCTTCCCCAATAGCTGGATGCGGGCCTCGTCCTCGACCAGGAGGATGATTTCCCCCGCCCCGCGTAAAGAGACTAACCCCTCTGGCCCGTCCAACGGTTCCACCGCCGCCGTTTCGTGGATCGGGAGGTAGATGCGGAAGGTGAGCCCGCCATCTGGTGACGCCTCAACGTCGATGCGCCCCTCGTGCTGCTGGACAATGCCATAGACCTGGGCCAACTCCATACCCGTTCGCTTGCCCGGCGACGCGGGGATGAAGAACGGCTCGAAAATGTGGGGTAAATCCTGGGCTGGGATTGAGAATCCGGTGTCGGAAACGGTGATGCACGCCCACACGCCCGGCAGCATCTCCTCCAGCGGCGGCGCGTCCCCCGGTTCCACCGTCACAGCGGAAAGGCCGACGAACAGCGCTCCGCCCTCCGGCATTGCGTCCCGCGCGTTGAACATCAGGTTCATCACCGCCTGCTGGATGCGCGTGGGGTCGGCGTTGACCGTCAATTGCTCCTCCGCCGTCCCGGTCGTCAGGGTGATGTGATCGGGGAGCGCTCGCTGCACGACGTCCACGATCTTTCGTATCGCGGCCTGGAGGTCAATGGGGCGCGGTTCGAGTGGGGCGCGACGGCTGAAGTCCAATATCTGATCGACCAGGCCGGCCGCCCGTTTCGCCTCGTCCAGGATGCCGGACAGGCCCGACGAGATTTCTGGGGCAAGATCGGGGCGCGTCATCAGCGTCTGGGTGTATAACACGATGGAGGCCAGAAGGTTGTTGAAATCGAGCGCAATGCCGACCGCCAACTGACCGACCGCTGCCAGGCGCTCCTGTTTGCGCATCAACGCCTCGGCCCGTTTGCGCTCGGTGATGTCGACCGCCACCGTCAGCACGCAATGTTCTACCCATCCGCGCCGTTCCAGGGGCATTTTGCTCACCTGGAACCACCGAGGGGCGGCGTCTGGACGGGCGATCGGCGTCTCTGGCTTGACGAGCGTCTCTTGAAACTCCAGGACGTACCGGTCATACGCCATCAATTGTTGCGCCGATTCGACGCTAATCTGGGCCCGTTCGGCGAAATCGAGATCGGTCAACCCTTTCATCTGTTCAGGCGTCGTGTCGTAGAAGCGGGCGATGGTCTCATTGGCCAGGATGTACCCTCCCTCTTGATCTTTGACCGAGATGAAGTTGGGACTCGCGTCCAGAACCCGCCGCAACAGCGCTTCGCTCTCACGCAGCGCTTGTTCGGCCAGATCGCGCGCCTCCGAACGCTCGCGGAACGCCAGGCCGTAGGTCATCAGCAGTTCCATCAACACGGCTGAGGCGACGCCGCTGATGTCCGACAGGGTCATGTCCGGGTTCTGTTGCGCCAGGCGGCTCAGGGCTGCTTCGTGTATCTCGACGATGTCCTCCGGCTGGAAATCGGCTAGAACCAACGCTCGCCCTAACTGGGCCGCCGACATCAACAATTCCTCTTCTGGACGGTCGATGTACGCGCTTAAAAGGTCGAAATATTTATCTCGCTCCGATTTATACGTCATCATACGTCATCATACCCCCTTGTTTTAGGTCGTCGTTACAGTTCGGCTTGCTCAAGGCCGAGGTGGGCGCATACACGGGCCGTTAGGCGCTGCCTAGGAGCGCCTCATAGCGATCACGACTTTCGTGCGTCCAGGCCGCGATTCGATGTGGAACTCGTCGACCAACCGCCTGGTGCCGGGCAGCCCGGCCCCCAACGTCCCTCCGGTGCTGAAACCTTGCCGCATCGCCTGTTCGATGTTTGGGATCCCGGGCCCGTTGTCCTCCACGGTCACCTGGATACAGTTTCCCGATACGTCCGACCGGTCGATGATGGTGCACACGCCCGATCCGGCGTAACGCAGCGCGTTGGTCGTCAATTCCGATATGGCTGTCGCCAGGCGCGTTTGGTCCGCCAAGCCAAAACCCAGCTCCCGCGCCAACGCACGTCCGATCTGGCGCGCGTTTACGATGTCGCCGTATCCCTTGATTGTAACCTGTGTCTCGGTTGCGCCCATATCATCCCACTATAGCGTACAACGAAATGCGTCATTTTCAGCAGATTCGCTGCCAGAATTGGCCGAAAATAGCCTGACCTGCGGGAGGTTGAGAAGTGAACGTGTCGGGTAGCCAATCTCGATGGAAACCGTTCAATAGTTCGGCTACCTGAGCCTAGTTTATCAGGATTTTAGGCGATCGTCAAGACGGTCTTTTTGATTTTGGGACTGAAATGGTATAATGTAGTCGCGCTATTCGATTTAGGTTCTCTGGGATTTCGCATGGCGAGACCCTAAAGGTTTTGCTCAAGGCCGCGCAAACAACGTTTTTACCTTAAACAATGACCTTTTTCCATCAAAACCAGCGCAAAAACCTTTAGGGTCTATGATGGGCCATGCGAAATCCTGAAGACTCTCGATTTATAGGGCGCGCTCGAAAATTTGTAGCAACTCCAATTATGAGAAAATGAGAAAATGAAGGTGAAAGCGTTGGGTAGCTGGATATGCATCTAAACTCCCGGATAGTCGTTCTGCTTGACGGCTCTAAATTGGCCGAGGGCGTGCTCCCGCACGTGATAGCGTTGTTGCACGGGGGAGAGCAGCGCGTCTATTTGCTCTCGGTCGTTTCCCCGGGCATGGGGGGCGTGCTGAATTTCCCCACCGATCCGTTAAGGGACGAGGCGCATTCCGAGGAACGTCGACGTATCGAAGAGGAACTGATCGCTTACCTCAAGTCGGCGGCGGAACAGTTGCGTCCGTCTGTTGACGATATACAGATCAGCGTTCGATTTGGCCGGCCGGCGGAAGAGATACTGCGCTTCGTGAAAGATGTGGAGGCGGATCTGGTGGTGATGTCGACCCATGGCCGTTCCGGGATCACCCAATGGGTCTTTGGCAGCGTCGCCGACCGGGTGTTGCGCCACGCCACGTGCCCGGTGCTCCTGATTCGGGCCGGGTATGTGCAACGACGGTCGACGTACCGGCGTGTGCTCATCCCATTGGATGGTTCTGAATTGGCGGAACAGGTGTTGCCGTACGTCAAGGCTCTGGCGACCACTCCCCACGCTTTAGCTGATGAGCGAGACGCTCAGGAGGATGCGACCATCTTTCTCATTTCAGTGCTGACGGCGGGGCTGGGCGATCGCACGGTGGCCTTGTTGACCAGCTATCCCCCGGGCCTGCAACTGACCACCACCGCGCTCGATCAAGCCGAGGTGCAGTTGATGGCCTATTTACGAAGCGTGGCGGCCTTTTTCCGCGAGCGGGGCATCGCGGCGCAGATAGAGATACGGCGCGGCCCGCCGGCCAACGAAATCCTGAATTACGCGGACGAGATAGATGCGGATCTGATTAGTATGACGACCCACGGATTTTCTGGCGTGAGCCGCTGGGTTTATGGCAACGTGGCGGGCAAGGTGTTGCAGGAAGCAAAATGCCCTGTGCTCCTGGTTCGCCCCCAATCTGAATAAGGAGGAACACGGTATGAATATCGGCATCCCAAAAGAACGTAGGGATCTGGAACGCCGGGTGGGGCTGCCTCCCCGGGGAGTCGAGTTGCTGGTGCGATCCGGTCACACCTGTTACATTGAAAAGGAAGCGGGCCTGGCCTCTGGGTTTACCGATTACCATTATGAGCGGGCAGGTGGACGCATCGTCTATTCCGGCGAGGAGGTGTATGGACGCTCGGATCTGATCGCCAAGGCGGTTCGTCCCACCGAGGAGGAAGTCGAGTGGCTGTGTGAGGGGCAAATCGTCGCCGGTTTTATGCACCTGGCAGCCGCGAGACACCAGCGGGTCGAGACGATGCTGGAAAAACGAGTCACCGTCATCGCGTATGAGACTATCGAGATGGACGATGGCACCTTGCCCGTCCTGCGAACGATGAGCGAGGTCGCCGGACGGATGGCCCCCCAGTTGGCCTCGACCTTCTTACAAAGCGACCACGGCGGGCGGGGCGTGCTGCTCAGCGGCGTGCCGGGCATCCCGGCGGCGCGGGTGGTCATCGTGGGCGGCGGCGTGTTGGGGATGAACGCCGCCCGCACCTTCCTCGGCCTGGGCGCCGATGTTTTCGTCCTGGATCGAGATTTGGAACGGTTGCGCGAGATCGACCGGCTGTTCAACGGTTGCGTCACGACGTTGGTTTCCTATCCGTTCAACATCGCTTACGTGTCCCGCTTCGCCGAGGTGTTGATCGGCGCGGTGTTGACGCCCGGCACCCGAGCGCCCATCGTCGTCACCCGCGAGATGGTCCGCTCGATGAAGACCGGCGCGGTCATTTTGGACTTTAGCATCGACCAGGGAGGGTGCATGGAGACGAGCCGCCCGACGACGATGCGCGATCCAACCTATATTGAGGAGGGCGTCGTTCATTTCTGCGTGCCCAACGTGCCGGGCTCGGTGCCCCGGACGGCGACGCACGCTTTCAGCAACGCCGTGTGGCCGTATCTACGCCGTCTGGTCGAGATAGACCTGGATCAAGCGCTGGAGGAGATGCCCGCCCTGGCGCGGGGCGTAATCATCAGGGATGGAGAAATCGTCAACGAAGCGTTATCCGCCGCTTACTACGCCGGAACGGAGAGTGAAGCATGAGTTGGATGAAAACCTACGAGAGTCGTGCGACGACGGCCAAGGAGGCCGTCAAAGCTATCAAGTCGGGTGACCGCATTTTTTTAACGGGCAATTGTAGCGTGCCCCAGAAATTGCTGTCCGCATTGGTCGACCGGGCCGAGGCGTTGGAGAACGTCGAGGTCTGCCACGCGCTGACCATCGGCGCGAGCGATTACGTCGCGCCGGAGATGGCGGGACACATTCGGGCCAACTCGCTGTTCATCGGGCCGAACGTGCGTAAGGCGGTTCAGGAGGGGCGGGCGGATTTCACGCCGGTGCTGCTTTCGGAGTTTACGTTGCTCTTCAAGCAGGGGGTGTTGCCCCTGGATGTGGCCTTCGTGCACCTTTCCCCGCCGGACGAGCATGGGTTCTGCTCCTACGGCATCGAGACCGGTCTGACCAAGACGCCGGCCGAATCGGCCAAGATTATCATCGCCGAGGTCAACGAGAATATGCCCCGCTGCCTGGGCGATTCTTTCATCCACGTCAGTCGCCTGGATTACATCGTGCCGGTCGATTACCCCTTGTTGGAACTGCCGATGTCGGAGGGCGGGCTTTCGGATATTCACATCAAGATCGGCGAGTTCATCGCCGACCTGATCCCCGACGGGGCGACGATGCAGATGGGCATTGGCGCGATCCCCGACGCGGTGCTGAACTTCCTCACGGATAAGCGAGACCTGGGCATCCACACCGAGCTCTTTTCCGACAGCGTGATCGAAATGGTGGAGACCGGCGTCATCACCAACGCCCGCAAGACGCTGCATCCCGGCAAGATCACGGCTGGCTTTATGATCGGCACGCACCGCATCTACAATTGGGTCCACGATAACCCGCTCATCGAGTTGCATCGCACCGAGTACGTCAACGATCCCTTCGTCATCGCGCAGAACGAGCGCCAGGTCGCCATCAACTCGGCCATCGAGGTCGACCTGACGGGCCAGGTGTGTGCCGACTCCATCGGCCCCAAGCTCTACAGCGGCGTGGGCGGTCAGCTCGACTTCATCTACGGCGCGTCCCGCTCAAAGGGCGGCATACCTATCATTGCCTTGCCGGCCACGGCCAAAGGTGGGCAGTTGAGCCGCATCACGCCGATGCTCAAGCAGGGGGCCGGCGTCGTCACGACGCGCTATCACGTCCACTACGTGGTCACCGAGTACGGCGTGGCGACGTTGTACGGCAAGACGATCCGCGAGCGCGTCCACGAGCTGATCAACGTCGCGGCCCCGCAGTTCCGGGATGAGCT
>DAOTUC010000220.1:0-2133 GCA_034437315.1 Anaerolineae bacterium
AGACCCTAAAGGTTTTGCTCAAGGCCGCGCAAACAACGTTTTTGCCTTAAACAATGACCTTTTTCCATCAAAACCAGCGCAAAAACCTTTAGGGTCTATGATGGGCCATGCGAAATCCTGAAGACCCGAGATTGACAGCAGATCAGCCAGTATATCGAGAGATAATCTACGAAAGCGATGTGTAAAATCGGCACGTCGCTTTTTCGGTTAATACGGTGTGGGAAAAAACTACGGAGTACATAAATAGTATGACGAGTAATGGCATAAAAGGCAAGCACAAGCCGGAAGCAGGTGGGCTATTCTACAAGAACAACCGGGCCATTGTTGGCCTGATGAACATCCCCTCTCGCCCTGGCATAGGCGGACAGCTTTTCTCGGCGGTGGACGAAGCGGGCATCCACGTTGATTTAATCGTCAATATGCACGATTGGGAAGAGCGCGATCATATCGTGCTGTGCGTCGACCTCGATCAGCTTGACTCGGTGCTGGACATCGCCAGACAGGTTCAAAACAAGGCCGGGGGCGAAGCGCTCATCCACGATCCTGATATGGCGTTGGTGTGCATCTCCAGCGCCAATTTTGGGGATAGTCAGACAATCGCCAGTCATATGTTCAAGACGCTTGGCGATCACAATATCAATATCCATGGCATCAGCAGTTCGGTCTCGACGATTACGTGCCTCATCAAATCTGCGGATCTTGATACCGCAGTGACAGCGTTGCGCCATACATTCATTTTCCCATGAGCGCTTCAACCACCGAAGAGCCAGAAAACCATCTGGGCAATATCATACGGATCATCGGGCCGGTCATCGACGTGCGCTTTGAGGATCGTGCGCTGCCGGCCTTGCAAAATGCCTTGATCGTTCCGCTAGAAGGGCGCAAAGTCACCATCGAGGTCCTGGAACACCTCGACTGGCGCACCGTGCGCGGCGTGGCGATGGAATCGGCGGAAGGCCTGCGGCGCCACATGCCAGCTTACGATACCGGTTCCCAGATCAAGGTCCCCGTGGGTCCCGGCACGCTGGGGCGGGTCTTCAACGTCCTGGGCGAACCGATTGATGAGAAAGGCCCGCTTGAGGACGTAGAACCGTGGGGCATTCACTACCCCCCGCCGGCCTTCGTCCAACAACGACCCTCCATCAAACTCTTCGTGACCGGGATGAAGGTCGTCGACCTGCTGGCGCCCTTCGTCCGTGGGGGGAAAGTGGGGCTCCTGGGGGGCGCCGGCGTGGGCAAGACGCTCCTGATTATGGAGATGATTCGACATACTTCCGTCGAACATGAGGGCGTCTCCGTCTTCGCCGGCGTGGGCGAGCGAACCCGCGAGGGGAACGACCTCTACCTCCAGATGCAGGAGGCCGGCGTGCTTGAGGACGCCATCCTCGTGTTTGGCGAGATGAACGAGCCCCCGGGCGCCCGTTTTCGGGCTGTGTTTACCGCGCTGACGATGGCCGAATACTTCCGAGAGATCGCGCAACAGGACGTCTTGCTCTTCATCGACAACGTCTTCCGTTACATTCAAGCCGGTGGGGAGGTGTCGGCGCTGCTGGGACGGATGACCAGCGCCGTGGGCTACCAACCCACCTTGGCCACCGAGGTGGGGGAACTGGAAGAGCGCATCGTCTCGACGGCCAATGGGGCCATCACGTCAATCCAGGCCATCTACGTGCCGGCCGACGATCTCACCGACCCAGCCCCGGCCGCGACCTTCTCCCATCTCGACGCCACCGTCGTGCTCTCGCGGCAACTGGCCAGCCAGGGGCTTTACCCGGCGGTCGATCCGCTGGAATCCGGCTCCCGCTTGCTGACGCCCCGCATTGTGGGAGAAGAGCACTACCAGGTCGCGACGTCGGTGCTGGAGACCCTGGCTCGTTACAAGGAATTGCGCGACGTGATCGCCATCCTAGGGATGGAAGAATTGGCCGAAGAAGATCGCGTACTCGTGCAACGGGCCCGCAAGATCCAGCGCTTCTTGACCCAGCCCTTTTTCGTCGCCGAGGCATTCACCGGGCAGGAGGGCGTCTTCGTGCCCCTGAAGGAGACCGTGCACGGATTTCGCAGGATCCTCGAGGGAGAATTGGACGAGGTGCCGGAACGCTACTTCTACATGACCGGCACGATCGACCAGGT
>DAOTUC010000221.1:0-8170 GCA_034437315.1 Anaerolineae bacterium
AACCGTATCGCCTTCCAGCGCCAGGGCTTGGGTGTAGCCGCCGGTCGCCAGTGCGCGCCAGACGCCGCGCTCCTCCAACGCCAGCACGATGCGCTGCTCCCCGTCGGCCTCCGGCCAAGCGCGAAACGCACGGGTGATTGTCTCCCCGCCGAAACGAGCGGTCAAAGTCAATACGTCCCCCCGGTTAGCGCCTATGTTGTGCGCGGTCAGATCGAAATAAGGATCAGACTCCAACTCTGTCAGACGGGTCACCCCCGTCACGACATCACCCGCATGAGTAAGCGTAATCGCGACGCCCGGCGCCGGTCGGCCATGGAAAAGCACCTCGCCCCAGGTGCAACCGCAAAATTCGGGGTCATTCAAGGGCAGCGGCCCTGCGCTGCCGCAATGACGTCCTGCCGGCGCCACAGGCGCGGCCCGCGCTTGCAGTACCAGGGCCAACAGTAAAATGAATCCAAATCCCAATCCGATAGATACCACTACCTTACGCATTCGATCATTTCCTCCTAACCCGCACAGCGCCAGAACGAACAAGAGATTTTCCAATGACCCATCCTTTTGCTGGGCAAGTATTCGCTCAATCAGGCTTTATTTATCCCCAAGACTGACAGGGTCATAAGGCTCACCGATCAGCACGAAAGGCGCCCAATAGGCCGGGTGGCGGTACGCTCCGTATTCCTCTGGATGCTCACGCGCCAACGCCAAGATGTCCAATTGCGCTTGACGCAGCGCCGCCGCACGACCTTGCCCGTTTTGCAACGACTGGTAAAAAGCTTGCATCAAACGGGCCGTCGTCGCGTCGTCCACACGCCACAGGCTGACCAAGAGCGAGCGAGCGCCGGCCCCCAAAAAACCGCTGGCGAGGCTCATTAGATCTGCGCCTCGGAGACGCCCTCGTCCGGTCTCACAACCGCTCAACGTGATCAAGTCAGCGCCTATACGCAGGCGGTTGATCTCGGCCAACGTCAATCGCCGATCAGCAAGAGACAACGACGAGAGCATAGGATTGTCAGAACGGAAGCGCGCGTGGGCCGCCAGGTGCACCAGGCGATAGCGCGCGACCTGGGACAACAATCGCTTGGCTGTCGCCTCCTCCGCGCTCCATACGACGGCCTCAGGGAGTAACCGGGACAATGTCTCGATTTCAGCGTCAACCTGAAGCAACCGACCGCCGCCATATCCCATTACCAACATTCCCTGTCCAGATGCAACGTGTCGGTGACACAACGCCAGCATCGTGTAACTGGGCGCATAACTGACCACACGCTGTTCGATCAGGTAAGTCGCCCCATCATACAGCGCGTGAAAGGGAGTGTAGTATAGCAATCCATCGGGCGAGATAATCAGTGACGTGTCTGAAGGTAAGACCTGTTCCAAGGGGTGTATGAGCAAATCATAGAGCCGCGCCAACTGCGTGTCGCTATCCACCAGGAGCGCCGGGAGATACCGACGCAACACATCCGCGCCGTAGCGCACGGCAAGCCCCAACGCTCGGTCCACAGCGGCGGAGAGACGGCTGTGCACATCCTGAACCTCGGCCAGGGAAACCAGCGCACGATAGTCCTGCACGCCCGATCTATCTACAACGAAGCTCCAGACATGCCCGCGTGCGATGTAGTATTGGAGCAACATAGCATCCTCTAGCCAATCCTGCGAGCCTTGCAGTCGCGCGATCCGATGTTGGTGATCCACGGATGGAGGTGAATCCGAATACTCAGAAAGCAGTGGGTAGCGCCGCTCCATTATGCGCGTCAGGCGCAACACCTCATTCTCCAACTGACCCACTTCTGCCAGCGTCTCGGGGTTCGGCGCCGCCGACCACATTGACCCGCGCTCGACCGATTCATCCAGGCGAGCCTGCCGGTACAATTGCTCCAACCGATGCAACAGAGTCTGCAAACGTTCTCCCTGCGACCGCAGTTGGGGATCGTCCGACGCGATCATCCCCTCCGCCTCTTCATCCAGACGATCGTTGATTCGCTCGACTAATAGGCGCGACTTGGCCCGTTCGATGGTGACGAACGCATCCTCCAAACGGCCCTTTTGCGCATACAGCAGCGCCAGCGCCTGGTAGACGATCAGCTTGTCAGTCAGGAATCCGGCGCGAAACGCCCCGACGTATAGATCACGTCGGATCGCCTCAATATGACGGATGGCCTCTTCATAACACGCGACAGCCTCGTCTAACGCCCGACGCTTCTCTGCCAACCGGCCCACGTAATAGAGCGCTTGCCAGGTCAAAAGACGGTCGCTTCCCCGCTCGGCGACATCCAAAGCGTGCTCAAAGGCCTTTTGCGCAGCGATCAAATCTTCTAGTAGCAAGCGACAACGTCCCAGCCCCAACCAGGCCAACCCCTCTTCAAAGAGCGGGCCATGTCTGGACAACGTCTCCTGCGCCGCGATTAGTTTCTCGATCAGGGTCTCATCCGGCGCGCTACCGCTCTCTAAACAAGCCAACGTGCGGTAAACGGTTAGCGTGGCATGTGACTGGGCTGTATCCACCATAGACTGCAACCTCTTGTCCGCAGCGACAAACTCGGCCTCTGCCTCGATATAATGTCCCCAACGGGCATAGAGTGTGCCCCGGTTAAAGGCCAATCGAGCCAGGTCGGCTGTCGCACCGTCCGTCTTGAAACCGGCCTCGGCATCCCTGAACGTGTCTAGCGCTTCGTCGAACAGATTGAGATAGGTCAGCGCACAGGCGCGGTTGTGCTGCACGTGGGCCATCTCCAAATCATCCTTCAACTCGCGGGCAATGGCGACCTGCCTGTCGTAGGCTTCCAACGCCTCTTCATATCGCCCCATCAGTTCGTATGTAATGCCCACGTTATTTGATAACCCGCCCAACCGCCTGAGGTCAGCCTCACGCTCCTGGCCCTGTCCCTGCGCGAGCCTGGTCAACACCGGTTCGATCTCCGCCGCCAGGGTCAACGCATCCTCAAACCGACCGACGTAAGCCAACGCCCACACGCGCCCTACATCCATCCGTGCTGCTTCATCGGGCAATCCCGCCGCCAGGAAACGATCATGGCCCTCTTCGAAAAGCGCTACAGCCTCCCGGTACCGGTCAGCGAACAACATTCCATTACCCAATGTCCACCGCCCCAGCGCCGGAGACGGAGGAGGCAGCATATCGCCCAATCGGTAAGCGATCTCACCGATGCGCACGGCCATGGCCGGATCATCGAAATAGAAACGGCCGGAGCACGCCTTGAGCGCCCGTATCGTTTCGGCATCTAGATCATGCCGGTCGATCACCTCCTGCAATATCTCTTCGTCGGGAGCAGCAAGCAATGCTTCCAATAGTCCATTTTTCAAGTTCATAATGCCGCCTTGAGCGCCAGCCTGGGCGCTACGATCCGTTGGTGCAAAGTCGGTAGTTGTACGACAAGTTGATAGATACCCGGCTTTAAACCGGACAGGGCAAATCCACTGTTGGCATCAATTGACGTCTGACGAGGCTCGGCGTCAGCCGATGTCAATCGAGCATAGCCGCCGGATAACGGCTGAAATTCCGGCATCAACACTTGCCCAAAAAGTGTATACGTTCCCAGCTCATCCTGCTCCAGGTTGATGCTTAACGCCACGTCATTGGCCTCAAAGAGCAACACCTCCCGCGTCTCGCCCCGTAAAACTGGGACAGCCTGCGGCGCGGGGGAGACAAAGTGCGCCAGAACCAAACACGCCTGCTCCGCCGCCTGCTGCGCCCGAGACATAATGTCACGTAAAGGGGCATCCTGTTCCGTAGTTAAGAACTCGTCCAGGCCCTTCAGTTCCTGTGTGCAATCCACACAGGTTTTCAAGTGCTCGTCGATCCGCCCGCGTTCATCGACAGCCAGGTTACCCCAGTAGTAGTCGCGCAAGAGATGGGGCGAAGGACATTCCAAAAGACTTTCGGAACGGTGCAAAGCGCGCCGCAAACGGCGCTCGAACAGTAGACGCTCTGTAAGCCGGATTCGACAGGCCAGACATTCTTCGAGGTGGGCCTGAACGTGCGGCGACGCCTCTCCGTCGATATACGCGTCCAACTCCCAATCTTCGACTGCTGGCTGGCCTGTACATGCCAAATCTCCCATCGCTTGTATTTTATTCACCATAACCCCCTCCTTCTACTCTATCAAATGCCCAATCTAACGTTTTTCGCACATCGCTCGTAAAATTGGATTCCGGCGCAGACGATCGAAGAGATTGCGTTTAATTCGATATACTTCGGAGACATCGGGGAATACTTCGGGATGTTGATCGACAATTTGTCGGGGCTTTAGATCATCCAAGAGTAGCAAACGCGCCAAAAGGCGATCTCGATCATCGTGGCAACAAGACACAATCACAGCCCACAATCGCCGTGTGTTCAAGTCCTGAAAAGCGCTCTTTTCTACAGAACGCGCCGCAATATGGGCATCCACCATCTGTTCATCCCATTCCATTTCCACAACAGCGCGATCTATTTTGCGATGCAACTGAATCACA
The DNA here is from genome assembly GCA_034437315.1 of Anaerolineae bacterium. GTDB lineage: Bacteria > Chloroflexota > Anaerolineae > B4-G1 > B4-G1 > DSAR01. Next base: position 4,471 of record DAOTUC010000221.1, read on the forward strand.
GCGGAAGCGGCGCACGTTTTCAGATAGGCCAGCACGTCCCCCAGTCCCCTGGCGCGCGCCAACTTGTCAGCGGTATAGAATCGCCAGAACGCGGTGAAAGCCTCTTGGGTCAGATCATCGACCGTATCTGGGTCAAGCGGGGCGTGCGACGAGACCCAATAACGCACCAGACGATAGTATTGATTGTGGAGATAATGCCAGCAGAGAGACGAGCGATCAACTATAGCCCGCCGGAAGAGTTCAAAACAGAACGGTTCGTGGGAATTGTCCGGCTGTGTGTTTTCGCACCGAACAGCCAAGCTGGACGGGGGGATTTCACTTGGTTGCTTTTTATTTGTCAAGACAGCATACGACAACGATAAACCTCCAATGGATCATCTCAATAAAGAAAAAACCCCGCTACACATCGACAGACGATGAGCGGGGTCCTACGTCTTGGTGTCCCTGATCGGCAGCCGGTAGCAGAAGAAGACCGCCCGCGCGTCGGGCGCGACCTTCGCCGGGTGGGCCTGCCGATGAATACTCGTAAGAGCATCTGCGCCAACCGGTCGCTCAGATCGGGATGGTCCTGGAGCAGTTGCTGGTAGGTCAGGTGCATCTCTCAACCGATGTCAATCATCCCCTCGTAAACCTGGTTGAACTCCCTCAGGCGCCTCGTAGTCGTACTCAGGCGTCAGAAACTTGCGCCCCTCGATACCGAAGGTCTTGGAAAGCGGCAGAGCCTATGACCTCGACCTTGGCGTAGAACTTCTTCCTGCAGTAGACGTGTGTCTGGATCTTGCCCGACCTGATGACCTCGGTGACGACAGGGACGCTGGAAAGCCCGTCCTCGAAGGCTTTCCTGGTCCGCTTGGAGACCTCGCCGCCCATCAAGATGCGAATGCGGTCCAGCTTCTGCCACTGTTCGTCGAGTGCGAGAAGCGCGCCGATCTCAAGCCGGTGGCAATGTCGAGGGCACACCAATCGTGGAGATAGCGCTGGACTTTCCAGTGCTCGTCAGCGTTATCGGCGATGAAGCGCTCGCCGCTGGATTTTTTGCGCGTGTTGTCCATCGCCTGGATACCCAGATGTCTGTGTCCGAGGGTGGCTGCTTGAGATAGATGGCGCTTAGCACTAAAGAAAATGCCCACTACACCGTTCTCGGCGGCGGGCGGGCGCTTGTCTAAATTCTATTCGTGTGCTATCATAAGCTCACTTGGGTGGCCTCACCGCCTTGGTCATAGCCTCGGGCTTCCTCTGTAGAAGCACCGGGGCTTTTGCTATTGTAGCATGGCAATCGAGTGGATGCAAACGAAGATGACGGGGCAAGAGGCATTGGCGCTGGTTTGCCCTTGGCAAGTCGGCGGGATGTCTTTGATCGGCCAGCAAACGCCATATCATCTGGATTATCTGCTCCCACAACGCCTACCCCCACGATTCCGACAATGTACAACAACGCGAGGCCGGTGTGACGACCACGATCCCCTGCTGCGGCAGTGCGGAAGACGCCGCGCGAAGTGCGCTGACCGGGCGGGAGCCGGGCCGGTGTCGGGTCAGCGTGGTCGTGGCCATAACCAAGTCTTGGCCTGGACTTCTCGAACGTTCATATCCACAGTGTACCCTCTCCCCCACCCAATGTCAAACACCGCCTGCGCCAAAGGGTCTGCCCTCGTCTCAATCCCTTGTCTCTCATCCAAGGAAAACGAAGAAACCACCGACCAAGCAATGGCCATCAACGCCGCACGCTCCCCCCGGTGGAGAGCAAGGCGGGCCAGCAATGGAAAGCATCGGTGGAAACAGCAATGACACGCCAATGGCAGAAACACTGCAACCTCAGCGCCTGCTTGTGCCTTGGCAGACAGCAATCTGCCCGTTCGCTTGTAGGGTCGCGCTGAGCGTGGGGGATGCGTGCGCAGCGGGGTGTGGAAACAACAGTGGAAACAGCGATGATAATCCAAGGGCGGACGCGCCGCAAAACGATGAAATGTCACCGTCTCAATCTCTTGTCTCTCATCCAAGGAAAACGCTGAGAACACCGAGCAAGCAATGGCAATCAACGCCGCACGCTCCCCCCGGTGGGGAGCAACACGACCCCACAGTCCGCAGCGTGGCCGCGTTGTTGACCTACAAGCTCAAGAACGGCGAGACCCCGCCGGATAACGGTCACCATCACCAGCCAGAATCTTGCGGTGCTTGTTCCTTCTGCCACGGCGACGGCGCAGTCGTGCTTGATGTGCCAGAATCGGATCCGGATTATGGGAAGGCGATCCCGTGTCCGTATTGCGGTTGAGGGGGGATGCGCAAGAACCGCCTCGACCTGCCTGCGTCCCGCGGACAGGCAGGCGGCCCCTCGGGTGAGCGGTGTGAGTTGTTCTGGCGGGGGGCGATGATGCGATGCTACGAGATGGAAAGCGGGGCTGTGGGCGATGCGCCCCCACTGAAGTCCTGACCGGCGAGACCCCATTGACGCCCGATGAATTCACCGATGGAAACTCTGCAATACATCAAATCGCCCATTGGCATACAATGGCCCAAAGTCGAGCAAGGAGAAACCAGAGGAAACGACCCGGCGCTACGTCATTGAATCAAGAATCAAAGATCGGATCCAGACACCGCTGTGAGCGAAACAGCCTGACGCGAGGCTGGTGAGCAAATTCACTGCAGAGAGCATTGTAGTCACGTCAGGTTATCAAGGGAGGCCGAAACCAGGCACCGAGAAGTCCTGAACCCAGGGTATCGCGTGGAATCGCTCGAGCGCTGAAGCAGCCCGTCGTCATCCAGAACGGTGTGCGGAGACGCCTTCGACGCGCCATCGCGTTGAAACAATCGAAAAAGGCCCGAGGGGATATCCTCTCGGGCCTTTTTGCTTGGAGGCGGTCAAGATAGAGAATCGAGAGAGACCGCCCTCCCCGTGACCGCAAAACCCCGTGTTGGCCGATCGCACTCGCTCTCTATCTCATCTCTCCCCTCTCTGTCTCGTCCGTTTCCGTCCCCTTTTCATCGGGGTCATCTTTGGGACGAACCTGATTGAAACCGTTGGATACGTCGCAGAAACGTTTGTAACAATCCCCTTTTCATCGGGGTCATCTTTGGGACTTGGCGCTGGCGCTGGGCTGGCCGGGGTGGGCAATCCGGTAACAATCCCCTTTTCATCGGGGTCATCTTTGGGACCAACTTCTCCATCAACGGCACCACCTTTGGCCAGTACAAGTAACAATCCCCTTTTCATCGGGGTCATCTTTGGGACCGGTTGAAGGCCGGATGAACGGCAGCCGTATGGAGAGTAACAATCCCCTTTTCATCGGGGTCATCTTTGGGACTTTTACCAAATCAAATAGGCGGTTTTTGCTGGGTGAAGTGTAACAATCCCCTTTTCATCGGGGTCATCTTTGGGACTCCCCCTTCGGACCCGGTGACGGGTCAGTTACTTTGGGGTAACAATCCCCTTTTCATCGGGGTCATCTTTGGGACCTGGCACCACCAGCTGGCCGATCAGGCTAGCGTAGGTAACAATCCCCTTTTCATCGGGGTCATCTTTGGGACTTGCTCTTTGTTTCTTAGACAGTACATTAAATAAAAGTTTCGTTTAGGACATTTGTCCTATACCCCATGCTTTCCTAATCCGCTTCTGCCCCCAGTTCCGGGTGATACTGGCGGGCCAACTTGACATATTCTAGCACGACTCGCTTGCCTCGTCCAATGATGCTACTGATTTCCTCGA
>DAOTUC010000222.1:0-7942 GCA_034437315.1 Anaerolineae bacterium
TCGTCATTAGAATTCGGAAGTCTCAAAAGGTGCATTGAACAACCGATTTTGACGTGATAGTCAATCAACTTTGCCTCCGAGATACTCGACGGAAGACTTCCGAATTCTTAAGTGGAAAACTCCAGTTAAACAGGCTACTTGCGCCTATGCCGTCCTCAAGACGGGAACTTAGAGCAAGGGTTAGCCGAAACGATGATCGTAGCCGAATTCTTGTACGTTGAGCAGGAATTTACCGTCGATGTCTCTTGTTGGTTCTGGCTCGTCCAGGCTAGGTTTGATGGATCACGGTTCGCTGACGACCAGGTTGTCGAAATGAATCTCGGTGGGCGTGGATTCGTAGGTCGTGGCGGTCAGTGCGATGTCGCCCGACGAGAACGTGGCATCTTCGACGCTGGCTAACTGTCGCCCGTTGACGGACAGGGTAAGCAAGGAGCCGTTGCACACCGCGCGGATGTGATTGCTCGCGTCGCCCGTGTTGATCGCGTCCGACATCGTCCAATCTACGAGCAGAAAATACTCTTGATTTTCAGCCTTGAGAACGGCGTAATAGCCATCGCCAGAGATCAAGAGGTAATAGCCGTTGCCGTCGCCCTGCTCGCGACAGACCACGCCGTAATCGTTGTTATCATCCGGGCCGGCCGATATCTGAGTCGCGTCCACGTCCATGACGACGTTATCGAAGGAGCGATTGGCGACGCCCCACATCGTGCTGTTGTCGATGTTGGAGCGCACGAAATAAGCGCCATTGGTGTAGCCCACCTCTCCGAACTCGTAATCGCCCACCTCCCAACCGGACGCGGAATCGTTGAAATCGTCCTCAAAGATCACCTTGGCCTGGGGTACCGGCTCATCAGATGTATCCCCCGGCAAGGATGGCAAGCCAGGCAAGGATGGCAGATTGCACGTGCATGCCAATGTGAATATGGTTAATAGGATCAGCGCGCTCAGTTGCTTCTTACGCATTTTTACCTCCTGTATGATTAATTTTACTCCGAATAGGTCATCACTCATTTAACAGAGCAATCTGTTCATCTCCTCCTCGACGATCGACTGATCTAACTTTTTGAACAGCGGCTTGGGGCGTCGTAGAGATTGTCCGGGCGGCAATTCGCTGGGTTTCCACGTCCCTGTCGCGCCGCCGGCGTCGTAGCACAACGCTTCGTGGACCCGCCCACCCGCCTCCTCAAAGGTTTCGGTGTAGGATCGGCCAAACAACGGCCCTTCGTAACCCAGATATTGATGTAACCGTTCGGACGTGAAGGGCAAAAATGGGGCAAACAGAATCTTCAACGAGTCGATGGCCCGCAAGGCCACGTAGATTGTCGTGGCGGCGGCCTCCGGATTCTCCTTGATCTGGAACCATGGCCCCTTTTCCTCCAGGTAGCGATTCGCCTCTCGAGCCAAAGCCATCGTCTCATTCAGCGCTGCCCGGAGTTTACAGCCGGCGATAAGTTGTCCCACGCTCTCAAAACCGGCTTCTACCTTTTCCAGCAAACGGGCATCCACTGCGTCGAGCGATCCGGGAGTGGGCGCTCGCCGGTCGAAACGCTTGTAGGCGAACGTCATCGCCCGGTTGACCAGGTTGCCCCAGGTGGCGACCAGTTCGTCGTTGTTCCGACGCAGGAAATCATCCCACAGCCAATCGGTGTCCCGCGTCTCCGGCATCGCCGCCGTCAGATAATAGCGCAGCGCGTCCGGGTCATACCGGTCGAGCGCCTCGTCCATCCACACCGCCCAATGCCGGCTGCCGGAGATTTTCCGCGCCTCCAGGTTCATAAATTCGTTTGCCGGCACGTCATAGGGCAGGTTGAGCTTTTTCGTCTCATCCTCCTCGTACAGTCGCTCGACCCCCATCAGTTCCGCCGGCCAGATGACGGCGTGGAACGGGATGTTATCTTTCCCGATGAAGTACAGCGTCTTGGCCTCCGGTTGATACCACCAGTTCTTCCAGGCCTCCGGCTCTCCTTCGCCCTGCGCCCACCGATTGTGGGCCCATTCAACGCTGGCGGAGAAATAGCCGATGACCGCCTCAAACCAGACGTAGAGACATTTATCCTCCCATCCGGGTACAGGTACGGGGATGCCCCAGGAGAGATCGCGGGTGATGGGTCGCCCGCGCAATCCCTCGCCCACGTACTGGCGGGCGAAATTGATCACGTTGGGCCGCCAGTGTTCCTTGCCCTCGTCAAGCCAATCGGCGAGACCGGCCTCAGCCAACTTCGGCAGGTCGAGGAAAAAGTGCTCCGTTTCGCGAACGACCGGGGCGCTGCCGTCCAGCTTGCTGCGGGGGTTAATGAGGTCCTGGGGGTCCAGCAGCGTGTTGCAATTGTCGCATTGGTCGCCCCGAGCCGATTCATAGCCGCAATGGGGGCACACACCTTCGACGTAACGATCGGGGAGAAAGCGCCCTTGTTGTTCGGAGTACATCTGCTCCTGGACCTTGCGGTACAGATATTGCTTGCGCAAAAGGGCGGTGAAGAAGTCCTGCGACACCTGGTGATGATTTTCTGTATCGGTGTGGGTAAAGAGGTCATAGCTGATCCCCAGGCGCTGGAACAGCGCCAAAAAACTATGGTGATAGCGTTCGAAAACCTCTTGCGGCGATTTGTTTTCGCTTTCGGCGACGACGGTCACCGGCGTGCCGTGCGAGTCGGAACCGGAGACCATGAGCACCCGGTCGCCCGCCAACCGGTGGTAGCGGGCGAAGATGTCGCCGGGCAGATGGGAACCGGTCACGTTGCCGGCGTGGATTTTGGCGCTGGCATAGGGCCAAGCGATAGCGACGAGAATATGTTCAGACACGTTACGCCTCCTTTTTGAAGTTGTTGAACTATTGTATCACAGGGTGTAGTAAACGAAAAACCGCCAGTGAGACTGGCGGTTTTTCTTGCCGTGAGACCGAAACGCGCGGCGGTCTAGCGCGAGTGGAGACCCCCTTCTCTCACTCGCCACGGCAAGTCGCACATGATCATAGCGAAATCGGAATAGGTATGTCGCGTCATCAGGAATGCAAGGTAAGATTATCGAGATAGTCGCGCAACTGGCGGCTGCGGCGTGGATGGCGCAACCGGCGCAGCGCCCGGCCCTCGATCTGTCGGATGCGCTCTCGCGTCAGGCCGAATTTTTGCCCGACTTCCTCTAACGTATAGCTGCGACCGTTGATCAGCCCAAAGCGCAGGCGCAGGATGCGCGCCTCGCGGGGGTTCAAGGTCGCGAGAAGCTCCTCAATCTTCTCTCCCAGCAGATAGCGGTAGGCGCTCTGAGTGGGCGTGGGCGTCGCCTCGTCCTCAATGAAACAGCCCAACTCGCTATCCTCCTCCTCGCCGACCGGTTGTTCGAGGCTCAAGGGTCGCCAGGAGACCCGCAACATCCACTGTACCTTTCGCGGTTCCATATCCATCTCGTCCGCGAGCTCCTCTGGGGTGGGACGGCGTCCCTTTTCCTGTTCTAGCGAGCGGGCTATGTTGTAGAGTTGTCGAATCCGGTCCGACATGTGCACCGGTACGCGAATCGTCCGGCCTTGATCGGCGATAGCGCGGGTGATCGTCTGGCGGATCCACCAGGTCGCATACGTGCTGAAGCGATAGCCCCGGCTGTAATCGAATTTCTCTACCGCTTTCATCAACCCCAGGTTGCCCTCCTGGATCAAATCGAGGAACGGCACGCCGCGCCCCATATAATTTTTGGCGATACTGACGACCAGGCGGGTGTTGGCCTTGATCAGATGCTCTCGCGCTGCCAATCCTTCCTCTACGGCGCAATCCAATTCTCGCCGCTTGACCGGATCGGCGCCGTCGTGGCCCAACGTCTCCTCGGCCGCCCGTCCCGCCTCAAGCGCCTTGGCCAACTGGACTTCCTCTTCGATTGTCAGCAATGGCACGCGGGACATCTCGCGCAAGTAGAGACCGACCGTGTCGTCGGTGGCGACTTTGCTCAGGTCGTATTTCTCTTCGTCGAGATCGTCGTCATCAAAGTCGTCCAGGTCATCCTCATCTACCTCGCCTTCGTCATACACCTCAATCCCCGCATCGTGTAACAGAATGAAGATTTCCTCTAGCTGCTCAAGGGCTTCCTCGGCTTCTGGAATGAGTTCCTGGATGTCGTCTGTGGTCAAATAGCCCTGTGCTTCAGCCTTGTCGAATAGTTCATCAATGGCTTCCATAAGTCTCCTGGGTTTTTCTAATCTGACAACAAGTCTTTCAGCACAGCCAGACGCGGATCAACATCCGAACTTTCACACGAGCAGGTCTCGGTGTTACGGTTCGCGCCGCATTGCGGGCATAATCCCCGACAATCCGGTTCACAAAGGGGCTTCATGGGGATGGCGACCCAGGCATATTCGCGCAGGAGCGGCGTCAGGTCAATCCAACCGTCGTCATCAACCTGGTAGAGCAAGTCTGGGTTGGACTTTGATCCAGGTAGACGAAACGTTTCCTCCAATTCAAAAGAGAATGGGAAGATGACCGGCTCCAGGCATCGCACGCATTCCACTTCTAATTGTGATTCCAGCGCGCCCTGCAGGAGCAGGCCATTCTCGACGCGAATGACTTGGATAGTCCCACGGAGAAAATCTACCGAGAGGTCGGATAGATCCAGGGGTCCTGTATCGATATCCAGGACGAGGGAAGCGCCAAGCCGTGCCTTGATAAGAGCAGAAACATCGAAACGAATCATAGTAAGCTCAGTCCTCCAAGGACTCTATAGTCGCCCGCCCTTGTGCGGCCGGCAAGGCTGTCGGCGGCTCACACGATGTAGACATTATATCATAATCGACTTCCGTAGTCAAGATTTTTGGCCTTTGTCGACATAACTTAGTAATGGGTAATGCAAGACAGCACTTGAGGAAGCAATGTTGTAAGCGTTCAGCCCTTGCTCCAGGCATCCAAGCGACGGTGCAGCGTGTCAAACTGCTTTAACCTGGGTAGCAGGCCAACCCCCGTTGGCCGTCTGGAAGCTAAAACCGCCCAACAGGGGTTGGGCTCCCACCCCCTCTGAACGGTTACGCAATGTTTTGATTGCCAAATCGGCCTGTTTGTGATAGATTTACTGGCGTGCGGAGAGTTGAGATGAAAACTAGCTACCCGATACTTTCATATCTAAACCTCCCGCAGGTTTATTTGCCTCGTGACAAGCGTGATGGGCACTTTTAGAGACTTTTTTCGGTCAATTGTGCTCAACCTTCAACCTGCGGGAGGTTGGCAAACTGTCGGGTGGCTAGAGGTGAAAATACAACCGAATGAATTGATAGTGCCAGTGGAGGTTTACCGATGTCGCTTCTGATCGCCACCAGTAACCCCGGGAAAATGCGTGAATTCGAAGAACTGTTGGCTCCACTTCCGACTTCTTTGTGTTTTCCGAAGACACTTGGCTTGAATCTCAATATCGTAGAGGATGGCGCTACCTACGCCGAAAATGCGCGCAAGAAAGCCTTGACCTATTGGCGGGCGACGGGTATGATCACGCTGGCCGACGATTCCGGATTGGAGGTCGACGCACTGGACGGGGCGCCGTCTATCCGTTCGGCGCGTTACGCGCCCGGACGCGACGACGATCGAGTGACCGCGCTGTTAAAAGCCCTGCGCGGCGTCCCGCCCGCAGAACGCACCGCGCGTTTCCGTTGCATCGTCGCCATCGTCGGGCCAGACGGACGTATCTACACCACAGAGGGAGTCTGCGAAGGGCGAATCGCCGACGAACCGGCGGGAGAAGACGGGTTCGGTTACGATCCTATTTTCTATTTGCCCACCTACAATCGGACAATGGCCCAGATTGGACCGGCGGATAAAAACCGCATCAGCCATCGAGCCAAGGCCATCCAGGAGGCTATGCCGATCCTCTGGCGGCTTTTGCGATAGGACCGAACCATAACCAGCAGGATCCTTGCACAGTGAGTATCTTCTCAATAACTTGTGGTGAATCTGTTCGTAGTGCGCGCGCTAGATAGCGCCGCTATCTAGCGGCTTCAGTGCGCTTTCAGGAGCGCTGAAGCGCCTACTACGAACAAGCACTCGGTTTATTGCGTAAGGCGCCACAGTGAGCAAGAATTTATCATCAATAAGCCTTATTGGCTCTGGCTTGTCCAGTTTAGGTAGCTCATTAAACAAGGTCAATATGCATTAACATGACGAGGTGATGTATGCTTAAGCGAATTTATATAGATAATTACAAGAGCTTGGTGAACGTCGAGTTCCCGGTCAAGGAAATTAATCTATTGCTAGGGGCGAACGGCTCCGGTAAATCGGCCGTTTTTGAATGCCTCAAAGGAGTGCGAGACTTTGTGTGTATGGGGCGACGCTTACTTGGTGTCTTCCCTTCGGAAAGACTCACGAGATGGCAGAATGTCTCTTATCAGACCATCGAACTCGAAGTCGATGGCAATGGCGGCGTGTATAAATATGCGTTATCCGTAGAGCACTATGAGGGTCAGGAAAAAGCTCGCGTGGATCACGAGCATCTGTTTTTCGATGGTCATCCTTTGTTGAGATTAGAGAAGGGGGATGTGTATCTGTATCGCGATGATTTTTCCGAAGGGCCCAGTTATTCGGTTGACTGGACTTTATCCGCTGTAGGAGCTATTCCGTCCCGACACGACAACACTAAATTAACGTGGTTCAAGGAGTATTTGAATCGTTTTATCATCGTGCAGATTGTCCCCCCAATGATGGCCGAGGAAAGCCCTCAAGAACAGGCGATACCCTCTACACATTTAGAAAATTTCACATCTTGGTATCGGTATATCTCACAGGATCAAGGAATGGCCTTTCGGTTGATGCAGGAGTTGCGGCAAGTGCTCCCCGGATTTGACTATTTTAAATTTGAACCTTATGGAGAGAAGCATAGATTATTAAACGTCTACTTTCGGGACGATAGCGACAATGGTTCAGAATCATCTATCCCATATGATTACGGTGAATTGTCTGATGGCCAAAAGATGCTGATAGCGCTCTATGGTTTGGTCTATGCTGCTCGGATTGAGTCTGGATCTAATTATACTTTATGCATCGATGAACCTGAGAACTTCTTAGCCTTGCCGGAGATTCAACCCTGGATAATGGAACTCTACGATAGCTGCATGGATGGCCAAATGCAAGCGTTGTTAATCTCGCATCATCCCGAATTTATTGATTATCTCTTAGCTTCGCCTGTGGGATATTGGTTTGAGCGCATGAGCAATCGTCCGACGCGCGTTAAACCCATCACCGCCCAAGAGCAAGGGCAAGAGAGTACAGGACTGTCGATTTCCGAACTTATCGCCAGAGGCTGGCTGAATGGATAGATACACACAGGTCGTCATCGTTTGCGAGGACCGACAACAGGAAGTGTTCGCGCGGCACTTTTTTGGTGCATTGTGGAATCAATCGCCGTCGCATTCGTGTGGAACTTGCACCACAGGGGTTAGGGGCTGGAGAGCAATACGTTCGCGAGCAATATCCGACAGAGGTTCAAAGCTATCGATCTCAGTGTCAGCATCTTAACATCGCATTGGTAGTTATCATCGACGCGGATCAAAATAGCGTGAGTGAACGACACCACCAATTAGATCGTAGCTTGACAGAACATGGTTTATCAAAGCGAGGCCCTGAGGAAAGGATAGGCTTATTTGTCCCGCGAAGAAATATCGAGACGTGGATTCACTATTTGCAAGGGAAGAGCGTCAATGAAGTGGACAAATATCCCAAGCTTTCCCGTGAAGGAGAATGCAAACCTTTTGTAGCCGATCTGGCGCAAAATCGCCATCAGCCACTACCGGTGGAAGCCCCCGCTTCTTTGAGAGCGGCATGCGATGAGTTGGATCGGATTCCATAGCCCTCTTGGGTTTTCGAAGCGGTAGAGCTCCGCAGAGGGGATGAGGAGGCCAACAATGGGGTTGATGGGAGAGGGAGGGCTACGTGTAAAGCCAGAAACGAAGCAGAAACGGCAATGAAATGCCAAAAACTGGTTG
>DAOTUC010000223.1:0-3467 GCA_034437315.1 Anaerolineae bacterium
TCATAGACCCTAAAGGTTTTTGCGCTGGTTTTGATGGAAAAAGGTCATTGTTTAAGGCAAAAACGTTGTTTGCGCGGCCTTGAGCAAAACCTTTAGGGTCTCGCCATGCGAAATCCCAGAGAACCTGCACTCTTAGGCGTCCTTGGGCCAATTGAAACAGTGCGCTTTCTGACCCTACCTCCCCGTCATAGACTAGATTCTGTTATGAGACATCAACAATGGCAAAATGGGTTGGATAAAGACTGTTTCTTTGATCAAGTTTTCGACGTCCCAGAGCCAAACAGCGCTAATAACGAATAAAGTGGGCCTAAGCAATCTCAACCTGAATAAGTCAACGAAAAGGCTTGACGTGTTGAATTCCTGCCACATTTAGCCGATGCCACTCGGCCTTAACTTCCCCGCCAATCCGGTACCCGGGAGCGATTTCGCCAGCGCCACCACAACCCCGCCGGATAACCGATCATCTTCGCGACGTCTCCCACGATCCGGATGACGGGCGCCCACAGCGCCGCTTGGGCCCGCTGGTTCCAACTCAACCCGTCCCACGCGCGCGCCAATCGCCGCCATCCCGTCCAGAACATCCCCGGAATCGAGATCAAATAGAGCGCCCACCACCAGGGACTGTTCAACGCCCCCGCCAGGCCGATGAGCGGAGCCGCGATCAGGTAAGTCAGGTAGCGGATCGCGTGCCGCTTGCGCCACAGGTCCGCCTTGCCGTCGCCCCGAGCGTAGCGGTAATACTGCACGAAGAAAGCGCGCAGATTGGTCCGGGGGCGAAAATAGACCAAGGCCTCTGGCGCAAAGACGAACGGCCCGTACCGGTCCCGGATGCGAAAGTCAAAGATCAAATCCTCGCAATAATCCAGCCATTCCGGGTAACCGCCCACCGCCTCCCAGACCGTTTTACGAAAGGCAACCGAGCGGCTGGAAGGCAGGAAGCGCCCGGCAACCGGAGGTTGCACGTCGATCTCGCGCGCCTCCGGGAGCACCGTCGCCCCCATCGCCGTCTCGAACACCGATTGCGGGTCGGGGACGAAGAAGCCGGCGACCGCTTGTGCCCGAACGCCCGCGTCCTCGAAAGGCGCGGTGATCGTCTCCAGCCAGTGCGGGTCCAAGCGCACCCCGGCGTCGGTCACAGCGATCACGTCCCCCGTCGCCGCCTCGATGGCCGCGTTGCGCCCCTCGGAGATATTGCCCGGCCGGCGAACGATCCGCAACGGCAACCGTTCCTCCGCCTCCAGCAGCGCCAGCGTCCCGTCGGTCGAGCCGCCGTCGCAGACGACGACCTCGTCCGGCGGGCGGGTCTGAGCGACCAGGCTATCCAGGAGCCGGGGGAGACTATGGACCTCGTTCAACACAGTGGCAATGACAGAAACGCGCATTTGCTTCGATTATACACGACGACGCCTGCAATGCCAACCCGCCCAGGCGGCGAGTATGGGAACTCGCCCTACATCGTCTGGCTGCGTAGGTCGGCTTTCCATGACTCTGTTGAAAAACGACGCGTACGGAAACGCGCCTTACAAGTGGCCAATCTCCCACCGCGACCATGCGAAATCCCAAAGAACCCGGCCCTGTAAGGCTCTATTCGGATTTCCAATGACAGATTGCCCGCTCAATCCCCCTGACCATCAGCACGATCACGATCCCTATCCCTAGCGACAGGCCGTTCAAGGGAATCCGCCACCACCAGGGTATGATGGGATGATACGTCCTGCGCGGTATCGACTCGATCCAGGGCACAGCCGTCTTCGACCACACGGCAAACGCATCGCCAACCGGCATTTGCCCCAACCAATACCGTTTCATCCCCCCGTAACGCACGGGAAATCCCAAAAACTCGCCAGCGTGCCAGATTGCATCCGATACCGTGACGTCGCCATAGACCCGGCTGGTCCCCAGCATGATGGCGGTCGCTGACAAACTCACCCCCTTGATCAAAGGACCCGAGTCGACGTCCCCTGTCTGGCCATACACGCCCTGGGGATACTCCAGGACACCGGGCAACCCCCACAGATAGACGACGTAACGAGCACGGAATGCCTGGTATTGCGCGATGCCGAAATCTGGATCGATATCGAGCAGGAAGCGCAAGATGAGCACCTGTGAGGTCGCCCGGGCGCCTTGAATCTGTCTACCTGTTCGATAATCGACAAGATGGGGCAAGAGCCCGGCGCGAGGATCCAGGTGCTCGTGCAGGCTCTCCACCCACGCTTCAATCACCGGCTCATAACGGTCGTCCACCAGTTGCGTATGGGTCTGCAACGATACAAGCGCCGGGAACGTATCGACGGGCCAGGAGGCGCCGGGATAGGCCTGCAAGAACGGTGTGGGGTTGGCCTCCAGCGCCCGGGCGATCTGATCGCACTGCTCTTCAAAGATAGCTAACTCCTGTGCATCCAATTGAGCAGGCGCCTGCAAAAGCAAAATTCCAGCTAACAGGTAATTACGCCACCCCGTATAGAAGACGCCGTAGGCGGGCGATAAAGTTCGCGCGCGCACAAAGGGCCGGAGCAAATCCGGCGTCCCCAACGTCTCCCAGGTCCAACGGGCTTCTGACAAGGCTTGCTGTCGCTCCGGTGAACCGGGCGCGCTCTGCAACCCCACGTTCACCCACGCCAGGCCGTAGAGGACGTGACTGAAGAAATCACCCTCGGGAAACAGCTGTTGCATATCCTTTCCAGCCCCCCGGTCGAGCGCGTGTCGTAAGAATCGCAGTTCAGCCCACACCTCCTCCGCTACACGTTTCGAAGAGGGATCCGGGGGATTGGGGACATAGAGCCGCAGATTGCACGTCAATAACCCCACCAGGGCCAGGATAGCCAACACATACGCACCCCCTACGACGATGCGTGCTAAAGTTTTGATCATCTTTCTTTCCCCAAAATAGTTAAGGGGGTTCGAGAGTAACGAAGCCACTCTCGAACCCCCTGCATGTGTTCTCAGCGTCCTTCCGACCGATGAAAAAACTACACGGTCTCTTTAGCTCGGCAATGGCACACTAGACTTCGGAAGTCTGGGTTGGCAAATATGCCTTAGCTGTTCCGCAGCACCAACGGCAGGTAGATGTCGAACTGGGTCACGACTGGGTTCGTCGCCCGGCGCTCCAAAATCACAGCCGGATTGGAAAGCTCCTTGATCCAGGCCGTGTTGGTGATGACCGCTCCCTGCGGCGCGTCCAGGCTGACCGTCACGCGGAACGTCAGCGTGACGCCCCGGCCCGAGAACACATCTCCCGTCCACGTCAAACGTTCGTTGTCGGCGTCGTAGATCGGATCAGACGGGTTCTCCAGATCGGTGACCCGCGCGATCCCGGCATGCCGCATCCCCACGCCCATCCTGGCTCGCGCGCTCCCGCTGATGTAGTGGGTGTAGGTGGGGATCGTATCGGTCACGGTCGCCCGCGCGACGCCGCCTTCCGGACTATTCAACGAGATCAGATAGGTGATTGTCTCGCCCGGTCGCAC
>DAOTUC010000224.1:0-19326 GCA_034437315.1 Anaerolineae bacterium
ACCCTAAAGGTTTTGCTCAAGGCCGCGCAAACAACGTTTTTGCCTTAAACAATGACCTTTTTCCATCAAAACCAGCGCAAAAACCTTTAGGGTCTATGATGGGCCATGCGAAATCCTGAAGACCCTAAATTCGCAGGCCACAACTGCAAAGTCGGCCTACGCCGACTATAAACTAACCTGCGAAGGCAGGTTTTGCAGTGCGTGATTTTTACGCGCTGTAGCCACGCGGTTTTAACGCCAAAGAGAAAAACCCGCACACCAGACCAGGCGCGTTGATATTGCTGGGAAGCACAACGTGCATTGATTCGTAAGACTGAGGTACTACTCTCCTATGCCTTACACGGCGTCATCTAGACACAGGGAAGTCAATATCGCCAGTGCCACAACCGGTTTGCGGCAGTGGGGCAGGCGGTCAATTCCGATTGCCCGTCGCTTGTGACCGAGTGTTCAGGTGTATGGTCTTGGTCGTCAAGCCGCGTAAGTCATTCCAATTTGGCAATCTCCTCAGCACGCGCTTCGAGTTCTTCGTGTTTTCGCCTTCTTCGTGCAAGCGCTGCTGGGCGTGATGGGGACCCGAGGTGCGCAGAGTTTGGCGTCGCACTCGACCAAAGACCGATTCCAGGTCGTTATCCGTGCACGGCAGCCCTGTCTGCGTGCATCGCACAGGCAGGCCTGGAATGTCGTAACAATGGAACAGCCCCGGGGCGTACCGTTCCGTCAGGCCTCGCAGGTGCTGGCGGAACGCGATCAGAGCAGAGGAGCGTTGAGGTTGGTGCGCTGATCCAATTGATCCAGATAGGCGTTCAAGCGGTCGCGCACCTCGTCCGAAAGTGGCCTCTCCGGCGCTTCCGATCCCGGTTTCGGCAGGGGGACGTCCAGGGGATGGCGTCTATCCCCGAGAACGAGAAGCACTTTCTTACTAAACCAGTTTTCCTGTTTGCTCTTCTCGCGCTGCTTTTTGAGGGTTGTAGATGCGCCGCAACTGTAATTGGATGTGTCGCCGTACTTTCCTGGGCCAGAGCGGGCGCCGAGGCCTCCGACGTCGGCGCGGCAACTGTATCCACTCGGCCCAGCCGACCATTTCGAGAGCGTATTCTGGGACTGGAGTGGAGATAATCGAAGACCCAGGAACAGACTGGCTGCGAGGCGCTACAGACCGTGTCGGAACGACGCAGGCCAGGATCAAAACGATTATGGACACAGTGTTTTTCATCACATCTCTCCGTTTCTACCTTTTTACAGTAGGATGCCATAAAACTCTCATTTGTCCAGTCCTAACCTGGACCTGCTTGGAAGCGGAAGTGACTACGAAAAAGCGATCTCACGGTGCATTTGGGTACTAAAAGTGGTGTGTCGCTTATTCTGTTTGGCGTTTCAACCGCTGTGCGCTGTAATGTGCCATTGTCAAAATACTTATTTGCCTCAGATTTCAAACAGGAGTATACTCGTTTGGGACGCACACAAACCTTGGGGGAGCAGCACAAATCAGCCACGAATTTATCTTCTTTTCTTCGTGTTAATTCGTGAAATTCGTGGCAAAAAAGCACAGGGCTATCTGCACTCCCCCAACTTGTAGATACGTCCACTCGTTTGTGCTTACGTCTGGCGCCTGCAATGGGTACGCAGGGCAAACGTATTTGGATAAAATACGCTCCTAGATCCCGTCTCGGGGTCGGCTAGTGCGCCGAAAACTGCCGTAGGCGTAGCGGTGGTTGCTCATTTTTCTGAATTCGCCCTGGGGGGCGAGGGCGGCCCTTGCTTGCAAGGGCCAGGAGCAATAAATGCGTTCGCCCTAGTGTAAAACGGATGCGTTCGCCCTAGCGTAAAACGGAAAGGAGTGATGCGATGAACGTTTCGGCTGGTGACCGCGGAGTGGCTGTCGGTGGGGATGTGGGCGGCGACGTCACAATCCTTAATTTCGAGGGCGACGCGCCGCCTTCGCTCGACGAGCTAGCGCGGTTGGTGCAGCGCAAGATCAGGATCACGGGCGACAGCAACGTGGTGGGCGATGGCAGTGAATCCACCGTCATCAAACAGCAGGGCGGGGATTAGCGGGATGGAAAATCGTGAGTGCGAAAGCGGCCTGTTGATCGATCTCGGCTTTGCCGACGTCACCCACCGGCCGCCGTGTTTGTACGCTTTCGCGCGGCCCTATCTCCACCATGTGTGGGGCAAGTACATCAGTGAAGTGCGCCGAAAACGGTGGAGCCGGCAGTTAGCCGAGGAACTGGAGAAAGTCTATTATCCGGAGGCCTCGCAGATTGCCCCCAAGCTGATCAAGCTTTTCGAGGCTGGCGGTGCTCCCCGCCGCGCCCAGGCCTATCGGCAACGCCGGAGGGAGCGCGCGTCGCTGGCAACGCTGCGCTGGCACGTCCAGTTCTTGACCGAGACGGCGCCGGACGACGACCGGTTCGGTGCCTACCGCCTGTTCGACCGCGGCTTTGCGTTGTCGGGTCGCCTGGTCACGGAGCGCCCGGATCTGTGGGAGGAGGGCGTCTGGCTGGCTCAGGAGCTGGCGCGGCGGGCCGAGTGGTTTGGGGACAAGGGCTTCCAGGCCGAGGCTTATCTTTATATGTCCTGGCATTACCACAACGCCGGGCGGCATCAAGAGGCGTTGCCCTGAGCGCAGCGGGCTGTGGCCTTGTATCGAGAGCGCTATAGGGCGGAGAGCATCGAGATAGCGCGAGGGTTGAGTATGCTGGGCGGGGTGAAGAAGGCCCTGGGGGATCTGGCGGGCGCGCGGGCTAGCCACGAGCGGGCGCTGCGCATCTTAGAGCGATTCTTGCCCGAAGGTCATCCGAACATTGAGATTGTGCGGGGCAATCTGGAATCGCTGGGGTAGTGGCAAGTTTGCAAGTGACGTTTTACGTTTTACATTTGACGCTTGACGAATTTACGGGAGGTGAATGATGGCTTCGATGAAGGTGCTGAGCCTGGCGCTGCCCGATCCCCTGGCGCGGGAGTTAGACGTGGCGGGGCAGGAGTTCCTGGTGGAGCTCCTGGAGCGCGGGCTGCGCGAGTTGAAGATTGAGCGGGCCCTGGAGCGATACGCCGAGGGCGGCATCTCCTTTGGCGCAGCCGCACAGCAAGCCGGGATCTCGCGCCCGGAGCTGGCCCGGCGTGCGTACGCGCGGGGGATGGAACCGCCCTTCAGCGCCGAGACATTGGCAGAAGAATTGGGAACCTCATAATGGTTGTGCTGTGCGATGCCGGGCCCTTGATCGCGCTGGCCAAGCTCAACCGGCTTGATCTGCTTGCTGAGCTGTACGAAGAGGTCCAGATTCCCCGCGCTGTCTACGATGAGGTGGTGGTCCAGGGATTTGCGCGTGGAGCACCGGATGCCCTGACTGTGCGCCTGTTCTGGCAGCGACGAGATTGGCCGATTGTGGATGTATCTGACGCTGTGCTATCTGCCTACGATCCGCCTGTGATCCTTGACCCCGGTGAGACCGCGGTGCTGGCTTTGGCCCAGACGTTGGATTCCCCTCTGGTTTTGATGGATGACGAAGTAGCCCGCGCGGAAGCCCGGCGTCTGGGGCTAGACGTGTGTGGGACGTTGGGAGTTTTCGTGCGAGCGTTTCGGAAAGAAGTGCTATCCTGGGAGCAGACTGGACTGCTAATTCGTGAGCTCGGTGCCCGGCCGGATATTTGGATTGGAGAGAAGTTGTGTGAGCGGGTGCTGGAATCGTTGAGGTAGTGGCAAGTGACGGATGACGTTTGACGGATGACGAAACGAGTACCGCGGATGTAACCGTTCAACCACATACAATTTCTCGACAGGATTTACAGGATTTTTACCTTGTTTTGTCACGCATATAGCGTGTCTTAAATTGCTCTAGCACCGTCCCGAGGGCGCTAATCGGCCCGAGGACGGGCCTCTGAGCGAATTTATTGAGAAGATACGGTGGGTACATACTTCTATCCTGTTCATCCTGTAAATCCTGTCAAGAAAAAGGCGGACCTGAGCGGTTACGATCACTCTTCTGGGAGGGCGGGCGCCTGACGCCGCTCAATTATCGGTCAATTATCCGTCAATAGATTGTCGTATTCGACCTCGAAACGCAATTTGTGCTTCGCCTCTTCCTGGGCCAGGGCCAGGAACGTCGAGCGCACGCCCTCGTCCTCGGTGCTGGCTGCCAGGTCGTTGTACAGCCTGAAAGCGGCCTTCTCCTTCTTCATCGCCACGACCAGCGCGTCCTGGTAACTCATATCGTCGGTCGGCGTCACGCTCACCAGGTAATCGGCGATCTTCAGGTCAAGCACCCGCTCCTCGCTCGGTTGGAACGTCGCCCCGCTCTTGACGGCCAACAGTTTCGCCCTGTGCTTCTGCTCCTCGGCGGCGAACTCCTCGAAAATGGACTGCATCCAGGGTTTTTCCACCCGGCCGGCCAGGTTCGTATAAAACGCGGCTGCTTCTTCCTCCCGCTTGATGGCGAAATCTAATATCTCGTCCACAGAATCCCAATGCTTTTTCATTTTATCTCCTCGTCTTATCTGCGCATCAACGCTGAATGCGTATCTTCCAATCGGTGTCGCTCCCCTCGACGCTCAACAGGGCTAAACCGAGCGCCTCGACCGCCATCGGTATCTCTTTCTTCGAGGCCGGGTGCGAGCCGAGCACTTCAATGACGTCCCCCTCCGAGGCTTTGCGCAAGGCCTTGCGCACCTCGACCAATGGCACGGGGCACGTCTCGCCAATACAATTCACCTTTATTTCTTTGGGGCATTCCGCCCCATCACAATCAACCGTTATCCCTGGCATGCGCCTCCTCCTATTCCTCTTCTCAGCCTCAGCCTAGCCTTCTTCACCCTTCACCCTTCTTCAGTCGCCGACAAACGCGATCACGACCTCTTCCACGTCCCACAAGGGCCCGATCTTCTCCAGGATCTCCTCCCGAATGTTGTTGGCGAACTGATGATCTTCGGGCAGTTCAATCGCCACGCGAACCACGCCCTGGTCAACGTCCACCTCCTTGACCAGGTTGGTGCGCACCAGGTCCAGACCGACGACCGGATTCATCACCCGCTTCAACCGCTTGCGGACGATCTCGACCGTCGTGGGAGCGCGCTCCTTGATCAACCCATGTTTTTCCTCATAATTCTGGATGGCGGCCCGCAACCCGTCCACGGCCAACACCGAGCAGTGGGTCTTGATCGCCGGCAACCCGCCCAGCTCATCGGCCGCCTCCTTCCATGAGATCTTCTTCGCCTCCTCCAACGTCTTCCCCTTGGCCAGCTCGGTGATGATCGAACCGGTGGCGATGTTGGAGGCGCAACCGTAGGACTCGAATTTGATGTCGGTGATGACCTGGGTCTCATCATCCACCTTGAGGTAGATGGCGACCATATCCCCACACGCCGGGCTGCCTTCGACCGAT
This sequence comes from Anaerolineae bacterium, assembly GCA_034437315.1. Lineage (GTDB taxonomy): Bacteria > Chloroflexota > Anaerolineae > B4-G1 > B4-G1 > DSAR01. Next base: position 5,379 of record DAOTUC010000224.1, read on the forward strand.
TTGGCGTCGGCGTCCTCAATCTCCCCGACGTTATGCGGATTTCGGAAATGTTCCATCACAAGTTCACTATATGGCAATGGCATAATACTATATTCCTCCTGGTATTACTGATGATGTCAGAAATCTTTAGCGTTTGCCCAACGGGCTGATCCGGCGCAGGTCCGAGACGACCGCCGCGACCGCCTCCACGATTGCGTCCACGTGCGCCTCTTCGTTGAAACGCCCGAAGGTGAAGCGCACGGACCCGTGGGCCCGTTCGTGATCGCCGCCAATCGCCCGGATGACGTGGCTGGCCTCCAGCGAGCGGCTGAAACAGGCGGAACCGGTGCTGACGGCGAAACCGCGCATATCCAGATGCAAGAGCAGCGATTCCCCCTCGACGAAACGGAACGAGATGTTGGCGTTGTGGGGCAAGCGCTGGAGCGGATGCCCGTTCACGCGGGTGTTCGGTATCTCCAATAACGAGGCCGTCAACCGCTCGCGCATGGCCTGCAAGCGCGCGGTCTCCTCCGGCGTAATCAATTCGACCGCCTTGGCGAAACCCACAGCGCCGGGGATGTTCTCCACGCCCGGCCGCAGGTCGAACTCCTGGAAACCGCCGTCCATCCACTTGCGGATCGGTGTACCTTCCCGCACGTACAACCCGCCGATCCCTTTCGGGCCGTGAATGGTGTGGGCCGAGACGGTCATCAGGTCGACCGGCGTATCCCGCACGTCCAGGGGGACGCGGGGAAAGCTGTGGGTCGCGTCGGTGTGAAAAAGCACGTCTTTCTCGCGGCACATCTCGCCAATCGCCTGCAAGTCCTGCATCACGCCAATCTCTTGATTGGCCGCCTGGATGGAGACGAGGGGCGTCTCCGGCGTGATCGCCTCGCGCAGGTGATCGAGATCGATACGTCCATCCTCGTCCACCGAGGCGTACACAATCTCAAAGCCCTGTTTGCCCAATGCGCGGGCGCTATAAAGCACGGGGAAATCCTCGATGGGGCTGACGACGATGCGCCGGCCTTTCTTTTCCGCCAGGGCCGCCGCCGCGCCTTTGACGGCCAAATTGCTCGATTCGGTGCTCCCGGACGTGAAGATGAATTCCTCGGCCGATGCGCCCAATGCGTCGGCGATCTGGGCGCGCGCCTCGTCCAGCGCGTCTCGCGCGTCTATGCCCAGCGAGTATCCGAACTGGGACGTGGCGACGGCGTACACGTCGAAGAAATAGGGCTGCATCGCTTCCAGAACCCGCTCATCCAACCGCGTCGCGGCCGCGTTATCGAGATAGACGACCTCTTGGAACATGCTTTCCTCCCTCTTTCGATAGCTTTGATTTTCTTCAGGCTAATCTGGGCAAAGTGTAACACAATCGAATAATAAAGTCAATACCCATCTGTTAAATTTACATTAGAATTCGGGCAGTCCCCCGCTTGGATTTTGGCTCTTTGGGATTTCGCATGGCGCCAGCCGCGCTCGGCTCGGATTGCGTGCAACCTACGGTTGCCATCCGAGCCACATTTGGGGATACGATGACGCTGCGCCACTAACAACGGGGATCGGCAATCCCCTTAGAGCGGAACCATGCAAAACCCTAAAGAGCCGTGGTTTCGAGATAGTCCATCTGCTCGACGCCGAAGGGCCACACCAGCGCCACGTCGCGGCGGCGGCTGAGGTAGGTCTCGCCGCCGTCGTCGCTCAGACCAATCTTGTTCTTGAAGGCGGTGTAGCTGTCGGGCAGGAATTCCTTGTTGTTGACGAATTGCACGAACTTGTCTTTGTCGAAGAGTAGGACGGATTGGCAATCTGTCTACAGAAAAATGCTTGCGAATACGTGATCGACTCGCTGACATTGATGGTGTAGGACGGATTGGCATTCGCCTTACATTACCCCGGTTTATTGAGAAGATACCACGCTTACACCCTGTAGCGCGGATTGCACGCGACTTTGGTCGCCTCTGCCAGTTTCGCGCAATACCATTCCGCGCTATGCCCACGCGGGATGTATGGGCAATCCGCAATCCTCGCACTCGCAAACCATTATAGACAAATTCCAATTTTAGACAAGACCCCCGAAAAATTTCGAGCCCAACTGCAAAGATGAAAATTTGTGGTATAATAACACCTTGATTTAGCGTTCACAAGACGAAAGAGAGGAGAGAAAACCTCTTGCCAAGTACGCCAAGCAAAGGAACCATCGCCCGAATCGCCGGCGTCGTCGTCGACGCCGAATTCCCATCCGGCGAATTGCCCAGCATCCATAACGCCTTGCTCATCCAACGAGAAGAGAGACCCGAACTCGTCGTCGAGGTCCAGGAACACATCAACCCACATACCATCCGAGCTATCGCGATGGGGAACACGTCGGGGCTGCGCCGGGGCCTGACAGTGCACGACACCGGGCAACCCATCCGCGTCCCCGTGGGCCGGGCGACGTTGGGCCGGATGTTCAACGTGCTCGGGGAACCGATAGACGGAGAACCCGCCCTGTCCAACGTCGCCCGGCGACCAATTCACACCAAGTCGCCAGCCTTGAGCGAACAAAGCGTCGCCACTGCTCCCTTCGTCACCGGCGTCAAGGCCATCGACCTGCTGACGCCCTATCCCCAGGGCGGGAAAATCGGTCTCTTCGGCGGCGCCGGCGTGGGCAAGACGCTGTTGATGATCGAGTTGATGCGTCACACCATCAGCGAGCACGAGGGGATCGCGCTCTTCGCCGGCGTGGGCGAGCGCAGCCGCGAGGGAAACGACCTGTGGCGCGAGATGCAGCGCAGCGACGTGATGGAGAACACCGTCCTCGTCTTCGGCCAGATGAAAGAACCGCCGGGCGCCAGGCTGCGAACGCCGCTCACCGCGCTGACAATGGCCGAGTACTTCCGCGACCAGGAGGGGCGACAGGTGCTGCTCTTCATCGACAACATCTTCCGCTACATCCAGGCCGGCGCCGAAGTTTCGGCTTTACTTGGGAGATTGCCTAGCGCCGTAGGCTACCAACCCACGCTGGAGAGCGAGATGGGCGAACTCCAGGAACGTATCACCACCACCAGCCGGGGCAGCATCACGTCGATCCAGGCGGTCTACGTGCCGGCCGACGACCTGACCGATCCGGCCGTGGTGGCGACCTTCGCCCACCTGGACGCCGCGACCATTCTCTCGCGCCAACAGGCCAGCCAGGGCCTCTACCCGTCCATCGATCCGCTCCAGTCGAACAGCTCACTCCTCACAGACGATGGCGTGGGCCGGCGACACCTCGAGATCGCCAACGAGGTGCGCTCATTGCTGGCCCGCTACCAGGAACTCCAGGACGTCATCGCTATCCTGGGCCTGGAGGAATTGAGCGACGAGGACCGCTCGACCGTCAACCGGGCCCGTCGATTGCAACGCTTCCTCACCCAACCCTTCTTCGTCTCCGAACCGTTCACCGGTATGACGGGCCGCCACGTGAGCCTGGAGGAAACCCTGGACGGATTCGAGGAGATATTGGACGGCCGCCACGACGACCTCCCTGAGCAGGCGTTCTATATGGTGGGGACAATAGATGAAGCGGTGCAGAAAGCCCAGGAGATAGCGGAACGAGGGAGCAAACAAGCATGACCATCGCCCCGCTGCGACTGAACGTGGCGACGCCGACCGAGACCATCCGCGACGTCAAAGACGTCAAATACGTCCACATCCACCTGGCGGATGGCTATCCCCTCGGCATATACCCCGGACACGCGTCGCTCCTGGCGGAGACAGTCGCCGGCCCCTTGCGCTACGCCGACGACGCGGGCGAACACACGCTCAATCTGGCGGTCGGCATCTTGTACGTGGACGCTAACGCCGTCCGCATCCTCATCGGCGAGCAGGCTATGGCGACCGAGAGAGAAATCCCAGACGGGGCTGATACGCGCACCCCTGCCGAAAGCCCGCGCTTCGAGCGCCTGGCGCAAGCGATGTTAAGCGCGCTGCACGAGAAAACGTAAGAGATGAAAAACAAGCAAGGATTGAGCGATCTAGCCAAGGCGTTACAGGCCGCCTCCCTGGGGTGGGACCTGGCTCTGCCCATCTTCGGCGGCGTCCTGCTGGGGCACGCCCTGGACAATCGCTTGGATACGGGCTACATCTTCACCGTGGGGCTATTGCTGCTGGGCGTATTCGGCGGCTACTACAACCTGAGCCGCTCGGTCAAACGCATTGAACGACGAAAGACGAATGAGAAATCGAGTGGACGTTGATATGTGGATCTGGCTACTGGTGGGCGTGCTGCTGGGCGGGTTAAACGGCCTGATGACCTACTGGACCGTCTCCCGTTTGCGCCCCGGCGCGCCGCCTCAAAGCGCTATGCTGATCCTGGGAGGCGCGCCCCTGCGCTGGGGGCTCGTCACCGTCGCGTTGATCCTGGCGCTCCGGCGCGGCGTCGGGCCCGCTTTACTGACCTTCGCCGGGCTAGAGCTGACCCGCTGGGGATTGGTGATCCTCGTGGGCGTCCGACCAGACATCTTCCAAATCAACACGGATATGCAGGATTTACAGATCAAGCGCCCGACTGACGCAGAAACGCTTAGCAACAGGAGTTAAACAATGGATGGGTTCTTCCCCCAAGAAGTGTTTTCGATCCTCGGTATCGGGATCACCAACACCGTGGTCTCGACCTGGATAATGATGGTCATCATCACCGCTGTGGTGCTCCTCCTCCGTCGCCTCGCCCCATCCGCCCTGGAGATGGCGATTGAGGGCCTGAGCGGCATGCTCGCGGACCTGATGAAACGCCCTGTAGAACCCTACCTCCCCTTCCTGGGCGCCTTGGTCCTCTTCATCGGTTTCGCCAATATCCTCAGCGTGCTGCCATATCTCCCACTGCCCAACGGGAAAATGATCGCCATCATCTCACCCACCCGCGACATCAACACACCGGCCGCCCTGGCGATTACCGTCTTCTTCGCCGTCCACTACTTCGGCGTCCAATCACAAGGCGCGTGGGACTATTTCAAAGACCTGGCCTCCCCCATCTACTTACTCCCCTTGACGCTTCCACTGGAAATCTTCGGGCAACTGAGCCGCACCCTCTCGCTCGCCGTGCGTCTCTTTGGCAACATCATCAGCCTCGACATGGTCGTCGCCGTCATCTTCATGCTCGTCCCCCTGATCGCCCCACTCCCGTTGACCGGGCTGAATGTATTCACGGGGGTTTTACAGGCGTACATTTTCACCTCCCTGGCTGCCGTCTTCATCAGTCAGGGGTTAGAAGACATTGAAGCAGAATAACCGTTCATCTGATTGGCTTCATCTGATTGAAAACGACAAACTTGAACAGACCAATAGAAAGGAACTAAATTATGACAGAAATGGACCCTGGAACGTTAATCACCCTCACCACCATCGTCATCTCTGGCGTCGGCATCCTGTTGGGATGCATCCTCCCGGCCGTCGTGGAGGGTCGAGCGGTGCTCAAAGCGCTGGAAGGGATGACCCGTCAACCCGAAGTCGCCGGCGATCTGCGCACGACGCTCATCGTCGCAATGGCGCTGCTCGAATCGACCGCCATCTACGTCCTGCTGGTCATCCTGATCCTGATCTTCGCCAACCCCATGCTCGATCGCTTCTTCCCCGGAGGATAGCGGATGCTGAACCTCAACCTGACGACCATCGTCATACAGATCGCCAACTTCCTCGTCATGGCCGGCGTTCTCTATTACCTTCTCTTCCGGCCGATGATGAAGCATGCTAGAGAACAGGCGATGGAAAAAGAGCGCTTGATGCGAGAACTGGCCGAAGAACGCCAGGAAGTCAAAGCTCAACGCGCCGATCTGGCGGATCGGCTTTCCGACGCGGAGGAAGAAGCCGAACGCATCATCAACCGGGCCCGGAATCGCGCCGAGCAGGCGCGAACAGAACTACTCGAAGAAGCAAACGAAGAGATCGAACGCATGCTATCCGAAACCCACATCGACGTGCGACGTATGCGACGACAGGCGATGGATGAGTTCCACGACGAATTGCTGGACGCCATACTCTCCGTCAGCCAGCACGTGATCGCTCGCGTCGCCCCTGACGTCACGCACAACGCCCTGGTTCAACAGCTCAACGAGCGTATCTGGGAGATGGGGCGCAGCGATATGGAGCACGTCGAGGCCTTCCGCGTCTCTCTGGGCGACCGTGAGCCGACCGCCTACGTCACCAGCGCCCAATCCCTTTCATCGGAACAACAAGGGGAACTCGCCCGCACCCTGACCGCTCTGGCCGATCGCCACGTCGACCTGGAGCTTCGCACCGACGCCACCCTGGCCGCCGGCCTCCGCGTCCGCCTGGAGGATATCGTGATCGACAACACCATCGCCGGGCAATTGCAAGAACTTCGCGAAAGCGTCGCCCAGGCGCTCAAGGAAGACATGGAGAATGAATGAGTGATCAACAACCATCCTCCGGCGTCAGCGCGCTACTGACGAAAATCCAGGGCGAACTTGAACACCTGGATGAGGACCTGCAGATCCAAAAGACCGCTCACATCCAACGCCTCAGCGACCGGGCGGCCGCGCTGGTAGAGGCCAAGCGCGTCACGCCCGACCTCAACGCCGTGCTCCAGACCCTCGACCAGGAAAGCAGCCAGATGACGGCCCAGGTTCGCTTCTACGACGTGGGCACCGTCCAACACATCGGCGACGGCGTGGCGACCCTCTCCGGCCTGCCCAGCGCGCGCACCGACGAGCTCGTCACCTTCTCCACCGACATTCAAGGGCTGATCCTCAATTTGGATCACGCCCGCATCGACGTCGTATTGCTGGGCAGCGACGCCGGCATCCAGGGCGGCAGCCTGGTGACCGCCACCGGTCAGCGCGTGCGCGTCCCCGTGGGCCACCAGATGTTGGGTCGTGTGGTCGATCCCCTGGGCAACCCACTGGACGATCACGGCCCCATCGAGGCGACGGAAAGCCATTATCTGGATCGTGAAGCGCCGGACATCATCGAGCGCGCCCCGGTCGATGAACCCATACACACCGGCCTTAAGATCGTCGATGCGCTGATCCCCATCGGGCGCGGGCAACGCGAACTGATCCTGGGCGACCGGCAGACCGGCAAGACCACGCTCGCCGTGGACGCCATCCTCAACCAACGAGAAAGCGACGTCGTCTGCGTTTACGTCGCCATCGGCCAGAAAAAATCGTCCGCGTTAGCCATCATCGACACCCTGCGCCGCCGCAACGTGCTGGAAAAGTGCATCGTCGTCCTATCCGGCCCGGACGACCCACCCGCACTCCGCTACCTGGCCCCTTACGCCGGCTGCGCCATGGCCGAATTCCTCATGCACGCCGGGCGCGACGTGCTCATCGTCTATGACGACCTGAGCAAACACGCCGACGCCTACCGGGAGCTGAGTCTCTTACTCCGCCGCCCGCCGGGCCGCGAGGCTTATCCCGGAGACATCTTCTACCTGCACGCTCGGCTCCTGGAGCGGGCCTGCAAACTGAAACCAATCCGCCAGGAAAATGGCGAAGAAATCAACCGCTCGCTGACCGCTCTGCCTATCATTGAGACGCAACGGGGCAACGTCTCCGCCTACATCCCCACCAACCTGATCTCCATCTGTGATGGGCAGATCGTTCTGGACGCCGATCTCTTCAACCGGGGCGTCAAGCCGGCCGTCAACGTTGGCAAATCCGTCTCCCGCGTGGGTGGAGAGGCCCAAACCGACATTATGCGTGAGTTGGCCGGTGAGCTTAAGTTGGAGCTTTCCCAATACGAGGAAGTCGCCCGCTTCGCCCGTTTCGGCGCGCAGGTTGACGAGGCCACCCGGCGGCAGATTCGGCGCGGCGAGCGACTCCGCGCCGCACTGACCCAAGCCGCCCACCGCCCCCGCTCGTTGGCCGTCCAGATCGTGACCCTGTTGGCGGCGACCGAGGGCGTCCTGGATACCATTCCCGCCAATCAAGTGTCCAACTTCGAGGGCTATCTGATCGAAGAAATAACGTCCGCCCATCCCGAATTGATGCAAAGAATCAACCGCACCCATGAATTGAGCGCCGAAGATCGCAAAACCCTGATGGACACCATCGCCCATCATCACACCAACTGGTTGGCCGAGAAGGAGGAACAATGAAAATGGTCATGGCCATTGTCTCGCGAGACGAGGCTAAATTGGTATTGGAGGCGCTGATCGCCGCCGGGCACAGCGCGACCTTCACCGACAGTCGAGGCGGCATGCTGCGCCAGGCCCAACAGATGCTCTTCATCGCCACCAAAAAGGAAGATCTGGAGAATGTCTTAAAGACGATACACCAGAGTTGTTATTCCCAAGTTGACGTGGAACCAGACCATGCCGATGACCCCCTCATCTCACGCCGCCCGCCCGCCAAGGCCGACGTGGGCGGCGCCGTCGTCTTCGTCTGGGATATGGAACGCATGGAAACCTACTAAGCGCCGATGGAGAATCTGGAACAAGCCCAGGCCCGCCTGGGCCACATCCGCACTGTCGAACCGATCGTGAGCGCCCTGCGCACCATCTCGCTCGGCAGTTGGCAGGAGACCCTGGGCCAACGAGAGGCCATCCAAACCTACGCCCAACGACTGACGAACATCCTGCCGCTGTTGATCCCTCACTTGCCGCCCGCTCCCACGGCCCAGCCGAGCGCCGAACGTCCCGGCCCGGCTGCGGAAAAACCCGCCCGCCCCCGCGTCGCTCTCCTGGTGATCGGCAGCGAGCGTGGATTGGTCGGCGCGTTCAACACCGCCGTCGTCGAGCGGGCCCAGCGACACGCCGATTGGCTCACTTCCAACGACGCCGAAGTCTCCTGGATGGCGTTGGGCTCCCGTCCACAAAACCTGATTCAAGCATCATTGGACTGGTCGGCGGCATTACCCATCGCCCGCCCGCCCTCGTTCGATCTGGCCCTCGACCTGACCCAGGATTGGCTAGAACGTTACGAACGACAGGAATTGGATGGCGTGGACGTGCTCTACAACGCCTACCAGGGAATAGCCAAATACGAGCCGAGCGTCACGCGCGTCATTCCGCCCGATCTCCCGCCCACCGATAGCGCGTCCGCCGGCGCGTGGCCGCCACCTATCATTGAGACCGACCCCCTGAGCCTCTGCGCCGAAGTCATCCAACAATGGGCGAGCATCACCTTGTACCGCCTGCTGCTGGATTCGGCCGCCGCCGAGCACTCGACCCGTTATCAGATGATGGAATCCGCGACCGAGAACGCCCAGGAGCTGATCGACGAGCTTACGCTGGTCACCCAGGCCGCCCGCCGGCGCCAGATCACCCGCGAAATGCAGGAATTGGCCGTCGGCGCCGGCCTGATCGACGCCGACAAGGGCTAACGTATGACGAGAAAACTGATCCCGGCGAAAAGAACGCGCGTGGCGTTTCGCGTCGCCAACTCCCGCTTCATCGCCACCGCCGCGCCCGCCTTCACCGTCGACCAGGCCCGGGCCTTCATCGACGAGATCAAACGCGAGTTCGCTGACGCGACCCACAACGTCTCCGCCTACGTCATCGGGCACGGCGCGTCTGTCGTCGCCCATTGCACCGACGACGGCGAACCCGCGGGGACGGCGGGCCGCCCCGCGTTGGCCGTCTTGCAAGGCAGCGGCCTGGGAGACGTCGTCGTCGTCGTGACCCGCTACTTCGGCGGGACTAAACTGGGAACCGGCGGCCTCGTCCGGGCCTACGGCGACGGGGTGCGGGAGGTCCTGGACGCCCTCCCCCGGGCCGCCAAGACGAGCGTCCACACCGTCCGCGTCGTCGCCCCCTACAACTTCTTCGAAGCGCTCCGTTTGTTAATTCAAGCACATCATGGCATAATTCTGGATGAGGCCTTCGCCGCCGACGTGACCATCACCGCCCGCCTGATGGTCGAACAGTTTCCCGCGTTTCAGACCGCCCTGCAAGAAAGGAGCAGCGGTCAATTGAAGGCCGAGATCGTGAAAGCCGACGAAACCGCCATTCTGCCCATCCGATGAAAATCGTCCAAAGCCCCGAATTTGCGGAGGCAGGAAAATGTACATCCAAGATACAGACGACCTGCTGGCATATCGAGAGAGACTGCGCGTCTCCATGCACGCGCTATACGAAGCGTACAAAGAGGGCTTACAGGGCAAAGACATCGTCTACGCCATCTTCGAGGGACAGATCATCGAGCATTATCCCAGGCGCAATCGGGTGTTAATCATCGGGCCGATTCGCCAGCACAATCCACCCCTGCACGTCGTCTGCGACTACACCGATTACAAGGAGATCGTCGTCGTGACCGTCTACATCCCCAGCCGGGCCAAATGGACGAGCGACCTGGTCAGAAAACAATAGATGCACGTTGATTACCTGACGCTCGCCTGCCTGCGAGACCGCCTCGACGCCTTGCTGGGCGCGCGCGTCCAACGGGCCATCCTGGTCGACGAGCTCTCGCTCGGGCTGGAACTCTACGCCGGGGAACGGATTCAGCTCCTGATCTCCGCCCATCCCCAGCACGCGCGCATGTTGATCACACCGCACAAACTGCGGCGCGGGGTAGAGACGCCCACGCCGCTCCTCCAACTGCTCCGCAAGTGGGTGCGCGACGCCCGCCTGACCGACGTCACCCAACCGGATTGGGAGCGCATCCTGACGCTCCACTTCGAGGGCCGCGCCGGACCCTGCCGCCTGATCGCCGAACTGATCGGGCGCTACAGCAACGTCATCCTCGTCGGCCCCGACGGGCATGTCCTGGACGCGGTCAAACGCATTGGCCCGGACATCAACCGCTACCGGGTGACCTTGCCCGCCCATCCCTACCAGCCCCCGCCGACGCCGCCCGGTCGCTTGCCGCCGGACGCGATCTCCCCCGGCGAGATGACCGCCATTCTCGCCTCGGCCCCGCCCGATCAGCCCCTCCACCGGCGCCTGCCCCGCCGCCTCCTGGGCGTCAGCCCTATGGCCGCGCGCGAGATCGCCGCCCGGGCGACGGGCGACCCCGAAGCGAGCGCTGGTGAGGGGCGTCCGAATGAGATCGTCGCCGCCATCGCCGAGCTGTTCAGCCCCGTCTGCAACGACGCCGCCTGGTCCCCCCACGTGGCCCTGGACGCCGAGGGAAGCGTCATCGCCTTCGCGCCCTACGAACCACGCCAATATCCCCACATCGAGCCGGCGCCCGACGTCAGCACAGCGATGCAGCACTTTTTCGAGCGCCGCCTCTCTATTGACCCCTACGCCGCCGCCCGCCGCAAAACCCAACGCTGGATCGACGAGGCCCGCGCCCGCCTGGAACGCAAGCAGACGCAGATCGAATCACAGGTCATCGACCAGGCCGAGATCGAGCGCTTGCGCGAGGCGGGGGAATTGCTCCTGACCTACCAACACCAGGTCGAGCGGGGGGCGCGCGAAGTCGCCTTGCCGGATTACGCCGGTCAGATGCGCGCCATTCCACTCTCGCCGGCCCTGACGCCGGTCGAGAACGCCCAGGATTATTTCGCGCGCTACCACAAGGCCAGCCGCGCCGCCGAGGACCTGGGTCGGCGGCTGGCGGCCGTCCGCCCCGACCTGGCCTACCTGGACCAACTGGCGGCCGATCTGGCGATGGCGGAATCCCGCCCGGAGATCGACAGCGTGCGCGACGAACTGGTCCAGGCAGGGTGGGCGCCGAAGCCCCGCCGTCCCAGCAGCAAAGGCCAGACCGCTGGCCCGCGCCGCTTTGAGATAGACGGTTTCACCATCTACGTGGGCCGCAACGCCCGCCAGAATGAGGCCGTCACCTTCGACCGGGCCGCCCCGACCGACCTCTGGCTGCACGCGCGCGGCCTGCCGGGCGCACACGTCATCATCACCCACGACGAGCGCCAGCGGGAGGCGCCGGAGGCGGTCGTCCGCCGGGCCGCTCAACTGGCCGCCTACTACTCCTCGGCCCGGGGCGAGCGTCAGGTCGCCGTCGACGTGACCGAGCGGCGCTTCGTCCGGCGTGTGCGAGGTGGGCGTCCCGGCCTGGTCAACTACCAGAACGAGCGTACCGTGTGGGTTGAGGCGAACGGTGAGTTGACAACCTGATTAAAATCAGTACAATCTGTACTTGATCCAGCAGGCCATCGCCAACGACCCAACGCTGCAAAACCGCGTCCATCCCTCTCATCACCCTCACCGACGGCCTGCCGATCCAATCTGTTCCGGGACTCGCAAGATCGACCTGGGAACAATTCTGACTGTTACCGCAGTTTGCCAGGGCGGGGTAGGAGAACGCTATGACCGCGCCGACGCCTGAGTTGCGACGCGACTCGGGGGTAAACAGGCTTCCTATCCCTTTACATCAACTGATCAACCGCATCACCCGGTCGGAGGACGCGGCGGACGCGCCCGACCGGCGAGCGCCTTTGACCATCCACGCGCCCTTCACCGGCGACGTTCTAGGCCGCACGCCCATTTGCACCGATGCGGACGTCAAAGCGGCCGTCGAACGAGCCCGGCAAGCCCAACCCCATTGGGCACGCCGGGCGCTCTCCAAGCGCCGGACCATCCTTTCCCGCTGCCATGATCTACTCCTGGAACGCCAGGGCCAGATAGCGGTAAAGCGAATCAGCGAACCCGAAACCCACAACCCGTCACCTTCAACCACGAGAGGTTAATTATGTCATCCATCTTCATCACAGGATTCCCCGGCTTTCTGGGATCACGATTAGTGGCGCGACTGCTGGACGTTTACCCACCGGAGGTCATCCTCCATTGCCTCGTCCAGCCCGCCTACCGCTCGTTGGCGGAGCGACGTGTGGCGCAATTAGGGGGCGGGAACCGCGCTCACGCGGGACGGATTCGACTCCACGAGGGGGATATCACCCAACCGCGCCTGGGGCTGGATACCGCCTACCAGGAACTGGCGGGCGACGTGCGAGAGATCTTCCACATGGCTGCGATCTATGATCTGGGGGTAAGGCGAGAGGCGGCGCTAGCGGTCAACGTTGAAGGGACGCGCCGCGTGTTATGCTTCGCCGTGGATTGCGCCCCGCGCTTGCGCCGCTTCCATCACGTGAGCACTTGCTACGTCAGCGGGAACTACCACGGCCCGTTCGGGGAGCAGGACCTGGACAAGGGGCAATCGTTCCACAACCACTATGAGGAGACGAAGTTCCTGGCCGAGGTCGAGGTCCAGCGGCAGATGGAGCAGGGGCTGCCGGCGACGATCTACCGTCCGTCCATCGTGGTGGGCGACAGCGCCACCGGCGCCACGCAGAAGTATGATGGCGTCTATTACCTCATCCAATGGCTGCTGCGCCAACCCCGGATCGCGATTTTACCCATCGTCAGCGACGGCTCGCGGTACGAGCTCAATTTCGCGCCCCGCGATTTTGTGGTCGAGGCGATCGTCCATCTCAGCGGTCTGGACGTCTCACAGGGCTACGTCTATCACCTCTGCGATCCCGCGCCCCTTATCATAGATGACGTCATCCACCTCATCGGCCAGGCGAGCAACCGGCAAATTGTGTGCGTCCCCCTGCCCCGGATCGCCATCTACGGGGCCAAACGGTTATCCTTCATCCAACGCATCACCCGCATCGAGCCGGAGGCGCTGGATTACTTCACCCATCCCACTCGCTACACGTGCCACAACGCCCTGGCCCACCTGGCGGGCAGCAGCATCTACTGCCCCTCCTTCGCCAGCTACGTCGACAACCTGGTCGGTTTCACCCAGGCCCATCCGCAGATACCGGCGCGGGCGATGGCTTAATCGCCGGGCAGCTGTCGCAGCGTCAGCGGTAGATAGACGCGCCATCCAGCGAAAATCCGATGGGTCGCGCCGCCCACGTCTCCCCCGGCGTCCCGCACCGTCAGGGTCGCCGCCTTGGGGCCGGGGATAGTCCAGGAGAAAGCCGTCCGGTCCAGCCCGCCGCCGACGTGGGTGACGGAGAGCCAATCGGTCGCCTGCCAGGTGTAGGTGACGGGCAGCGAGACGGTGCTGGTGAGGGGCTCGATCAGGGCCGTGAATTCGCACACATCCCCCAACTCGCAGGATGAGGGCCCCTCGAC
>DAOTUC010000225.1:0-4191 GCA_034437315.1 Anaerolineae bacterium
TTCAATAGCGACTTTTACCTATTGAAATCCCGGTAGATTTGGTGTAAAATTGTAAGATGCGCTGTAAACTTTATCAAGCTAAACGATCACGTGTAGACTCACAGGGAATTTAGACGCTAAACAAGTACGAACAAGCCAACAGGAAAGGAGTGGGTAGATAGATGACCGCAACAGGCACAAGTACGAAAGCGCTGGAAGTTCGCGGAATTTCCAAGCAATACGGCGACGTACAGGCCGTGGACGATCTCTCCTTCACCGTGGAGGGCGGCGAGATCTTCGGCTTGCTGGGCCCAAACGGCGCGGGCAAGACGACGACGATCCGCGTCGTCCTGGACATCATCAAACCCAACACCGGGGCAGTGAGCGTCATGGGCGGGCCAATGACCGAGGGGAAGAAATCGCGCATCGGCTACCTGCCGGAAGAGCGCGGTCTATACGACGATATGACCGTGATCGATACGTTGCTCTTCCTGGGGCAGCTCAAGGGACTCTCCCGGCAGATCGCCCGGGGACGGGCCGAGACCTACCTGCGCGAGGTCGAACTGTGGGAGGCACGGGACCGCAAAATCGAGGCCCTGAGCCGGGGGATGAACCAAAAAGCCCAATTCGTGGCCGGGACCATGCACGAGCCGGACCTAATCATCATCGACGAGCCTTTCTCCGGGCTGGACCCGGTCAACACACGCCTGATCAAACGTCTCCTCTACCGCATGCGAGACCGAGGCGCGGCGATCATTATGAGCACTCACCAAATGCACCAGGTCGAGGAGATGTGCGAGCGAATCCTGCTGATCGATCATGGCAGGCGGATGCTCTACGGCTCCTTGGACGAGATCCGGAGGCGATTTACCCGCAACGCCGTCGAGGTCGACCTGGATGGCGAATTGGACCACGTCCCCGGCGTGAAACACCTGACGCCCCAGAACGGCGGCTACCGCGGTAGCCGCAGCTATCGCATGCTGCTGGAGGAGGGCGTTCAGGGCGAGGATCTGCTGAAGACGCTGGTGAACTTGCCCGACGTCAAGGTCGAGCGCTTCGAACGGGTCAAGACCTCGTTGGACGAGATCTTCGTGCAGGTGGTCGAGCGAGAAGAGGGGAGAGGGGAGGTGGCCGAATGAACGTTCAAAAGACGTGGCTGGTCGCCAGGATGACCTACCGGCGCCGGATTCGTTCCGGGACCTTCCTGATCCTGACCTTCGGCATACCACTATTGATGGTCATCGCGGGGGCGATTCCCCTGATCCGGGAGGGGGGGGACAGCCTGCCAGCCATCGGATACGTGGACCGGACGGGACGACTGTCGCCCGTCGAGCATGTGTCGGTCGAGGACGCCGAATTGAACCTGACTGCCTACGCCGACGTCGAAGCCGCGCGGGCAGGCGTGGAACGGGAAGAGGTCACGGGGTACCTGCTCGTGCCAGAAGGATATTTTGAGGGAGCGGTGCCCGTGTTCTACGGGGAAGAAGAGCCCAGCCTGACGCTGGAAGACGGGTTGACCGCTTTCCTGCGCCGGGCGATGTTGCCCCAGGCCGACGTCGCCAGGTTGGCGCGTCTCACAGACCCCGTCAACTTGATCTACATCGCCTCAACGAGCGGAAACCAGGTCTCCGAGGGGATCGGGCTGGTCATACGCTTCGGCACTCCGGCCCTACTGGCCATCGTATTCGTGCTAACCGTCTTCACCGGCGCCAGCCAGATGGGTTCGGCGGTGGTGCAGGAGAAGGACCAACGGGCGATGGAGATGGTCATCACCTCCCTCTCCCCGCTGGAACTGGTGAGCGGCAAGGTCCTGGGTATGACCTTGTTGAGCCTGACCCAGGTGGGCATCTGGGGGCTGGGAGCGGGGATGGCAGCAGGACTGGCCCTATCCGGCTGGTCGGATGCTCAATCCCTCTCCATCCCGTGGAGTGGCCTGGGCCGGGCGCTGGCTTGGGCCGTGTTACTGGGGACGCCGGGCTATTTCCTGTATGCCACCCTGGCCTCCGGATTGGGCATCATCGCTGGCGATCAGCAACAGGCGCGCCAGTTGGCCGGTATGTTGGGCTTCCTGGGCATGTCCCCGATCTATATGATGGGGATGCTGGTCGAGGCGATAGACGGCCCCCTGGCAGTCGGCTTGACCTTGTTCCCCCTCACCGCCCCGATGATCGCGCTGTTCCGAATGGCGCTGACCGACGTTCCACTGTGGCAATTGGCGACCAGCCTGGGATTACTGGTCCTTTCCCTGACCGGCAGCGTCTGGCTCGTAGCGCGGATTTTCCGGGCGGCGATGTTGATGTACGGCCAATCCCTCGACCCGCGCCAGGTGCTACGCGCCCTCCGGGAGGCGTGATGGACGCGCGACTTGTGGCAGGAAGGAGACATTAACGTGCGTAATTTACTGATCGTGGCTTTACGGGAATTCCGCCAGCGGGTGCGGAAACGGGCGTTTCTCCTGACATCGCTCGGTACACCGCTGATTTTTCTCGTCATCTGGGCGCTTACCGGCTCTATCGGTGGACCGTCGGGACAAGCGCCCATAGACGACTTGTTGGAGACGGAACGGCCGACGCAGGCCATCGGGTACGTGGACCATGCCGGGTTGATCCAGGAGATCACCGACCCGGTGCCCTCCGACCTATTCCAGCTCTTCGAGGACGTCGAGGCAGCCAGAGCGGCCCTGGAAAACGGGGACATCGGCGCCTACTACGTCGTGCCGCCCGACTACGTGCGGACCGGCGACGTCCAACGGGTGAGCGAGAAGATCCCCACGCTGCCGCCGGATGTGGATTGGTTCCGGTGGGTGCTGGTCAGCAACCTGTTCCCCGATGCTGATCGGGCGGACATCGCCCGGTTTCGTTGGCCGTTCAACGATGCTGGCGGGCCGCAGTTTGTGTCCCTCACGCTGGCGGGAGAGACCGGTGGCGGTGGTTCCTCCTCCATGCTGCCTTTCGCGGTCGCTATGGCGGTGATGCTGCCCCTCTTCAGCAGCGGGAGCCTGCTGTTCCAGAGCCTGGCCCAGGAGAAGAGTAACCGGGTGATGGAGATTTTGCTGGTCTCGCTGCGGCCCCGCCAGTTGCTGGCGGGCAAGTTGCTGGGGCTGGGAGCGCTGACGTTGGTGCAGTACGTGATCTGGGGCCTGATCGGAGGGCTGATTGCGTTGATCGCCGGGGGCGATGCCGTCCAGGCACTCTCTGGTATCAGCTTGTCGCCGGGCGAATTGGGCCTGGTACTGATCTACGCCCTGGGGGGATTCCTGCTGTACGCGGCCCTGATGGCCGGCATCGGGGCGCTGGCCCAGGACGTGGAGAGCAGCCGGGCCTGGATCTTCGTCATCACCCTGCCGATGATGCTGCCCCTTTATCTGTGGATGACGATCACCTCGGCGCCGCACGGACCGCTGGCGATCCTCTTGAGCCTGGTCCCCTTCTCCTCCCCGATGGCCATACTGATGCGGATGACCAGCACCGCGGTGCCCGGCTGGCAGATCGGCCTCAGCCTGGCGCTCCTGTTGCTCACGGGCGTGGGGATGGTCTGGCTGATGGGCCGCCTGTTCCGGGCCCAGACGCTGCTGAGCGGGGAATCGATCTCACTGCAACGCATTTTGTCGGTGCTGTGGGGCTAGAGAGGGCGAGGAGGAAATATGACCGACATTCCTTTGTATGCTTACGTCATTCTTTTGGCGATCTACAAGTTGGCGGAAAACGTCGCTAAGCGCAAGACGGGCACGTTAAACCGCCGGACCCAGGGCGAGTGGACGATGGCCCTGATCGTGCTTCCTTACTACCTGGTCATCGTGGGACCGCTGCTGGAACATTTATACTTCCGGTGGGAAGGCAGCGTCCTCTTCTAGCTCCTGGGTACCGTCTTCTTTATTGCTGCCTGTCCTGGTCGAAAACCCCATCCGTTCCGAAGCCAGCCCCAATGGATTGAGAATCGCGCGTCTCAGATGGTGTGGGAAGCAGAGAATGGGTGGGGAGAACTGGTCAGTCAGGGCGATATTCCCTTGATCCAGCGATTTGGAGACCGATCGAGGGGGGTTTCGAGCTGGCAGGGAGCAGAAACCGGCATCGAATAGTCGAGAGCTGGCGCGCGCCATCTATCCGGTCTGTGGAGAGGGGATACTGGAGATAGAGAGGGGAATGTCCGGCAGTGTGAGCAGTTAGTGGAGACAGCTCGAGGGCTGGTGCGCTGCTTGCCCAGCGCTGTCTG
>DAOTUC010000226.1:0-5301 GCA_034437315.1 Anaerolineae bacterium
GGACAGACGTTGCTGACCACAAACGTGGGCGCGCGCCCCAGGCGCACTACCTGGCTGTCCAAGTATCTCAACAACCCGTCATTGCTCTGGCTGGCATTCTCTTCTGGGCTTCCAGCGCCTTTGCCAAGCGCTTCAAATTGATTGCTGCGCCCGTGAACGACGCCTGCAGGCGCTCTTTGTTCCTGACGTGCTTCGTGCTTGCGCAGTGACCAAACTCAGAATGATGGGACAGATGCCGCATTGGATCAGGATCTGCCAGGTTAGGATGCTCCTATTGTGCCTGATTTGCCTCGCCAAGTTAAACTGGACATGGCAAAAGCCGGTCGCTTTTTTCGACAAAGTCTTGCATATACTCGCCGGATGAATTTTCCCAATGCGTCAGAACGGCTCACAGGGGCTTTAGAAGGCCCCAGAACCGCTACGTTTTCCCGGGAGGCTGTACAATTGCGCGTCCCCTCAAAATAAGTATAATCAAAACCATGATGATGGCCAAGTTGGATTTGTGCGTTCGCCTTTTCGGATCGCTGGAGCTGGCTGCTGGCAAACAGCCGGGGGAGGAGATCACAGGCGAAGAGATTGTCTCACGCCCCAATTCGCCTCAAGCTCGATCATTATTGGCCTATCTTATCCTGCACCACGATCGACCGATACCCCGGGACCGGCTGACGGGCATCTTCTGGCCAGAGCGATCCGACGCCCGCGCCCGGCGGGCGCTTTCCCACGCCCTGTGGCAGATCCGCAATGCGCTCGGCCCCGCCGCTTCACGTTTGACCACAGACGAGGACACGGTCTGCTTTACCTTGTGCGCCGGCGATTGGCTCGACGTGGCGGTCTTTCAAGACAAGATCGAGCGCGCTGACGATCTCTCGTCCCGTGAGGTCGACTTGAGCAAAGCCGTTGGTATCTATCGGGCCGATTTCCTGGAGGCGTGTTACGATGATTGGGCGCTCCTGGAGCGGGAGCGGCTGCGAGAGCTCTACTTGCGCGCTTTGGAAAGCTTGATCATCCTGTACAAGCAGAAAGGGAAATACGCTCAAGCCCTCGAATGCGCCCAACAGTTAGCGGCGGCCGACCCGCTACGTGAGTCGGCGCACAGGGAACTGATGCAGCTGTATCACCTATTGGACCGTCACCGCGCTGCATTGACGCAGTACGAGACCTTATGCCGGTTACTGGATGAAGAACTGAGCGTTGAGCCAGCCGCTGCCACGACGGCGCTCTATCACGAGATCGTTGCAGCGTTGGAGGAGGCCGGGTCACCCCACCTGCCCGTCGCCGCGCCGCCGCCCCCCCTGCTGCGCGATTTGGCCCATCTGCCCTTTGTGGGGCGGTCTGAGGAACGAGCGGCGTTACTCGATCGCTTGCAGGCTGCGGGGCAGGGGCGTGGCGGGATGGCGCTGGTGGAGGGGAATGCGGGCGTGGGAAAAACGCGCCTGGTCGCGGAGATCGTCGCCGACGCCCGGTGGCGCGGATTCCAGGTCGGGCTGGGCAAGGCGGACCCCCTGGCTACCTCAACCCCGTATCAGTCCTTGCGCGAGGCCCTCTTACCTTTACTGACGCCGATGCGAGTCAACCAGTTGAGACATCTGATTGAGCCGGAATGGTTGCGGGTGCTTCCTCCGCTTTTCCCGCCCCTGGACGAAAGTCCCTCTGCGGTGTCCGGCGAGCATACTCCCGCGTCGTCCCTTGGCTCAACCCTGGATACGGCAGAGGAGCAGCGGCGGTTGATGGAAAGCCTGGTTCATCTCCTGGAAGGCCTGGCTGCCGTTACGCCGCTTCTGTTGGTTGTGGAGGATCTGCATTGGGCGGATGAAGCCACCCTGGATACCTTGCTTCACCTGGTTACTCATCTATCGCAACAGCGGGTGCTTTTCATCCTGACCTATCGCATCGCCGAGGCACGCCAGCGGAAGATCGTCTGGAAAACGCTGGAGACGCTTGACCTCAGGCAATCTCTGCGGCGGGTGCAGCTTTCATCTTTTGAGCGGTCTGAGGCCGTGGCCCTGGTTCAGCGGGCGATGGACGTTGGCCCCGAGGATGCGCAGGCGACCGCTTTTGCCGCGCGCCTGCGAGAAGAAACGGGAGGCAATGCCCTGTTCCTGGTCGAGAGTCTCAAATCGTTGTTGGAACGGGGACATTTGACGTCTTCACCGGAGGGTTGGCGTTTCCCCGCCAAAGACCTCCCGCTCCTCACCCCGGCTTCTGTCCAGATGTTGGTCGGTGAGCGCGTGACCCGGTTATCGGCCCATATGCGCCGGGTACTCGAGATGGTCGCTGTCCTGGGTGAGGATGCCGATTTTACAGCGCTTTCGCACGCCGTTGACATGGAACCGGTCGGTCTGCTGGCGGCGCTCGGTGAGTTGGAGCAGCGGGGTTTCCTGGTCGAGATGGAGGACCGGTATCGCCTGGAGCACGACCGGATTCAGGAGATCGTCTACCAGAACGTGCCTCCCGATCGACGGCGGATTTTGCATCGACGGGCCGGGCATAGCCTGGAGCGCTCGTATCCTGAACGCATCGAGTCCCTGGCCCGCCATTTCAGCCTGGGAGAGGTCTGGGACAAAGCAGTTGCTTACAATCGGCAAGCGGGCCGTCGGGCGGGAGACGTTTATGCCGGCGTCGAGGCAGCGGCTTACTACCACCAAGCCCTGTCTGCTTGGCAGCGTCTGCGTCCCCGCGAGTTAGCGGTGGGCATTGACTTGCATCGAGCGCGCGGGCGAATTTGCCAGGACATCGGTCGCTTCGATCAGGCAGAAGCTGACTTCTGGGCTGCCTATGAGCTGGCTGAAGATATGGAAGACCGCGTCGCGCGGTTCCAGGTCCAAGCCCAGGCGCTGACGCTACTCAGTTCGCTCAAGTTCCAGCAGGGTGATTTCGAGGGGGCGGCGGAGGTTGCCCAACGGGCCTTGGATCTTGCCCAGGCAGCCGAACACAAACTCGAAATCGCCGATGGGTTGTTCAAGAAGGCCAACGCGATACGGAACCTGGGACATCATCGACAAGCTATCGAATTGTACGAACGGGCGGCCGACGTTTTCGCAGAACTGGACGATCTGTCTCACCTGGCCGATTGCCTGAACCGAATGGGGTATGTGTTTGTATTCCGGGGAGATTATGACCAGGCTGAGTCAGTTATGACGCGTTCTCTAAACCTCCGGCGCCAGCTAGACGACCGGGTTGGTGTGGCCTATTCCCTGATTAACCTGTCTGGGGTATACGCCTATCGAGGATATTTTTCTCAGGTTCTCCAGTTCACGCGGGAGGCGCTCGAGGTGGCTCACGCTATTGGCGATCCCTATGGCGAGGATGCGGCCCTGAACATACAAGGGGTGGCCCTGCTGGAATTGGGAAAGCCGGATCAGGCGATCCCCTACCTTGAGCAGGCCCTGGAGATTGCCCGGCAGATTGGCGACCGATCCCTGGAGCCCAGCGCGCTTGCCGAAATGGGATGGGCTTATTTCCACCTGGGGGATCTGGAACGGGCCTACGCGTTATTGGAAAAGGCACGAGACCAGGCCTTGGTCAGTGTGGAGAAACAGGAGCTGCCCGCGATTTATGCTTATTCGTGCCAGGTGGCCAGGAGCCTGGGACACGGCGCCGAGGCGCTCGCCTACGCCCGGGCCGGCCTGCAGGTGGCCCAGGAATTGGAAGAACCTTGGTCGGTGGGCCTGGCCTGGCGGGTGATGGGGGACATCGCCGCCCAATCAGGTCATTTAGAGGCCGCCATCGAGCCGCGTGCTTGTTTTGAAGAAAGCGTTCGTATCCTGCGAAAAATTGGCGCCGAGGCGGAATTGGCCCGCAGCTTGGCCGCTTATGGGCGTTACCTGGCGCAGTCGACGTCCGTCGATGAGGATGAAGCGTCGCGCGGTGCAGCGATGTTGGCCGAGGCCCGGGTTCTATTTCGGCGCCTGGAGATGGCTGGTGATCTGGCCCGGCTCGATGCGGAGAGCGCCGAGCGTCGGACGGCGCGTCAGCTCACCATTCGCCTGGCCCAGATCGATGCCCCCATTGGCCGTCCGTTGCGTGAAGACGAGTACGTCACGGTGGACTGGACGGTCTTCGCGCCGGAGGACGACGTCATCACCGATCCGGTCGAACGCCGCCGCTACCAGGTCTTGCGGCTGTTGCGCGAAGCTGCCGAGCAGTCCGCCGCTCCTACCGTGGCCGATCTGGCCGCCGTGCTGGACGTCAGTCAGCGCACCATCAAGCGCGATCTGGCCGCCCTGCGGGCCGCCGGCCACGACGTGCAGACGCGGGGCAGTCGGGGGTAGGTTGCAGGCTGGTGTATCGGTAAATCGGTATATTGATGGATTTCCTCGTCTGTTTTATAGTCTCCTTCGTCTAGGTGCTACGCATTACGTTTTACGTCTCCTGTCTTATGTCCTCCCATTTGTCCCCAAGGTTATATCCTCATCTCTCGCTCCATAGATAACGCATAGACACTGATGTGGTACACTGCTTTCGACTTTGGGAAGCGGCTCGGTTTCCCTGGCGTTGACTGTGTTTGGTTCGTCTTGTCGAAAGTGGGGGAAAGGTATGCCTGATGAGAATCGCAGGAGCGATTCTTTCGTCGTGCGCATCTGGTGGGAACATGCCGACGAGGATCACATCTTCTGGCGAGGATGGGTCCAGCACGCCGTCACGGCCGATGTGTGCTATTTTCATCGCGTCGTCGACATGCTGTCTTTCATTGAAGCGCAAACCGGCCTGCTAACCCGGTCACAGGACGGGGCATCAGGGAAAGAGGAAGATGTATGAGATCTGGTAAACGCGTATACCGGTTTACCGATCTACCGACCCAACCTATCTAGCAAAATCAGGAGGATTAAAATGAAACGTAATATTTGCTTCAACTTATCAGTGGCCCTTGGGATTGCGCTGCTTTTGACCGGCGGCGTCGTGATCGCCAGCCGGGCGCAGGCGCAAGGGTCAGGCCCGAATTTGCAGGAGGGACTGGCACCTCAATTTGCCGTAGACACCGCCTTTACCTACCAGGGGCGGCTGATTCAGAACGGCAACCCGATCAGTGATACCTGTGATTTCGAGTTCACGCTCTATGACGATAACGTCTTCCCCGCTCAAGTGGACGGCCCGGTGACACAGACCAACGTGGCGGTTCAGGATGGCTACTTTGCGACCGAGGTCGATTTCGGCAGCGACGCCTTCACCGGTGAGGGCCGCCAGTTAGAGATCGCCGTGCGTTGCCCGGCCGGCAGTGGCAGTTATACCACGCTCAGCGGGCTGGTGATGCTCCACGCTGCGCCCTATGCGCACAGTTTGCGACCCGGGGCGGTGATCAGC
>DAOTUC010000227.1:0-11805 GCA_034437315.1 Anaerolineae bacterium
TTGCGTTGGGCGTTGACCCATCCCGCTCAGGCGCGGGCCTTAGCCGCCGAACTCCGCCCGGCTTTCGCCCGCTTCGACTGGTCCCAAATCGCGCCCCGTTACGATGAGTCGTTTGAACGGCTGGCGACCGGCCCAGGCTCTACCTGTTTCGCCAGTATCGCCGCCGCATGAGCGCCAGCAATTGGGGGATCACGTTGGCGTAGAGCCAGTAACCGACCCGCGACGTGGGGAAATCCCACGCGCCGATGTGACGGACGAAATCGCCGCCGAAACCCTTTTTGAAGCGATAGACCCCCCACAGCGGATCCGATTCGTCCAGCACGTCCGGCGCGCCCCACATATCGTAGACGGTGCAGCCCTGATCCTGGGCCCAGCGCATCGCCTCCCACTGGAGCAGATGATTGGGCATCTTCTCGCGGTGTGCATCGCGGGATGCGCCGTACATATACCAGGCCTGTTCCCCGAAGCGATAGATGATGACCATCGCGACTGCCTCTCCATTCACTTCGGCGATGAGCGCCTGGGCCAGCCCCGCCTCCAGGAAGGTGGTCCAGGCGTCGAGGTAATAATCCTGGGGCCGGATGACGAATCCCCCGCGAACCGACGTCTCGACGTACATCTCGTACAGGGCCGGCAGGTCCGCCGCCGTCCCGCATCGGACGACGACCCCTTTGCGCACAGCCAGGCGCACGTTGTAGCGCCATTTCGATTTCATCGCTGCTAACACATCGTCCAGGCTGCGGTCCAGGTCGATCACCATCGTGTTACGGAATTGAATTTGTTCCCGCGACGGTCGCCACCCCCGCCGACGCAACGTCTGGGCGACCGCTGCGCCTACAGGGCTTTCCAGGCTTACGTCGGGATCGATCTTGACGAATAGCGCTCGCTCTCGCCGGGCCAGGTCTTCCAGATGGCCCAAGACGTGGGCCAGGCGCTCAGCGTCGCCGTAGTCCAGGGCCGGGCCTTTGGGGACGTACATCACCCCCGCGTCCCAGTGGGCCTGTAGTGGGGCCTGTAGTGGGGCCGGCAGTTGAGAGGCCAGCCGGCGGGTCAGCAAGGAGGCGGCCGCCTGGGGGCGACCGTCGGTCATATAGAGATAGCGGGCGGGACGCCACCCATAGCGCCCCTTGAAAGCGCCCCATTGCCAGGTCTGGAGCACGTGGGGGGTCGGGAGTTGGCCCAGCGCCCGGTTCCAGTCCGCCGGCGTGTCGGGTTGGATGACGCGCAATGGGGTATTGTGGGATTGCGTCGTCATCGCTTTTTGATCCTGTATCCGATCTTGAGCAGCCCGTAGCGCGCGGGCGCGTAGACCCGGTCCCACGCGCCCACGCTGCGCACGAGTTCGCCGCCGAAACCGCGCTTGAAGCGGTAGACGCCCCACAGGTCATCGCTGCGCTGGGTGAACGCCGCTTCTAGCGTCTCCCGGTCGGCGTCAGGGACGCCGTAGAGATCGTAGCTCGTGCAACCCATCGACCTGGCCCAGCGCATCGCCTCCCACTGGAGCAGGTAGGTGGGCATTTTCTCGCGGTGGGCGTTGCTCGAAGCGCCGTAGAAATACCAGGATCGGGGCGGCAGAGCGAATACCATGACCGCCGCCGTCGCTTCTCCTTCCACTTCGGCCAACAGAAGCCGCGCCCGGTCGCGGAGGACGAACAGCCGGTAGGCGCGCTCGTAATAGGCCGGGGTGTGGATGCCGAAAGCGTCCCGGTCGGCGGTGGCTTGCATCAGCGCGTGGAAGGCGGGCAGGTCGGCCTCCTGGGCCGGTCGCACGCTCACCCCCTTGCGGCCGGCCAGCCGGATGTTATAGCGGGTTTTCGACTTCATTGCCATCAGGATTGCCTCTTCGTCGGGTGTGAGATCGACCACCAGCGTGCGGCGAGGTTGGATCGCCTCGAAGGGGGAAGGGCGGAAGCCTAACGCGCGCAAGCGCTCGCGCCACGGGGGGGCATCCGGCAGGTGGGGCTCAATGGTGAGCGCGACCGTGGGCCCAGCGTCTCTCCCGCGCCGGGCCGCCCGGTCGAGCGCCGCCAGCAGGGCGCTTGTCGCCTCTTCGTCCTCCCAATCGACCAACGGCCCTTTCGGAACGTAGGCCAGCTGTCCCAGGCCCCAGGGCAACCGGCGGTAGAGCGTTTGAGCGCCGGCGACGAGGCTGTTGGTATTTGCGCCCGTCGTCAAACCCACGCGCTCCGTTTGCCAACCAAATTGGGATTTGAGTGCGCCCCACGCGCTGGTCTGGAGGATGTGGGAGCGGGGATGGGCGGCGACGAAGCGATCCCACCGGTCAGCGTCTATGGCGTCCTGAGATGGGCGATAGCGGGCGCTCATTTTCGTTTTCATTTTCTTCATTTTGATTGGCGTCATCGGTCGCGCTCACCATCCTTTCTGGCGACGACGAGCAGCCCGCCGCCCTGCTCGCCCGGGGGCGCGTCCATCTCGTAATAGGCGCGCCAGCGACGGCTGAGGCGTCTCACAATCACGCGCCGCAGGATCGCCTGGTAGCCCAGCGAGCGCAAACGGGGCGAGACGAGCGCGCCCCACAGCGAGCGAGGCTGGTTGACGCCGTAACGGGCGTTCATCCGGTCCCACAGCCGCTCGACCGCTTCTGGAATGTAATAGCGGGCTTTGATCAGCGTCATACCGGCGTCGGTCAGGATGGCGGCCCACTGGGCCGGGGTATGATAATGATGATGGGCCAACCAGCGGTCGACGCTGGCGGCGTAGGCCTCGGCGCCAGCGTCGTCTCCGACCGCGGCCCGCCGAGCGTAACCATCGAGCAGCGTGCGGAAATGGTCGGAGGGAACGGTGAAGATGAAGCGCCCGCCGGGTCGCAGCACGCGCCCGGCCTCGCGCACGACCGGCGCCACGTCGGGGATGTGCTCCAGAACCGAGTTGCTGAACACCGTGGCGAAGGCGCCGGCGGGATAGGGCAAGTGGTTCCCGTATGCCAGGTCGACGCGGCGATAGACGCCCGTCTGCTTGGCCTGTTTGAGCTGTTCCAGCCAGGGGTCGAATCCCACATCGATGGTCTGCGGCGCGCCAAAGAGGATGCGCCCGATGAGGCCATCGCCGCACCCCAGGTCGAGCAGCGGGCGCTCATACATCTCAGCCGCCGCCGTCGCCGCTGTGCGCAGTTCGATCGCTCGCCACAGCGCGACCGGCGGCGCGAACCAATAGGCCTCCAGGAGTTGGGTCAAATAGTCGGTTGTGCGCTCATTTGTCCTTGTCATAGGGGCACAGTATACCGCAGGGGAAGGCAAGTGTCAAAAGCGCGTTGGGGAAGGGGTTAATTTTCCATTTTAAGGGCGTTCTAGTATAATAATGTCAGCCTAATCAAACGGTCTGCCGGCGTATCTTCTCAATAACGGGGGTGAGGGATGGATCGGGCAGTGCATCCGCGTCATCTTGACGGCCTAGAGGCCAGCAGGATGCTGTGGACACATGACGTCCGCCCGCTCCACCCTTCTCCCCGACTTATTGAGAGGATACCTGGCGGCGATGATTGATGCAAGGACTTGGCAGGAGGGAAGTATGAAGCTCCGGGAAGTTTTAGAGACGATCGAAGGCCGTGTGATTTCCAAGCACGCCGATCTGGACCTGGAGGTCGAGATGGGATGTGGGGCGGACCTGATGAGCGACGTTCTAGATTTTACCCGCGATGGGACGCTTTTGATGTCCGGGCTGACGAATCCGCAGGTGGTGCACACGGCGGATGCAGTGGGAGTCAAGGCCATCATTTTCGTGCGGGGCAAGATGCCCATCGAGGAGACAATCGCGCTGGCCGAGGAGAAGAACATCCCACTTCTGGTCTCCAAGTATCCGATGTTTGAGATCTGTGGTCGGCTCTATGAGGCCGGCCTGCCCAGTTGTGGCCTGTTCGAGTCGACCCTGAACCATTGGCGAGACACTTTCGCAGGGGGAGATAGGGGGAATTTGTCGTGAGTGAGTCCTTCGCCTTTATCGTTGAGGATAACGACGATCTATCAAACATCTTTGCTCAGGCGTTGCGAGCGGCTGGATTTGAAACACAGGTTTTCCGGCGCGGCGATACCGCGTATGAGGCGCTTTCGACCGCTTCTCCCGACGTCGTTGTACTGGATTTACATCTCCCTTTTGTGGAGGGGATAGAAATTTTCGAAAAGATTCGCACGGCCTCCCATCTGAAGTCTACGCGCGTCATCATCGTCTCGGCCGATGACCGCCTGGCCGAGACGTTGCGCGATGAGGCTGACCTGGTTTTGATCAAGCCGGTCGATTTTGGACAGTTGCGGGGGTTATCGGCCCGGCTAAGGCCTACTCGATAGAATATCGGCACATTTTACAGGCGTCTGGCGGTTAAAGGCTGTTCCCCCGCCATTTTCCGCGCGTCGAGGGTCGCGGCGCCAGCTTGCGACGGGCGCGGGGGGACGTGGAGGCGGTTCATACATCCGTTTTATCTAGGGGGAGATGCAGCGACAGCATGCCTGGCTCTCCTGCCGTCTCAGGTCTCGTATTTCAGACCGGCTGCGTCGCCATAACCAGACGGTTTGCCCCAGCATGCCGGTTCCGAAGGCGGACAATCCCACGTACAGCCCGGTGATGCGTCCCCATACGACGCCGCCCAGCAGAATGCTGCCCGCAACCAATAGAAAGATAGCCATCGCCTCTGAAATGGCCCGCGTGCGCCGGTTGTGAACGAGGATACCCTGGTACCAACTCATAAACACGTTGAGTCCGGGGATGGGCAATGCGATCCACAGGCTAGCGCTGGCGAGGGCGGATAGATGCGGCGGCAGCGCCAGGACGTGCTCGAACCAGAAAGCGCCCAAGGGGGTCGCTGCGATCATCAGCAGCAGCAGGCAGGTGGAGAGCGAGAGGATGAAGGCGAAACGGCGCAAGCGGGACGCGACGTTCGGCTCGTCCAGCAGCGCGATGACGACCTCGTTGTAGGCGTAGCCCAGGCTGCGCAACAGGAAGATGAACCCGGAGACGACCGACCAGGCGGCCAACGACTCGATAGCGGCGGGCATACGGCTGAGGGTCGCGCTGATGAGTGGTTCGATGAGCATATTCAACAGCGACGTCAACGCTAGAGGGGTGTAAAACGCCAGGAAACTGGGGAGCGTCAGCGTTTCGTCGACGGGCGGAGCCTGTTTCAGTTGATCGCGCAACACGGGGCGCACGCGCAACCCGGCGTAGATCGCCTCGCTGACGACGCTGGCGGCGATGGCGCTGGTCGCGACGACAATGCCCGGGATCGGGCCCGAAATCGGGCCCAGCGGTGTGGGCAACGCGCCGATCTCGATCATGTAGCCGAAGCCCAACACCAGCCCGTCGGTGGTCAACCGGATCATCGTCCCGATGCTGACGGCGCGCGAGTGACCGAAGCGGATCAACACCCCCTGGTTGAAACGCCGGTAGGCGATGGCCCAGGTCCAGGGGGTCATAATCATCAGGCCGATGCGGGCCGGTTCCACGATCTCGGCCGGCGCGCCGATGGCGTCGACGACGACCACGTAATAGAGCGGCGTGAAGGCGATGAGCACGTGGATCACGGTCAAGATCGCGCCAGCGCTCATCATGAAGCGGCGTAATTTGACGAATGAGTCCCAATCTTTGCTCAGCGCGGTCGAGGCTGAGAGCAACATAATGATCGGCGCCTCAATGACGAGTGAGAGCGCGATAACGACGCCGCTCCAGGCCGCCAGGTGGATATCGGGGTTGGCTAACCGGGCGACGACGGCGTTCATCATCGGGCCTTCGGCGGCCATAAAGAGCCAACTCACGGCCAATGGCCACCACGATTGCACGATGTGCCACATCGAGACGGCGGTGGGATTTTTACGTTTGATTTTCTTCACGCAATCACCTCTGTTTTTGTCTAACATTTGAAGCAGAGAACACGGATCTCTAGGGTTAGACGGATTTTTATCACCTCGTGATGCCTCGACTGATCCGTAAATCCTACCTATCCGTGTTCTTTGACCGGTTGAACATACCGACTTGAACGGTTACGAAAGGTTTTCATCGGTAATGACAAGATTGAAAAATTTGATGTTGCAAGTCCTCAGTATAACATAGGGGTGTCAGGATACCAAATCCCATTCGCGGAGAAGTGTGTTATAATAGCCTGGCGCTCGTTTTGAGTCGCGTGTGTTTGATTGGTGATACCCAAAGAGGAGGTTTCGATGCGTTTTCTTGTGACCGGAGGCGCGGGGTTTCTCGGCGCGGCGTTGGCCAATCGCCTGGCGCAGGATGAGAACCAGGTGCGCGTTATCGACGATCTGAGCGCCGGGGATCCGAAGCGCCTGGATGAACGGGTGCTCTTCAGCCGGGGGGACGTGGCCGATCGCCCCAAGCTGTGGACGCTGCTCCAGGATGTGGATTGCGTCTATCACCTGGCGGCGCGGGTGCTGGTCAGCGAGTCGATCCTCTATCCCCGCCAGTATAACGAGGTCAACGTCGGCGGCGCCGTCAGCGTGATGGAGGCGATGCGGGACGCGGGGGTGCGACGGGTGGTTCTGACCTCGTCCGGCGCGGTCTACGGGGAGCAGGCCAGCCAGCCGGTGCGGGAGGATCAGACGCCCAATCCCCAGTCCCCCTACGCGGTGAGCAAGTTGGCGGCCGAGTATTACGTGCGCACCATTGGAGCGCTGTGGGGCATCGAGACCGTTATCTTGCGGATTTTCAACGCTTACGGGCCGGGCCAGAATTTGCCCCCTTCCCACCCGCCCGTCGCGCCCCGTTTCCTGAAGCAAGCGTTGGGCGGCGGGTCGCTGGTGATCTTCGGCGGCGGGGGGCAGACCCGCGATTTCGTCTACGTGGACGACGTAGTCGAGGCGCTGGTCGTGTCCGCTACAGCGGCCGACGTGGACCGGCGGGTGATCAACGTGGGCAGCGGGCGCGAGACCAGCATAAACGCGCTGGCGGCGCTCGTCGCTGAAGTGACGGGCCAGAAAGTGAACCTCTTACACAGCCCGGCCGAGAGCGGCGGCGTCTCCCGATTGTGCGCCGACCTCGATACGGCCCGGCAATTGCTGGATTACGAGCCGCGCGTCGACCTGGCCCAGGGGCTCCGTTGGACGATAGCGCGCGATCCCCGTTTTCAGGCGTGAGCGTGGGGGGGTGACGATGACGCCTGAGAATGAGATTGAAAACGAGATCGAAAACGAGCGCCTGAAACGGGGCTTCTTCGCCCGCGATACACTCGCCGTATGTCGCGACCTGCTGGGCCGACGCCTGGTGCGCTTGTTGGATGGCGAGCGATTGATGGGCCGCATCGTCGAGGTCGAGGCCTACACGGGGGAGGACGACCAATCCTCGCACGCCCACCCCGGCCCGACGGCGCGCAACGCGCCGATGTATGGCCCGCCCGGTCACGCTTACGTCTACCTGATCTACGGGATGCACCATTGCCTCAACCTGGTCACCGAGCGGGAAGGTCGCCCGGCGGCGGCGCTCATCCGCGCCCTGGAACCGCTGGCGGGAGTCGAGACGATGCGCGCACTGCGCGGCGGGCGGCCTGATCTGCCGTTGACCAGCGGACCGGGCCGCTTGTGCCAGGCGATGGGCGTCGACCGGGCCTTCGATGGGGCGGATCTGTGCGCGCCTGATGCGACGCTCTTCCTGGAGCGGGGCGCGCCGCTAGACGCCGAAACCATCGCCGCCGGGCCGCGCGTCAACGTGCGGGGAGGTAGACGGGCGGTGACGATTCCCTGGCGTTTCTACGTCCGGGATAATCCCCACGTTTCGCGATAAACGCCCCGCCTCTCGTCCATCCCTTTTTATTGTGATGATGCGTTTTGTGGTATACTATGGATGTGGTGGGCTCTTCCGTTTTTCTTTTCGATTTCCCGATTTCAAGGAAGCAGTGATAGCGATTAAGGAGGCGACTGATGTTACACGGCAAGGGGTTGTGGATCTATCGAGAGGGGGAGTTGGACCTGGCGCTCCAAATCGCCCCCCAGATCGGCGCAACGCACATTTTGTGCAAGGTCGGGCAAGGTTCGGCCTATTATTCGGGCGTGCGGTCGATGGCCCAGCAGGTCGCTGCGGCCGGTTTGACGCCTATCGGGTGGATGTGGTTATTGCTCGATGATCCCCAGGCGGAGGCTCAAGTGGCGGTGCGCGCGTTCCAGGATGGTTTCCGGGGATTCGTGTTCGACACTGAGGCCGAGCAGTGCAGAAAGCGGTTTGATCAGGCCGTGCATTTAGGGGACTATATCCAGGTCGCGGGGCTGGATCTGGAGAAAATATACAATTGCTCCTTTCCAAACATCTCTCATCATCGGGATTTGCCCTATGATCAGATGAACGAATATTGCCGGGGCGGCTTGATGCCGATGTCCTACGGTTCCTTCTTCGCCTCGGACGATTCCCGCCCGCCGGAGCAGCAGGCGCGGATCGTGATCGACGAGTGGACCTATGGACATTACAATTATTGGAGCCAGCGCTGGGGATACAGCCCGCCGCTGTATCCTATCCTGGGCCCCTATCGCGACGAGTATGGACAGGCCCGTATGGGGCCGGCCGAATTCCAGATCTGGCTCGACCGGTTGGCGAAATATCATCCCTCTTTCGTCAGCATCTTCCGCGCCGGTGTGATCAATCCGGCCCTTTTCCCCCTCATTCGCGGCTTCCCCCTGGGTGAGGCGGTGAGGCCAGTTTTGAAAGACGTTCAAGTGCAGGTCGTCAGCCCGACGCTCGGCTACCTCAACGTGCGCCCGCAACCCTCCACCGCCCTGCCGCCGATCGCGCGCGTCAATGATGGGGACGTATTGGTCGCCCTGGAACCAGAAGCAGACGTGCAGGCCAAGGTAGGGCAGTCGGGTCAATGGCTCAGAATTCGCACGCCGGCGTGGGTCGAAGGGTACACGGCGGCCTGGTATCTGCGCTTGATCGACGATGCGCCGGAGATCAGCATACAGGTGGAGGTCGTCAGCCCGGAGGTAGGCTATCTGAACGTCCGCCCGACGCCGGGGACCGATCGCCCGCCGCTCACACGGGTGGATCACGGGGCGGTGTTGGATTCGCTGGAACCGGAGGCAGCCACACGGGAAAAACTGGGCCGGGATCATCGCTGGTTGTACGTGCGAACGCGGGAAGGCATCGATGGTTACGCTTATGCCTGGTATCTGGGATTGCACACCGATACAGCGACCGGCGAACCGACGCCTTACGTCAGCGTTCAAAGTCGCATTGGCCTGAACGTGCGAAGGGGGCCGGGGAGCGACGCGCCGGTCATCTGGCGCGTGGTCGACCAGACGGTCCTGGAGGTGCGGGAGAATCCCCAGCAGGTAGATAAAAAGCTGGGCAAGGATATGTGGGTCAAGGTGCGCACGCCCAGCCGTCGCGAGGGATACGTCAGCGGCGTCTACCTGAAGGCCAAGTGGTTGGCTGACAAGCGCAAACTGGTGGACCAGGCCGCATTGCCCGTGGGAGAAAGCGCGTGGTTGTTCGGCATCCACGGCGCGACGGCCGATGGAACCGGCGACTTTCGGCATCTCTTCCGGGGGGCGGGTAAGACTGGATGGGTGCTCTTCACGCAGGCAGTCGGCACAGATCCGTTCCACGACGGCGGTCACGACGTGCGCAAATGGTCGGATAGCGGATTCGGCGTCATTATCCGGCTCAACCACGGCTACGAGCCGGGCGGTACGTTGCCCGTGCGCGGTGAGTACCACAATTTCGCCCGCGCTTGCGCCCGTTACGTGCAGAACTCGAAAGGGTGTCACATCTG
Source organism: Anaerolineae bacterium (assembly GCA_034437315.1). Taxonomy (GTDB): domain Bacteria; phylum Chloroflexota; class Anaerolineae; order B4-G1; family B4-G1; genus DSAR01. Next base: position 9,716 of record DAOTUC010000227.1, read on the forward strand.
GGTGATCGCCAACGAGCAGAATAACGTGCGCGAGCATCCCGGCGGGGCGGCCAATCCCGTGGAGCACATCACACCGCAGATGTACGCCGAGGCCTTCAACCTGGCCTGGCGACAGATTAAAATGGTGCAATCTGACGCGATCGTGGTTCCTGGGGCCGTTGATCCCTACAACACCTTCCCCTGGGCCCGGTTGGGCGGCAAGCGTTATCGCCCGCTGGCCTATTTCAAGGAGATGCTGGATCACATCGTCGAGTTGGATGGCATTGCGCTGCACACCTACACCCATTGGATGGACGTCAATCTGATCACCAAACCCACCGTGTTCCAGGATGAATTCCTCCAGCCGGGAACCGTTCACGAGCATTATTATGATTTTCAGGCCTATCGCCCCTTCGCCGAGGCGATCCCGGACAAGTGGCGCGACAAGCCGATCTATATCACCGAGAGCAATCACTGGCTGGCGCTGGAGCATCAGCCGCAAAATTCGCATGAAGAACGGCGGGTCGGTTGGGTGAACAAGGATAAGGGCTGGGTTGAGGCGGCCTATCGCGAGATCAACCAATGGAATCAGCAGCCCCACGCGCAGCAGATCCACTGTCTGTTGCTCTATCGCTGGACTGGGGATGCGTGGGCCATTGAGCACAAGGGCGAGATTCACAAGGATCTGCGGGATGCGCTGCAGCGGGATTACCGCTGGCGGCGTTAGACGTTCAACGGGCGAGAAACCGGGTTTATGCCGCTGCGGGGGAGGAAAACCCGGTTTCTTCTTTCGAAGGGATGAAGCAGCTGGGATCGGCTGCCAGATAATCGCCCGTCAGCGCCCAGGCCCGCCCCCGACATCCGCCGCAAATGGCGTTGTAGCGACAATCGCCGCATTGACCGGTCAAGCGTTCTTCCCGGCGGCGCAGGTCGTCCAGGACGGGCGAATTGCGCCAGATTTCGATGAAGGGGCGCTGGCGCACGTTGCCGCAGTTGACCTCGACGAAGGGGCATGGCCAGACGTCCCCGTTGGGCTTGATGTAAGCCAGGCCGCTGCCGGCCACGCAACCGTGGAAGACCATTTCCGCCATCCGTAACCACAGGTCGCCGGTCAACCCACGCCGTTCCAGGAGATAGGGCCAGTATTGCGGCCCGACGACCGGCTCGATAATGGCGCGCGTCGAGCGTTGCTTTTCGGCCAGCAGGCGCAGAAATTGCTCGTTGTCCGCCTGATTCAGGGACGCGGTGGAGATTTCGCGCCCTCGTCCGATGGTCGCCAGCTGGTACATCAACAACAGGCTGGCGTGGAGGTCGTCGCTGAATTCGATCAGTTCCGCTATCACGTCGACGTTGTGCGCCATCGCCGTGACGTTGATCTGGATCAGGATGCCGGCCCTTTTCAGGGCCTGGATGCCCACCATCGCTCGTTGGAAAGCGTCGGGCGCGTTGCGGATGGGGTTATGCGTTTCGGCGGTCGGGCCATCCAATCCGACCGCCGCCCCCACGACGCCCACCTGGCGCAATCGCCGCGCTGTGGCCTCGTCGATCAGCGTCGCGTTGGTGGCGAGCAGGTTGACGAAACCGAGCTTGTGTGAATGATCCATCAGGTCGAAAATGTCCGGGCGCATTAGCGGCTCGCCCCCGGTATAGACCATGATGCGGAACTCGTCCACCTGGGCCAGGTCATTGAGTAGACGTTTGCCTTCCTGGGTGTTCAGTTCGTCGGGCGCCGGTTGGCCGCCCGAAGCGTGGCAGTGGATGCAGCGCAGGTTGCAGGCGGCGCTCACCTCCCAGACTGGGTGGGAGGGAAAGCCGATGCAGCCCATCCCAATCGATCCGGCGGCGACCGGCAGTGACTTGAATCCATGGCGGATGAACCATGCGGGCATGTGACGCCAGCCAACCAATCCCCCGTAGTAGAGCGCGCTGGCAGCCTGGCGCATAATCAGGGTGGGCGGCCAGAAGAACGGCTTGACCTGGCGCGCACGCTCGCTACAGATGTTGTGTGGTTGCACCATTCCTCCTAGCAAAACACCGCGATGTAGGCCAACGTGCTCGTCAGATTGACGGCGATGTTCAGGCCGCAGGCGATTTCCAGGTGATCCGGGTTG
>DAOTUC010000228.1:0-13449 GCA_034437315.1 Anaerolineae bacterium
CACCAACTCCAGATCCAGGTCGTTGATCAGCGTCGGGTCGGCGTTGAAGGTGGCCTCGTGATCGTCCCAGGCCAGGCTGACGCGCACGTCCTCGTCGTCATTGGGCACGACGAGCGAGTAGACGTCCACGTCGCCATCGTTCACGTTATCCTGACGGAAGGCCTTACGCGAGATCAGGTCGACGGCGGCGTGGATATCGACCAGGCCGTAGCCCCATCGGTAGTCGGGGCCGGGGTTCCACTGGTCGCGGGCGGTCTGCATCAGGATGGCCTTGGCCGTCGAGGGCCAGAAGCGGCCCGTGGTATTGTAGACGTCGCGGTAGTGTTGGAGCATCAGGGCGATGCCGCCGGCCACAGCCGGCGTGGCCATCGAGGTGCCGCACATGGTGGTGTAGTCATCGACCGGGAAGTTGTCGGTCGACGTGACGCCGAAGTCGCCGCTGGTCTGACATCCGCCGGCGGTGACGATCGGCTTGAGACGCCCATCCTCGGTCGGCCCCCAGGAGGTATGAACGTACTGCGTGGTGTCGTTGGTGTTGGATCCGCCGACGTGGATGGGGTTCTTGGCCGCGGCCGGCGGGGCCACGAGCCCATAGCCGCCGCCATCGCCGGGGCATGAGGACCACCAGCCGCGCTCGTTGCCGGCGGCCCACGCAGCGATGTACTTGTCGCCAATGCCGACGACCGAGTTGCCGCCGCGCACGATCTGGTCGATGAGCACCGAGGCGGATCCGTACCTGCCTATAATCGTACAGTCGGGGGAATAGTTGGCGTAGACGTTGGATCCCAGGCTGGCGGTGCCTATGTCGGCTCCGTAGGAGTTCTGGGCCTGCGCCCAGTCGTGCTCGATGTCGGGGACATTTTGGTAAAAGATGTATCCACTGCCACTGTAATCGGTGCCATAGGAGATCAGGTCCGCGTTGGGCGCCATGCCGCGCCACTGGAGGGCCGATCCGCCCTCGGAGGCGCTGTTGGCGCCGCTGCCGCCGACGGTACCGGCGACGTGGGTGGAGTGATCGCTGACGGTGTCGGTATCGCCATGGATCAGGCGCGTGCCAAAGTCGACGTGATCGCCGGCCTGGCCGCTGTCGTAGACCAGGACGTCAATGTTGGTACCGTCCAGATTATACGGCGACGCCTGTAAGACATCGACGCCGATATGTGGGCGGCTGCCGTCGTTGACGCCTTCCAGGGGCGGGGCGGCCGGCTCGATCCACTGCACCGCATCCTCGGCCGCCAGGGCGCGCACATCCTTCTGATCCATCTCGACGACCAGCAAGTTGACGCCGATCACCTCGCCGACCACTTTGCCGCCGCGCGCTGCGACCAGGGCGCGGCCGGTCTCCAGGCTCTCGTCCTGGTGCATGGCCACGTAGACGGCGACGGTGCCATCGGGGGCCCGGTTCCACGCGCCCCATTGCTCAGCCACAATGGCCGTGTCGAGCTTGTCCTCGACGGTCAGCTCACCGGCCCAGGCGACCCCCGGCGCACGCAGGGCCGCGCCGGCCTGATCCACAGACAACGACGCGATCCAGGCATGATCGGGCACGTAGGCCAGGAGATGTAGACCGCGCGCGGCCAACGCATCCTTGGCCGCCTGGCGAGGAATGAAGTCGAGTTGCACCAGCACGTGGACGCGCCCCTGCCCCGCCGACGCCAACCGGCGCAGCGAGGTCTCAGTCAGCGCGTCGGCCGGCGAGGGGACGAAGCGGCGGGATCTAAGGTGAATGGTGTAGGTGACGGGTGAGGCGTTGGCATAGATAGCCGGAGAGGCGGTAGAGGAGGAAAGCGCTTCGTGCGTTTCTCCCACAGGCTGCTCTCCAATGTCCTCTGGTTGGGCTCCGGGAGGAGGGGTCGGGAAAGGCGGGGGATCGAATTGGACCTCCTCTACCGGGCCGGCGGCGGAGGCATAACCGACGACGCCCAGGGCCATACACAGGGCAAGCATCACACGGAACGACATCTCAAGATAGGCGCGTGGGGACATGACCTTCTCCTTTCACTTGATACAATACCGAAACATTTTCACGGAATTGACGTATCTTAACAGAATGCCGTCAAAAAAACGTCAAACGTGCAAGGTCTTAAATTTCGCGGGTTGGGAGGACAAACTTTGTCTAAAGTGATAAGAGGGAGTGTAGTAGATGTACATGGAATATACACCCAGTTACGCAGAAAAGCAAATCGAACAGAAATCGGGTTTTCGCTTCAAAAATCCTACACAACCACAAATTGCCTAGTCCCGATTCTTGTGTTACACTTATCTAAGTCGTAATATCAGGAAAGAAATATGGCATCATTACCCACACGATTGGTCGACATTCGAAAATTTTTCCAGGCGTTGGATTGGGACTCGCTATCCCTGGAGGTCGAGGAGGAGGCCCACGCGCGCCTGGCGATCGTCGGGCCGGTCAACTCCGGAAAATCGACGCTCTTCAACCTGATCAAGGGACGCAAGGTCTCGGCGGTCAAGGCGGTCCCCGGCACGACGAAGGGAATCGTGACCGAGGAGGTCGGTCCCTTCACCCTGATCGATACGCCCGGCTTTGGAGAGGTGGGCGGCGTCGATCGCGCGGCGCTGGCCCAGGCCGCCGCAGAACAGGCCGACGTCACGATCCTGGTTCTGGATAGCTCGGCCGGCCTGCGCCAACCCGATTACGACCTGTACGAATCGCTGCGCGCCATCGACGCGCCCGTCGTCGTGGCGATGAACAAGATCGACCTGATCAAGCGCGATTTGGCGGACGCCCGGGCCGACGTGGAGCGAAAATTAGGCGCCGCCGTCGTCCCCATCTCGGCCAAGAGCGGCGAGGGCGTGGCGGAAAAACTGATACCGGCCATCGTAGAGACACACCCCTGGATGTCCGTGGCGCTCGGTCGTCACTTGCCCCCCTACCGCCGGCAAATCAGCCGCAACCTCGTCCGGAACGCCAGCATCCTCAGCGGCGTCATCGCCGCCGGGCCGATCCCCATCCTCGACATCCCCCTGCTGTTGACGTCCCAGGTGCGCATGGTGTTACGCATCGCGGCCATTTACGGCGAGACCTTGAGCGTGCGCCACGCCCGCGAACTCCTGACCACAATGGCGGGCAGCGTGGGGCTCCGTTACCTGGCGACCGTGTTGGGCAAGTTCATCCCCGGCCCCGGCTGGCTAGTCTCGGCCGCCGTGACCGGGACGGGCACGTGGGCCATTGGGCGGGTCGCGATCGCCTATTTCGAGAGCGGCAAACAACTGAACGCCAACCAACTCCGCGAGCTGTATAAAAAGGCGATGCGCCGCCCCCGGCAAGCCCTGCCGGAGTAACATCACACTGACTGCCTGTTGAAAGGAAGATCGCATGGCGAGAAAAAAACGCGCTAGAGGAAAAAAGTTCCCGCTCCTGATTTACGAGCGGATGTGGAAACGGTGGGCCTTACCCTGCCTGCTCATCATACCGGCGTCCATCGCCCTCTGGTGGGTCGCCCCTTTCCTGGAGATCATCCATCCCCCACACCGGAGTTTGAGCCTCGCGCCGGCCATCATCGCGCTATTTATTCTGGTCTTCACGTTTATGGCCCGCCGGTTGGCCTGGGTGCAATGCCGCCCCACCCACCTTCGCATTCAAGCGCCCATCCTATCCCTCGCCATCTCCTACGGGCGCTTCAAAGAAGTGATCCCGACCGCCTTTTACGAAATCTTCAACCCGAATCAGGAAAAAGCAGCTCGCCGACATTGGTTACGCCCCTATTGGAGCCAGACAGCAATCCTGATCAAATTAAGTAAATATCCGCTCAACAAAATGTGGCTGCGCCTGTGGTTCTCTCCCTATCTTATGTCGCCGGGCAAGCCGGGTATCGTCCTGCTGGTCGAGGATTGGATGACATTATCACAACAGATCGACGATTACCGCACCGCCTGGGATGCGCGTCGCATCAAGAGACGCCAGGAACAGCCCGATCGTCAACTGTGGTAACCGCGCCGACCGATCTACTGGCTATTATATCACGTCCACCACCGAACCCGTCGCCGTTTTCGTCACCTGGATGCGAACGGGGAAGACGTTCTTCAACTCCTCGATGTGGGTGATGACCAACATGCAGGCGAAGTCGTCCTGGATGACGTTGATGGCCTCAATCAGGCGCTCGCGCCCCTGGGCGTCCTGCGTACCGAACCCCTCGTCGATCACCAACGTCTGCAACTGGGCGCCAGCCCGGCGCGCCAGGAGCTTGGATAGCGCGATGCGGATGGCGAAATTGACGCGAAAGGCCTCCCCGCCGGAATAGAGGGAGTATTCGCGCGTCCCCACCTCGTCGGCGATCTTGATCTCCAACGCCTCCCGCACCTCACCGGCCAACGTCTCCCTCTGGGTATCGAAGCGGACGTGCATACGCCCGCCCGTCATCCGGCTCAACAGGCGGTTAGCCTCTTCTTCGATCTCCGGTACGGCCGCCTCAATGATCATCGCCGGCGCTCCCTTGACGCCGAAGGCGGTGCGCAATTCCTCGTAAATCGACTGTTCTTCGGCCAACGTCTCCCGGCGCTCAATCTTATCAATCTGCTGCTGGCCCAACATCTTGCACGCTTCCAAACGCTGCTGAGCCGCGCCGAGCTTCTGGCGGGCCGCCGCCTCCTCGCCCCGCACCCGCTGCAACGTCGCCTCGACCTGAGGAGCTGCCCCCAATTGCTCGCGCAGGGCCTCCAACTGCGCTTCCAACGCCGCCTGGCGCGCCTTTTCCTCCTCGAGGCGCGCTTGCACCCGCCGGTCGGTCTCGTCCAAGCGCTGTAACGCCGAACGCTCCTCCGCCATCCGGGCCTGGGCGGTCTCCAGGCGCGCCTTGCGCTCGGCGAAGACCTGTCCCTCGGCCACGGCCCGACGCGCTTCATCGTGAGCGGCAGCGTCGTAACCGAGCGCCTCCGCCTCGGATAGCGTCTGCGCCAGTTCCGCCCGCGCTTGCTCCGCGTAGGCCGCGTCGGCGACCTGCTTCTCCAACCGGCTGAACGTTTCCCGAATCTCAGCCAACGCCTGCTCCGCCTCCCGCCCACGATCGAGCCGGGCCGCCGTCTCCGCCGCCTGTCGTTGTAAGGCCGGCAACTGACGTAACAACCCATCGCTCTGTTCAATCTGCGCCGCCAACGACCGGGCTTGCGCCAGCAAACTCTCCACGCGGTCTCGATTGGCCCGGTAGGCGTCCCCTTGGGCCTGGCCCTCGTCGAGGAACTGATCCAGCAGGCGACGCCGGTGCTCGTCGGTGAGCGGCTGCTCACAGAGCGGGCATTGGGCATCCGCCTGCTCCAGCAGGGTCATCTTGTCCTTGATCCCGTTCATCTCCACCTTAAGCGCCTCGTTCCGGGCGCGGAGGGTCGCTTGCTCCTCCGAGATAGCGATCACATCGCCGCGAGCCGCCTCCCGGCTCTCCGAAAGCTGCGTCAGGTGCGCGATCTGGGCCTGCACGTTCTCAGACTCGGCCCGCAAGGCGTCGTCGGGCAAGCGCGTCTCCAATTCCGCCATCCGTTGCGCGATGATGTCCCGCTCCTTCTCCAATTCTCGCCGCGCCTCGGCGATCTGGGACTCTAACGTCAACCGTCGCTCGTTCAGTTCGACCGATTGGCGCAATTTGGCCCCCAGGTCGCGCTCCCGGGCCATCGCCTGTTGGTAAGCCTCGTATCCGGCTTCAATCGCGTCCGCCTCGGTTAACAAGCGTTCAAGGTCGGACAGCCGTCGCTCGTGCTCGGCCCGTTCATCGGATAGGGCGTTCAATTCTTGCTTCAACTGGGCGATCCGCGCGCCTCCGTCCGCCAACTGGGCCTCCACGTGACGGCGCTCCGCTCGCGCTGCTTCCATCTCTTGATAGGCCGCCTGCGCCTCCGCTAATACGGCGCTCAGCGCCTTGACCGCCTCTTGCGCCTCCGCCAATTGCGTTTCGTAGGTCGAGCGTTGCGCCAACTCGGCGTCGATTTCCTGTAGGCGCAGTTCGATCACCTCCGCCTCCGCGTGAATCGCCCGTAGTTTTTCCTTGACCCGATCCTCATAAACCGCCCACCGGTCCAGGCCCAGGATGTCGCTCAGCACCCGCTTGCGCTCGGCGGCGGTCTTGACGGTGAACTCATCGGCCCGCCCCTGGCGGAGGAAAGCGGAATTGACAAAAGTGTCGTAATCGAGCCGCAGGACACGCTCGATTTTGGCCTGCGTCGCCCGCACGCCGCCCTCGGCGATAGAGCGCCACTTTTCAACGTCCTGCACCTGGAAATCGAGCAACGTGCTGCCTCGTTTGCCGGCCTTGCGCTGGCGGAACACCCGGTAGACCTCGTCCCCCAGCCCAAAAACGAACTCGACCGCCATTTCGTCCTCGCCCAGGCGGATCAATTCGTCGTCCCGCCGGGCGCGAGACTTCCCCCACACCACCCAGGTGATGGCGTCGAGCAGGGCGGATTTCCCCGCGCCGTTATCGCCCGCCAGGCAGGCCACGTGGACGCCGTTGAAATCCAGCGCCGCCTGTGGGTAACACATAAAATTGGTCAGAAAAAGGCTTTTGGGTATCATACAGCGTGGGTTAACTCTGCTAAGTCTGGGTCAGGGTGTCACGTTGATCGTGACGGGCAACACGACCGCATCCTCGCCTGTTTGCGTCGTCATGCGGCCCCTGCCCGGCTCGTACAATCCCACGGCGATCCGCGCCGGGCCTGCGTAACCCGCGTCGGAAAAGGTCATCGGATGGACGTCCGCGACCGTCTCGCCAGCGGCCCAGGCGCTCGTGGGACGCGCCCCGCTGGCCGGGGCGCCGTCGTGCTGACCGATCAGGCGACCGTCGGCCGAGAGGAGGTGGGTGAACACGAGGTAATTGACCTGATTATCGTTGTCGACTCCCCGCCAGTAGAGGGTCAGTTCCAGCGTCTGATCGGGCGACACGTCGGCCGCCGAAAGGGCAAATCCCACCAACTCCCCCACGTCTCCAAAGCGGGCGTAGACCTCGCCCGTGAGCGCAGTAGGCGGCGCTTCAGTCAGCTCTGGCGTGGGGGCTTCGGTCGGCGGCTCTTCCTCCAGATCCTCCGGGGGCGGGGGGAGCGTTGGCGTCGGAGTAGGCGTAAACGTTGGCGTGGGGGATAGGACCAGCGGCCCCAACGTCGGGCTAGGCGTCGGCGTTATGCCGGGGGGCAACACCAGGCCGCCCACCGGGGTGTTGGTCGGTTCCGCCGTCTCCTCAAGGTCGTCGACGAGCGCCGGGACGACGAAGGTCGTGCTGACAAAAACGATCGCCGTGATGACGACGAAAACGGCAACCATTAACCACGCGCGGGCGATTTGGGCCGTCGCTGTCTCGCGCTCCAGGGTGAACATCGCCAGCCCCCGTTCGCGCTGGGCCGCCAGGGCGCGAAAGACGTAGAAAATGATCCCGATCGCACACCCGATGTAGAAGATCAGGGCGTAGTCAACCAGTTGCCGGAGTAAGGTCGTCATACGATTTTCAAGTTTGTCTCAACACACCGCGAATGATCGCCTCTAGCCGAGGGACCAGGAGTTTTCCAGCCTCTAATACCTCCTCGTGGGTCATCTCGGCCGAGGGGCCGTCGCCTGCCGGGAGCACGTTGCTCACGCCAGACAGCCCTAAAACCCGCGTCCCGCCGTGCCGGGCCACGGTCACTTCGGGCACGGTGGACATCCCCACAGCGTCCGCGCCGATCACGCGCAGGAAGCGCAGATCGGCCGGCGTCTCGAAACTTGGACCGGCCAGGCAGATGTAGACCCCCTCGCGCAAGGGCGCGTCGACCTCGGCGGCGACCTGACGGGCCAATGCGCGCAATTCAGCGTCGTAGGAGGCCGACATATCGGGGAAACGGGGGCCGAGCGCGTCCAGGTTGGGACCACGCAACGGGTTCAGGCCGGCCATGCCCACCAGGTTGATGTGATCGTTGATCAGCATGACGTCGCCCGGCTCGAACGCCGGGTTGAGGCCGCCGGCGGCATTGGTGACGATCAAGGTCTCCACACCCAGGACCTGCATCACGCGCACGGGGAGCGCGATGTGGGGCATCGAATAGCCCTCGTAATAATGGGCCCGCCCCTGCATCACCATCACCGGCCGCCCTTCGAGCTGGCCCATCACCAAACGCCCCACGTGACCCTCTACCGTCGAGAGTGGAAAGTGGGGAATCTGGTCATAGGGTATCACGACAGCGTCATCCACCGCGTCGGACAGCGGACTTAATCCGGAGCCAAGAATCAAGCCAATCTGAGGTGAGAAAGCAATGCGGTCTCTAATCACTGCCGCGGCTTCCTCAAAATGGAGCATAGAGAAAAACTCGGTCATATACCTATCCTTTCACCGTTCTCAAAAATTGGGTGAACTGTTCGACAATCACGCCCTGGGATGGGCCTCGTCGTAGGCCTTGCGCTTGAGCCGGTCGGACACTTTGGTGTAGATTTGTGTGCTCACGATGTTCGCGTGCCCCAGCAATTCCTGCACCTCGCGCAACCCGGCCCCGCCGTTTAACATGTGGGTGGCGAAGGTGTGCCGGAAGGTATGGGGCGTCACCCGCCGTTCGATGCCGGCGGCCTGGGCGTATTCCTTGACCAACAGCCACAACCCCTGCCGGCTCAACGGGCGTCCGTGATGGTTGAGGAACACCGTCTGCTCCGAGGGGCGGCGAATCAATTCCTGCCGCGCATGCTTCACGTAATCGGCCAATAGCGCACAAACCCGGTCGTAAAGCGGCAAAATGCGCTCCTTATCCCCTTTGCCCGTACAACGGACCGTCTGTTCCTCCAGGTCGATAGCGCCTAATTGCAAGTTCAACACCTCACTGGCCCGCATGCCGGTCGCATACATCAACTCGAACAAGGCCAGATCGCGCGCCGCCCTGGGCGAATCGGATTTGGCCGGTTCCGCCAACAACCGCGCCATCTCCTCCGGTTTCAATGGATTGGGCAGGGTTTCGTCTACCGAAGGTAAGTCGACCGCCGTTGTCGGGTCATCCGCCACGTCCAACAGGCCGTCGATGACCAAAAAATTGAAGAAGGATTTGATCGACGCTATCTTGCGCGCCACGGTCGAGGACGCATACTCTCGGCTTCGCAAATGACGAATGTAATCAAGGATGTGATTGCGCCTCACGTCGCCCCAGAGGTCGATCTGTTCGCCCCGCAGATAGGATCGGAACTGTTCGAGGTCGTTTTGATAAGCGACAATCGTATGCCCGGAATACCCCTTTTCAATTGCCAAAAAATGCAGAAAGTCATCAACCTGCTTCTTCATCCGCGATTTATTCCTTCTTTCCTTCCTTCTTTACACCGTAGACAGCGTCTTAAATAATTGCTCTAAGCCACCGTCTCGGGGGCGCCAATCGGCCGGAGGACGGGCCTCTGAGCGATTCCTTTTTACACCGTAGACGGCTCTTGATGGATTATAGCATGATTTGCATAAACTTAAAATTGACCCCCGCAAAACCCACCCGACGCCTCTCGCTGTTTGCCGGTCGTTACTAAACCGTACATTTTGCAAAAAGAGATGTGCCAACGCGCTCTTGTCCTCTTGTGCGCTCAATGTTACAATATAGTCCCCAGGGACATACTAACACTATCACATCAGTTTTCACATATCAGATTGAAAGGAGTATACACGTATGCAACCCTCATCGTCAAACCCGCAATCCCAATCTGACTTCCTCCTGTGGCAAGACATTGAGGAAGTCGCGCCATTTGTGGCCCAGCTCATCCGTTGGGAGGATGAACGGCAAGCTCGCAAACTAATTTTCATCCCCTCCGAATCCTACGCCCCCAAGGCGGTCCGCGACGCCCTGGGGACCCGGTTCCAGAACATCTACGCCGAGGGGTATCCGCCGACGCGCATGGTGCGCGAACCGGAGGAGCGGTTACACGATGCCGCGTGGCAGCTGGCCTTCTACCGCCGTTACGCCGATCGCCGCTTCTACAAGGGCGTGGATTACGTGCACTTCGTCGAATGCCTGGCCCAACGCCGCTGCGCGCAACTCTTCGCCCACGGCGACCTGCGGCCGGAGCACATCCACGTCAACGTGCAACCGCTATCGGGCACGGCGGCCAACCTGGGCGTCTACTGGACGCTGCTGGAACCCGGCGACACGTTGATGGGGTTGGATCTGTACCAGGGCGGCCACCTGTCCCACGGTTCCGAGTTCAACATCTCGGGCCAGCGGTACCGCGTGGTCTCCTACAGCGTGGATCCGCAGACGGAGCGGCTCGATTACGACAACATCCGTCAACTGGCCCTGGAACACCGGCCCAGGGTGATCGTCGCCGGTTATACCTCCTACCCCTGGGCGCCCGATTGGCAGAAATTCCGCGCCATCGCCGACGAGGTGGGCGCCTATCTCTTCGCCGACATCGCCCACGTCGCCGGAATGGCCGCCTCTGGGGTCTACCCCAACCCAGTCGGCGTCGCCGACGTCACGACGTTCACCACCCACAAGACGATGTGCGGGCCGCGTGGGGCCGTCATTATGACCACCAATTCGGATCTGGCGAATGAAATCGACATGGCGATCTTCCCCGGCGAACAGGGCGGGCCTCACGTCAACAAGTTCGCCGCCATGGCGGTGGCCTTCCGGATCGCCCAGACTGACGCCTTCCAGGCGTTGCAGCGGCAGATCGTGGCCAATGCCCAGGCCCTGGCCGAGGGCCTGACGAAACGCGGTCTGCGGCTGGCCTACGGCGGCACCGACACCCACCTCCTGCTGCTAGACCTGAAGTCGATCCGCACCGAACCCGCCGCGCCCACCGGCCAGACCTATCCCGTGTGGGGCGAACCGGCCGTCCGTATGATGGACCTGGCGGGCCTGGTGGCCAACAAGAACACCATCCCCGGCGACGAGGAGACGCCGCTGGCCACGGGCATCCGCCTGGGCGCCCCCTGGCTCACCCAGCGGGGGCTGGACGAGGGGGATATGGACGCCATCGCCGGGCTGATCCACCGTCTTCTGAGCCACGTCGAACCCTTCTCCTATAATGGCCTCATCGGCGAGCTCCCCCGGGGCAAGGTCGACCTGGCGATCATGGAAGAGGTGCGCCGGGGCGTGGCCGAGTTGGCCGAGAAAGCGGGCATCGACTTCGAGTACCAGCGCCACGGCTACCCGCACTATCCCTACCTGGACGCCGTCACGGAGGAGAAACCGGTCGCGCTGCGGATCACCGGCGAACGGGCGCGCCAGCACGTCAACGAGGTGGTCGCCGCCAACGCGCTCCAATTGGCAGTGGGCGATTCGCTGGTCACCTACATGCTGGATCGGAACGGACAGTTGCTGGATGAGGTGTTGGTCGAACGCGAGGAACAGGATGAATGGGGGCGGGATCGTTTCCTCGTCACCCCGACGCCGGAAAACGCCCAGCGCGTCGCCCGGTGGTTGCGGGGTTTGAGCGATGGTTACATTCTGTTCGACGCGGAAGACATCTTCCGCAAGGTGCAGGGGCCGGTCCTGGTAGAGGAAGTCGAGGGGAAAGCGCGGGAAAGCGGCGATGTCGGGGGAGACGTCGCGGCCCTATTCGCGGAACACCCCGACCGCTTCGATCTGTCCAAGCTCTACTTCGTCGGCCAATCCCACCTGGCCCAACACGCGCCGGCGGTTGAAAGGGAGGAATGGCGCTGGGAAGAGCCGGAGGATCAGCCGCTAAAACGCACCGAACTCTACGACGTGCATAAGAGGATGGGCGCCAAGATGGTGCCGTTCGCGGGCTGGGAGATGCCGGTCTGGTACACGTCGGTGAGCGAGGAGCATCAGGCGGTGCGCGAGGCCGCCGCTCTCTTCGACGTGAGCCACATGGGCGTCTTCGAGGTCGTCGGCCCCAACGCCACCGTCTTCCTCGACACGGTCTTCTCCAACTACGCCGCCTGGATCGAGGACGGGCAGTCGATGTACGGCTACTTGCTCACGCCCGATGGCAACGTCATCGACGACGGCATCATCTACCGCACGGACGCCGAGCGCTACCTGATGGTCGTCAACGCCTCCAACGCCGACAAGGATTGGGACTGGTTGAACGCGGTCAACGAGGGCCGCGTGCTCATCGACCGGAACCGTCCGTGGGTCGAGGTGGAGGCCCCGGCGACGCTGCGCAACCTGAAGGACCCGGTCTCGGGCGAGCGGCAGAAGCGGGACATCGCGCTCCAGGGGCCGGCCTCGCTGGCCACGCTGCAAGCGCTGACCGACGACGAGGCGCTCAAGGCCGCGCTGGCCCGTGTGCGCCGCACCGACGTGATCGAGTGCGCGTTGGCCGGCATTCCGCTGGTCATCGCCCGCACCGGCTACACCGGCGAGGAGTGGGGTTACGAGATTCTCGTCCCCCCAGAACAGGTCGAGGCGCTGTGGGAGGCGATCCTGGAGGTCGGCGCGCCGCTGGGCGTCAAACCGGCCGGGTTGGCCGCCCGCGATTCCACCCGCACCGAGGCTGGATTGCCGCTCTACGGCCACGAGTTGGCCGGGCCCTTCGACATCTCGCCCATTGATGCCGGATTCCCCGGTTACGTCAAGTATCACAAGCCCTTCTTCGTCGGCCGCGAGGCGTTGCTGGCCCAGGAAGAGACGCGCAAACGGGAACTCATCCGTTTCCGCGTCAACCAGAAAGGGGAGCGCATGCCCCACACCGGCGACCCGGTAGTCAACAAAAAGGGGAAACAGATCGGCCACGTCACCAGTTGCTCCATCGACGTCGAGGGCTATCTGTTGGGCCTGGCCATCGTCGAAAAGCGCTACAACGTCCCCGACACGCCCATCGCCATCTTCACCCTGCGCGGCCAATCGCTGGAAGAGGGGGTGCTGAAACGCGGGCGGGTGGCCCTGCCGGTCGAAGCGACGGTGTTGACCCGCTTCCCCGAGCGGGAAGGGCCCAAGATGATCATCGGCGGGCAGGATTAGACGCCATATCAGGGAAGAAACCGGGTTTTCCTTAGCGCAGCGACATAAACCGGGTTTCTTGATCTCCTGATCGATACATCGGGGCCGCTCGTGCTGTTGTTCGCATCCAGCCAGCGGCCCCGGTGCGTTGACTTTCCGCTTCTCTGGTAGTATCATACGGCATAGTTGGTCAGACGTCCCTTGAAGTCAGTGGGAGGCTTATTCTGAGAGGGGTGTGCAGATATGTATCGAGTGACATTTGACGAAGCACAGGGCAAGTTGTTGGCACTGATAAATGCTGCGATTGAGGGTGAGCAGGTCTTGATTTTCACGGATGATCAAGAGGTGGTGCAGCTTGTCCCTGTCATCCCGCCAGAGCGTTATCCCCAGTTTGGGAGTGCAAAGGGGCTGATAAAAGTAGCTGATGATTTCGATGCGCCTGACGAATATGCTGTCACCCGGATGTGGTAACTTCATGAAAATGGTTCTCTGGGATTTCGCATGGCGAGACCCTAAAGGTTTTGCTCAAGGCCGCGCAAACAACGTTTTTGCCTTAAACAATGACCTTTTTCCATCAAAACCAGCGCAAAAACCTTTAGGGTCTATGAT